>CAZOXB010000095.1:0-14262 GCA_964583635.1 uncultured Opitutaceae bacterium | reverse complement strand
CGCGGCCACGCCGGGATCGGTGGCCGCGTCATGTTGGATCAGGCTGAAGCTGTAGGGCAGCAGCAGGTCGTCCAACGCATCGTATATCCGGCCTATGACACGCCAGTCGAGCGCCGGGCCGGAGAGAGCGAGGTCGATGTCCGAACCAGTCTTGTAAGTCCCTTTGGCACGGGAACCAAAAAGCACCGCGCTCTCCAAAGCCGGAAATTGCGCCAGCACCGCGATGATTTGAGCCCAAGCGTGCTCGGGAATGCCGTGGCGTGAGGTCATGGGGCGCGAGCCTCCAGCGTTTTGAACCTGGCAAGAAAGGCCCTGAACTGCGGAACGAAATCGGCGAGAATGGCGGCGGAAATTTCTCGGGCCGTCTTTTCGTTGTAGGTATGAGTCGTGCGATTGCGCGCGGCAATCATGTCCATCCATACCTGGCCTTCGGCAAGCAACCCGTTCTTGAAGGCCTCGCGGGTGGCGTCCCTCGAGCCGATGATGTCAACGAAACCCTGCGCCCCGAGATAGTCCTTGAGAACATTCCACGCCAGCTCGTGCGTAAACTCGAAGGCCTGGATGAGCCCTTGCTGCTCAAGGTTGGACAGGGGACGCGTGGCAGCCAGATCGGCCGCAGCCGAAAGGTTGTCAAACGCCAGGCCGAAGCTCTGAAAACGTTGCCGCCATCGGATGTCCGGATTGCTGGCCATGACGTGAAAGGTTTAGTCCAGGGTCGGAAGCTGGCAAGCACGCGGTGTCCAGGCGTCCGGAGCTTTGCGTCCACTTTCAATCTTACCAGGAACGGCCTGAAGGCCGGACTCCCAACTGGAGCCCCCGCGTCTCCGCGCCTCAGCGTGAGATACTTGCGAATCGCCTCCTGATGCATACCGCTTTAACGCCATGAAGAAAATCGGCTTTCTGTCGTTTGGTCATTGGACACCTTCGCCACAGTCCCAGGCGCGCTCCGCCGCCGACGTACTCCTGCAGTCGATCGACCTCGCGGTCGAGGCCGAGCGGCTGGGCATCGATGGAGCCTATTTCCGCGTCCACCATTTCGCGCGACAATTGGCCTCGCCCTTTCCCCTGCTCGCCGCGGTGGGTGCCCGTACGAGGAAGATCGAGATCGGCACCGCGGTGATCGACATGCGGTATGAGAATCCCCACTACATGGTCGAGGATGCCGGCGCCGCCGACCTCATCGCCGGCTCGCGCCTTCAACTTGGCATCAGCCGGGGCTCCCCCGAGCAGGTGATCGATGGCTGGCGCCACTTCGGATATCGCCTCAACGACGGGGAGGACGATGCGGGCATGGGCCGCCGCCACGCCGAGACCTTCCTCGGGCTTCTCGACGGAAAGGGCTTCGCCAAGCCCAACCCGCGCCCGATGTTTCCCAATCCCCCCGGACTCCTGCGGCTCGAACCCTTCTCCGCCGGATTGAGGGACCGCATCTGGTGGGGATCGGCGACCAACGCGACGGCGGTCTGGGCCGCCAGGCATGGCATGCACCTCCAGAGCTCGACCCTGAAGTTCGATGAATCCGGTGAACCCCTGCACATCCAGCAGGCTGACCAGATCCGCGCCTTCCGGTCGGCATGGGCGGAAGCGGGCCACAAGCGGGCTCCCCGTGTTTCCGTCAGCCGCAGCATCTTTGCCCTGATGGACGACCGGGATCGCGCCTATTTCGGCCAGGATGATGATCCGTCGGACCAGTTTGGATACATTGAGCCCACGACACGTGCCGTGTTCGGTCGAAGCTATGCCGCCGAACCCGATGTGCTCATCGAACAGCTCCGGAAGGATGAGGCCATCGCCGAGGCGGACACGATCCTGCTCACCATTCCCAACCAGCTCGGCGTGGAATACAATGTGCACGTCCTGAGGTCCATCCTCACCCACGTCGCCCCGGGACTCGGCTGGCGCTGAGTTGAAGCCATCAATCCCTCCCGGATCCTGGTGATTCCGCCTTCAGCCCGTTCCCGTGCTGCGCGGCCCGGTCACCGTCTCTTGGGAAACCGCCAACGCCATCGCGCTGCGCGATCGCCCGCTGACAGGCAGCTATGACCGGCGGCCCTATGGAGACAGGGACCTGCGCGGCACCATCGTCGGCGGCAGGGGCCGCGTGTCCCGCACTGGTACGGTGCCGTTGCCCGGCCTGACCACCACCACGTCCGCGCTGCCCGCGGGCACGAACGGCATCGGGTTCACGCAGGCAGGCTACGCCGCCGCCTGAACGATCGCGGGCCCGGGCGACATGGCGCAATTCCTGAATTTCTCCTCGGAATACGAGCGTCGTAATGCGCTTGCCAATTTGAGCTGCACCTTCTTCCCCGCACTTGAGCTCTTCGGCGAGGGGCGCGCGCTTGGAAGGGGAGGTGAAACGTCTGCTTGGGCTGTGATGTCCGCCACGCTCCGCGCAGCCCGCGTCGAGCACCTCGTCGTGCTGTCGGATGCTTGAACAGCAATATCCGTGTGGTCACCAGACAACCCCATGGCTTCAGAAACGCTCATGGCGTTTGCTCTCCATCACACACGCGGCCGACTGCAACGCCACAGCAGAGCGTCGGATTCTGCTGAGGAGGCGATTGAACATTGGGCCTCCCGCCACCCACTCCAAGAATCGGCGTGACAACATTGGTAAACGGAAGCTATCGAAACCATGCCCCTTGAGCTTACTGCTCCTTGTTTTCCACCCCGCGCTTCCCTACCCCCGCTTCGTCCCCGCGTTTCATGAAATTCATCTCCTGGGCCGCCGTTGTTCTTGCTGCCGCCCTCATCCTCACGTCCGGCCTTCTGTATTTTCCGTCCAATTCGCACCGGCGAACCAATGATCCATCGTCAGGGACGACAGCGATCCGGGAGACGAGTACCGGGCAGATTGCCGCACACCCATCGGGCCCGCCAAGGCGCGAGGCATCCACGGCCCGGAACGCGACCGGTCCTCGTTTGCCTATCGTTGCTCAAGCATGGGCCCTGACATCGCCAGCCGAGGGCACGTCGCTGGCCGGGACTGCTGCGGCACGGCAGATTGCGCGACTGCGCGGCGATGCCCTCAAGGGACGATCTGCATCCATCAGCCCTGCCACGCTGGCCACCCTTTCTCGAATCCACGAAAATGACGGCGTGCGGATCCCGATGCTGGGCGGCGAAACAACGGTTGGCCACGTACAGTTGGTCGAACGCGAAGCGGATGGCACCGTGCGGGTTGCCGGTCGTCTGGCCGGCAATATGGCAGGCACTTTTCTGCTTGCACACAATGGCAAGACGGCAGCCGGGAACGTGATCCTCGAGGCGACGGGTGTCGCCCTTGACCTCGTTACGGAGCGCGATGGCAGGACATGGCTGGTTGAAAAACCCGATTCTGATCTGCTGTGTGCGCCACTGGGGCGCCCCAGGTTCGAATCCCGCCCGACAAATCCCGACGAATTCTCGCAGATTGCCGATGTTCCCCCAAATCTCAGCAGTCGTCCGTCCGCGGTGGCTGTCGTGTACCTGGATTTCGACGGAGCAGTCGTAACCGACTCCTCCTGGAACGGTGGCGCCACCATCAACGCCCAGCCCTCGCAGCTCACGGCAGCGGAGATGACTGAAGTCTGGAATCGCGTCCGCGAGGACTTCCGGCCCTTCAACCTCGACATCACGACCGATCCAACCCGCTACGCCTCTGCTCCTGTCACGCGTCGCACCCGCTGCATCATAACCCCGACCGACACCGCGTCGCCCGGTGCGGGCGGCGTCGCCCGACTGCACAGCTTTTCCCGCGCGGGCACCGCGGGTCTTTCCGCGACCATTCCATGCTGGGTATTCAATTCCTCGGTCAAGGGCGTCGCAGAAGCCATTTCCCATGAGGTCGGCCATACCCTTGGTCTGCAGCACGACGGACGAACCTCGCCGGTTGAAGACTATTACGAGGGACACGGCACCGGGGCTGTCGGCTGGGCTCCGATCATGGGCGGCGCCTACTACAAGGAACTGACACAATGGAGCAAGGGAGAGTATGCCAACGCAAACCAGTTCGAGGATGACATCGCCATCATATCGGGTTCGCAGAACGGTTTCGGCTACATCGGCGATGAAGCCGGAGGCACCCGGCTCTCGGCGGCAAATCTCTCCTCGGCCAACGGAATGGTCGAACAGACCGGCGTGATTTCCCAGACAAACGACATCGATTTCTTCGCGTTGAACATTGCCGCCGGGCGAATCGTCCTCAACGCCACCCCCTTCGCCACCTCGCCCAATCTCGACCTGGCGATCGAGCTTCAGGACGTGGCCGGCACCGTGCTGGCAAGCTCCAACCCAGACACCGAACTCTCCGCCTCAATCAACGTCAGCGTGCCTGCCGGCACCTACCACCTGCGGGTGCAGGGCACCGGCCGCGGCGACGTCCTCGGGCTGGGCTATTCGTCCTATGGCAGCATCGGCGCCTATACAATCACAGGCTCGGTTCCCGGTCCGTCCCAAGCGCCCGTTTTCACCTCGCTCGGCACAGCCAGTGGCGTGGTCGGACAGCCCTTCAACTTCCAGCTGATCGCAGCCAATACGCCCACCACATTCAGCATCCTCTCGGGCGAGATGCCAGCGGGTTTGACGCTGAACCCGCTCACCGGGCTCGTCTCCGGAACACCCGCTGCCGCCGGCACCTCGTCCATCACCTTCGGCGCCGGCAACGCCATCGGCACGGGTACGCGTCTGCTGACTTTCACCATCTCATCGGCCATCACGCTCTCCGAGGCGCTCGACAATGCCGCGCTCACCTGGACCCACGCGGGCAACAAGGCTTGGTTCGCACAAACCGCTGTGTCCAGCGATGGCAATGGCGCCGCGCAAAGCGGCGCCATTGCCCACGGTGAGTCCAGCAGGCTGCTCACCACGGTGGCGGGCCCGGCCAATGTCTCGTTCAAATGGAAGGTGAATTCAGAATCCGGATACGACTTTGTCCAGTTTCTGGTCGACAATATGGCGCTTGCCAGCCGCAGTGGTCAGATCGATTGGGAAACCCGCACTGCCAATCTGCCCGCCGGTTCCCATACCTTGGAATGGCGATACGCAAAGGACGGCAATGTCTCCGAAGGGGAGGATGCCGCCTGGGTTGACGCCATCGTGGTGACCGAGCCGTTGCCTCCGATCATCACCAGTCCGGCGGCACTCTCCGGCACGGTGGGACAGCCCTTCTCCTACCAGATCACGGCCACGAACTCACCCACCCACTACTCGATCCTCTCCGGTTCCCTGCCCGCCGGGTTGAGTCTGGCCACCGCAACCGGCGTGATCTCCGGAATCCCCGCCCGGGCTCAGGTCGCCAACGTGACGCTGGGTGCCATCAACCAGGCCGGCACAGGAGAATCGCCCATGGTCATTTCCATTTCACCCAATGACCTGGCGTTGGATCTCGCGCTCGATACCTCCGGCCTGACCTGGACCACCGGAGGCAACCTGCCTTGGAGCGGGCAGGCCACAATCACCCATGACCATGTCGATTCAGCCCGCAGCGGCCCGATCGGCAACAACCAGTCGTCCTGGATTGAGACAACCGTCACCGGACCCGCCGTGGTCACCTTCCTCTGGCGGGTCGATTGCGAGGAGGGTTACGATTACCTCCGCCTATTCGACAACGGCACGCTGAAAGCCGCCATCTCAGGCTTCCGCGAGTGGGCGCCGCACAGCATCAGCGTCGGCCCAGGCTCGCATACACTGCGTTGGACCTACGCGAAGGATGTCACCAAAGCCGTGGGCGACGACGCGGGCTGGGTCGACACCGTCACCGTCAGCAACACGCTGACGCGCATCATCACACTCGGCGGAGACCTGGCCTTCGGTCCGGTTGCCCTCGGCAGTTCACTCTCGAAGACCTTGATGGTCGCCAACACCGGCAACTCTCCACTCACACTCACGGGCATCAACCTGCCTCCGGGCTTCAGCGGCAGTGTCGAGGGGGAGGTCCTGCCTGGATCCTTCCGGAACTTCACCGTCACCTTCACGCCGACGACCGTCGGAAGCCATGCCGGGACCCTCAGCATCAGTTCCGATGCCACGGAAGGTGCCACCACACGGTCGATTTCCGGCACCGGCACACCTCCTCCACCCGCCAACGATTCGTTTCTCGGCGCCCTTGCAATAGCCGGAAGCACGCTGCGGGCAACCGGCAATACCGTCAGCGCCAGCCGTGAAATCGGTGAGCCCAACCACGCCGGCATGCCCGGCAAACGATCCATCTGGTGGAAATGGGTCGCCCCCGCGACAGGTACCGTTGCAGTCAACACGATCGGCAGCACCTTTGACACGCTGCTCGCCATATACCAGGGCGCAGGCCTGACCGCATTGACGACCATCGCGGCTGATGACGAGGCGGGCGGCGACGGTGCAAGCTCTCTCACCTTCAATGCGACCGCGGGCACGACCTATTTCATCGCCGTCGATGGCTATCTGGACGACAGCGGTGACGCAGTTCTGAATCTGGCCACTGTTCCGCTGATCGCGCCCAACGACAATTTTGAAAACGCCACCGTCCTGACAGGCTCGAGTGCGCAATCGGTCGGATCCAACGTGACGGCCAACCGGCAAAGTGGTGAGCCCAGGCACCTCAACCAGATTTCAGGGCGCTCAATCTGGTGGTCATGGACAGCACCCTTTGCCGGGCGGCTTATGGTCAACACGAACGGCAGCCAGTTTGACACCACATTGGCCGTCTATACCGGCGGTTCCCTGGCGGCGCTTACCTTGGTGGGTTCCAATGACAACGGTGGCAATGCGACCAACAGTGCCCTGTCCCTGGCCGTCCGGGCGGGCGTGACCTACATGATCGCCGTGGAGGGCGCCAACAACACCGCGGGCGTCGCCGTGTTGAATCTCCGACTCGTCGTTCCCCCGGCGAACGACAATCTGGCCAGCGCCCAACGCATCTTGGGAATCAGTCCACGTGTGACCGGCACCAATGTCGGCGCCTCGAAGGAATCCGGCGAACCCAATCACGCGGCAGTTCCGGGAGGCAGTTCGGTCTGGTATCGATGGCAGGCGCCGCAAACGGGGCGCGTGCGGATTTCCACCGAAGGCAGCCAGTTCGACACCATCATCGCAGTTTATACGCCCAACTCCTCGAATCTGCTGGTGGGCATCGCGGCCAACGACAATGAGAATTTCCTCACGGCAACGAGCGCGACCAGTTTCACAGCGACGGCGAACGTCAGCTACTGGATCGCCGTGGAAGGATACGCCGGCGCCGAGGGGAAACTGACTCTGTCACTCGACTATCTCACACCGCCCCAAAATGACAGGTTCAGTTCTCCGCTGACGCTCAGCGGCACCAACATTCAGACTTCCGCCAACAACACCGGCGCCATCAAGGAGCCGGGCGAACCCAACCACGCGGGCTACGTCGGCGGATGCTCGATTTGGTGGCAATGGACGGCACCGGCCGATGCCCGCGTGACCTTGAGCACCGCGGGAAGCCGCATCGACACGCTTCTGGCCGTGTACACGGGGAGCGCCATCAATGCGCTCACCCTGGTTGCACAGAACGATGAGGATGCGACGGGAACAGGCACGAGTTCACTCACCTTCATGGCAATCGCCGGCACCAGCTATCGCATCGCGGTGGATGGCTATGCAGGCGGGTCCGGATCGATCGCCCTACGCTTGTCCGCGGTGGTGCTGTCCGCACCTGTCATCACCCAGCAGCCGACCAGCCAGACCGTGATCGAAGGACAGGCTATGTCCTTCACCGTGGCTGCCGGCGGTACCGCCCCCCTGCTGTACCAGTGGCAATTCAACGGTACGCCAATCTCCGGAGCTACGGACGCGACGCTCACCCTCGCCAAGGTCTCGGCGTCTTCCGCGGGCGCATACGCCGTCGTGGTCACAAATGGAGTCGGCAACGTCACCAGCAGAACCGCCACCCTCACCGTGACTCCGGCCACAACGGCGCCGTCCATCACCACACACCCCGTCAGCCAAAACGCAACGATCGGCCAGTCCGTTTCTTTCTCAGTGGTGGCGAGCGGCACCGCGCCCCTCAGCTATCAATGGTTTGAGAACTCGTTTCCCATCCCTGGAGCAACCTCGCCGACGTTTACCCTGGCAAGTGCCCAACTCACGAACAACGCGGCGTATCGCGTCACGGTCACCAACAGCCTCGGCTCCGTGACCAGCAATCCGGCCACCCTCACCGTGACGCGTCCGGTCTCCAACCTCGCGATCAGCGCCCAGTCGCCTGACCAGACCGTGATCGAGGGACAAACGGTTACGCTGTCGGTGACCGCCACCAGCTCCCTATCCATCACCTACCAGTGGTACCGGGCAACCCAGGGCGGGAATGGGATCATCATTCCTGGAGCGACCGCGCCGACCCTCACACTCACCAACACGGCCTTGGCCGATGCGGGCAGCTATTGGATCGTCGTGGGAGACCCCGCGGGCACGCTGCAGGGAATTCCCATTGCCGTGACGGTGAACCCCGCGCCGGTGGCACCGACGATCGTCACCCAGCCGTCCAGCCATTCGGTTCAGGCGGGTCAGCCGGTGACATTCTCCCTCGTGGCTTCAGGCACGGGTCCACTCAGCTATCAATGGCGCAGGCAGGGCGTGGTGATCCCGGGCGCCACGTCGACACAGTTCACATTGCCAGCCGCACAAATATCAGATGCCGGCGACTACTCCGTCACCGTCAGCAATTCAGTCGGCAGCGTGATAAGTGCGACCGCCGCACTGACCGTGACGCCGGCCCCCTCGAGTCAGATCACGAACCTCTCGGTTCGCACCACCCTGGCGGCCAACCAGATTGTCATTGTGGGCTTGGCTGTAGCCGACGGCTCTCGCGATACGCTCATCCGTGCCGTGGGGCCCGGTTTGGCGCCATATGTCCCCAGCGGCACAATGCCGGATCCGGCCATGACGCTCTTCTCAGGATCCACACCAATCCAGTCCAACGACAACTGGGGAGGATCAACCGCCCTGGCGCAAAGCTTCGCGTCGGTGGGCGCCTTTCCCCTGTCGCCCGCCAGTCTGGATGCAGCCATGATCCACACCACCAGCGGAAGCCGCAGCATCCATGTAACCGGTCCCACCGGCGGGGACGTGCTGGTCGAAGCCTATGCCCTGCCCGCCCCCGGCTCTGCCCGCCTCACCAATATCTCCGCTCGCAACCGTGTGGGCGCAGGTCGCGACACCCTCATCGCCGGTTTTGTCATCGCAGGTGACGCTCCCAAAACCGTCCTGATCCGCGGCGTGGGCCCCGGACTTGTCCCGTTCACCGTGACAGATCCGCTCGTCGACCCCAAACTCGAGGTCTACCACGGTTCCACCTTGGTCGCGGAAAACAACGACTGGTCTCCTTCGCTCGCCGACACCTTCAGTTCCGTCGGTGCGTTTTCTCTCCCTGCCGACAGCAAGGATGCGGCCATCCAGATCACCCTCCAACCGGGCAGCTACACGGTGCAGGTGAAAAGCGCAGACGGAGGTGCCGGCGAGGTGCTGGTGGAGCTCTATGAAGTGACCCCCTAAACCGGCGGCGGAGAATCTGGCCAGCCCGGCGCTCTGCTGGCTGGTCATTTCCGGAAATTTTAACCAGAGATGACACAGATACGAACCGGATAGAAGGCAGGTACAAGGCAGGGTCGAGGGATTGGAAATCCGGTATTCATCTGTGGAATCTGCGGTTAAATACTCCGGAATTTGAGCCACAGAATGCCTAACGACGCTCCGCCGCAACCGAAGCAGATCGTAGTGGAGTAGATCGTGAAGCCGCATTACCAAGGAGAATCTTGTTCTTGATCACTGATGTTCAGCTCCCGCCTCCGTGTCTTCTTCGCGTCCTCGCGCCTCCGCGTTTTTCCGAAACGGCCTGAAGCCGGACCCTCCCCGCTCAAGCTGCTTCCACAGCCGGGATCATCACCCGCACCTCGTCTCCGGAAATGGTTTCGCGCTCGATCAAAGCCTGGGCGATCGCGTCCAGGGCACCGCGGTGCGCCTTCAGTTGCTGCGTCGTGTGTGCGTATTGTTCCGCCAGGAGCGCCCTCACGTATTGCTCCGCCTCATACACCGTCTGCGCACTGGCCAGCGGTTCCACACCGTCCGTCCTGCTCAGCGCCAGAAAGCCCATCGGCGACATGCCCCATTCAAAAACCATCTGGCGTGCCAGCGACGACGCCTGCTGGATGTCGGCAGACGCTCCGCTCGTGACGCAGCCGAGTGCGATTTCCTCGGCCACACGTCCGGCCATCAGGCAGCAGATGCGGGCGATGATCTGCGTCCGCGAGAAATTCAGCATGTCGCGCTCGGGCGAGAAATGGGTGCTCCCCAGCGATTGCCCGCGCGGGATGATCGTCACCTTGTGCAACCGTACGCTGGTGTCGCCCGACAACACCTGCATGAGCGCATGACCGGCCTCGTGATGGGCGATGATGCGGCGGTCTTCCGGCGACATCACCCGGCCGTTTTCACGTCCCCAGGAAATCTTGTCGCGAGCCTCCTCCAGATCGGATCGCAGGACGGTCGCACGCCCGCGGCGCCCGGCATGGAGTGCGCCCTCGTTGATCAGGTTTGCGAGATCGGCGCCCGAGAACCCGGAGGTTGCCCTGGCCACGTCCGCCAGGTCGACGCCGGCATCGAGCCTCACGGATCCGGCGTGAACTTTCAGGATGTCCTCCCGTCCCCTCAGATCGGGCAGCCCCACAAACACCTGCCGGTCGAAACGCCCGGGACGCAGCAGGGCCTTGTCGATGATGTCGGCCCGGTTGGTGGCGCCGAACACCATCACCGCCTCGCTGGATGAGAAGCCGTCCATCTCGACAAGCAGCGCATTGAGCGTCTGTTCGTGCTCCTGGTTGCCGACCGCTCCCGTGGCACGCTGGCGGCCGACCGCGTCGATTTCGTCTATGAAGATGATGCTGGGGGCATGCCGCCGGGCTTCCTTGAAAAGCGAACGCACACGCGATGCCCCGACTCCGACATAAAGTTCGACAAAATCGGAACCGGAAAGGCTGTAGAACCTGGCCCTGGCCTCTCCCGCCACTGCCTTGGCCAGCATGGTCTTGCCCGTTCCGGGAGGCCCCACCAGCAGGACACCCTTCGGCATGCGGCCGCCGGTGGCACGAAACCGTTCCGGCGCCCTGAGGAATTCCACGATCTCCGAAACTTCCTCCTTCGCCTCGTTGCAACCCGCCACCGAGGCGAAACGAACATTCGAATTCACCGGCTGGAAGGCACGGGACGAAAATGCATTGTTGCGCCCCATCACCCGCGCCAGCACCAGGGCAGCCACGCCGAACACCAGAGCGATGCCCAGGATCTGGGTGATCGTTTCAACCACCGGGATCAGGAAATCGTGCATCGGTTTCCCTGCCTCCCGCGGGCGGAGAACCGCCGCGTCGCCTTCGAGGAAGCGATGCTCCCGCAGCAACATGAGGTCGGCATCCGTCAGTCGCCCCGCGCTGCGCACCGCTGCCGGCTCCGGCTTCCCGTCAGCCCCGATGAGTGGTGCGCCGATCACGCCGGCCCGCACCTCCGCGAGCCCCTGCGCTCCCGACATGTATCCAATTTTCCCCGCGATGATCTCCCCACGCCTGACGAGATCCATGAACTCACCCATCGGGACCTGGCGGACGCCCTCGACTGCGGCCGCAGGATCCGGACGCTGCTGCGTCAGGTAAAACTGGAGGCAGGCGGAGCCGAGAAACAACGCGGCTCCCGCGGACAGCCAGGCAATGACATTCTTGTTCACCGCCCTTCTACTCGGCGCACCACCGCAGGCGATTTAATATTACCTCATCAGATGGAACGGCTTTTTGCGGACTTTCCCGGAAGGGATGTAACCTATTCGGTTACGTCCCGCCGAGGTAGGTAACGGCGTGAAATCAACCCGTTTCTCATCCCTGCCTTCGTCCAGCCCGGAGACGCGCAGAATCCCGTCGCGAACCCTCGGGATCGCGACCATGAGATCGCCGACCGACGCCCTATGCCTTTTCGTTCAGGAGGGCAGGCTGTTCGTCGGACGCAATCTGAACTTCGTTGATTAACTTGAGGGCCGCCTGACCTTCCAACGTGAGCAGGTCCTGGATTTTCCTGGCCACGGCTGCTTCGTACGACGAAGCAATGTCCGCCGGAAGGAGCGGAACCGTGTTGAGGGATGAGACCGAGTTCATGCTCAAGTCATCGACCGGAAGTGGCAAAAATTTACCCTCCAGATTATCATACGATGCAGTTGCAATCCCGGTGAATGCTCCCCCCTAGAACGCGTGGGGAAATTCGCCCGCATCGTAGGGATTTCACCGTGCGCGTCGGCAGGGAACTTCATCCGACCACGCCTCCGTGCTGGTGACATCCCCAGCAATCGGCTCTAAAGCGTCGCGGAACAACGCCGATCACACATCACACACCCTCACCGGACATCCCTGTTCGCGTCGGAATGTGTGCTGTTCATGGAAACCACCTCGCCCTCCGTCGACCTCCTCTGGGAGCTGAGTGAAGTTGAACGCAAGCTGACCGCCGCTCCCGATGCCAAAGGCTACCTGAAGCTGGCCGCCGGTTACGCAGATGCCGGCTGGCCGACCGAAGCCAGGCGTGCCGTCCAGCGGGCCACCGCCCTCTCCCAAGGCGTTCCGGCCGTTGAAGAGGCGAAGGCGCCCGGTCAGTCCGGTCCTTGCACACCCGCGGTGCTCGCCGAGCTTGCGCGATCGCTTCATCTGAGCGGCAAATCGGGTGACCTCAGGCTCGAGGCACCGGGAGGGGTCATGGTGATGCTCTTCTTTCTCAAGGGCTCGCTGATCGACGCGCAATCCTCCGACACGCCGCGGGGCGAAAGCTCCTGGCTGCGGGCCGGGTCGCTGCGCGCTGCGCGCTACCATTTCACCTTCGGCCGTCCAAGCACCGACATGCGATCGCTGCAGGGCAGCACCCGCGACCTGATCGATGCGTTCGCGAAACGCATCGCCGGCTGACGAAGTCATGCGCATCCTGATCCTCGAAGACGAACGCGCCACCGCCCAACTGCTGGGCATGCTGCTCACCACTGCGGGTCATTCCGTGGCGCATGCCCTCGACGGCGCCGAAGGTCTGAAACAACTGCGGGCGGCACCCTGCGACCTGGTCATCTCCGACGTCCAGATGGTGCCGATGGACGGCTTCGATTTTCTGGCGGTGGCCCGCACGGAGTTTCCCCGGCTTCTGGTTGTCCTGGCGTCGGCCTGTGAGGACCTGCATGCACGGGTCGAGCGCCAGCCGCACAAGCCATTCGATCTGCTGCACAAGCCGTTTCGCATTGAGGAAATCCGGCGCCTGCTCGCGCGGGCGACGGACGCGCTGCAATTCCAGGCCGGCATCGCGCAGGCGGCACCGGTTCCGGGGGCATCGTCTTCCGCCGACCCCGGTGACAGGCTTGCCCAAGCACTCCTCCACTCGCTCCCAGGCAAGGTCTTCGCGCCGGTTCGCGCCCGGCTCGTTCGTGCAATGCGGCAACCCGGCAACGCGCTTATCGTCACCGAGCCGGGGCTCATCACCGGCGAGGTCCTGCAACTCTGGCGGGACTCGTCCCCGCAACCGCAGGAACCCTGGCTCATCATCGACGCGGCCGACGCGGCAACCGACGTCCGCACGGCTCTCTTCGGTACCCGCGAAGAGGATCCCGGCACCTCCCTGGCCACTGTTCGCGGAGGCACCCTGGTGCTCCAGAATCTCGACGCATTGCCACCCTCTGATCAGGCCCGCCTGTCGTCCCTGCTGCGCGGCGCGCCGCCCACCCGCCTCATCATTTCGCTGCGCCGCGATCCTGACCTGCTGCTCGACGAAGGCCTGATCGACGAATCCCTCTACTTTCGGTTCTCCACCGCCGCCATCCCCGTGCCATCGCTGGTCGACATGACGGAGCACATCGATTCGCTCTTCATGGAAGCCATCCGCGCCACGCCCGAATTTCCCTTCGCTTCGATGGACCTGCACATCGAAACGGCGGCCTCGACCGCCTTGCGCGGCTATCGGTGGCCCGCCAACATGGAAGAACTGCGCACCGTCGCGACCTGGACCGCCTCGCGCATGCGTTCGCCACGGGTGACCCTCGCGCAGCTCCCGGAGCGCTTTCAGAAGGTCCGCCTGGAGACGCTCACCGAGGCGCTCGCACAAGCCCAGCGCGAACACCTGAATCGCGTGATCCGGATCATGCCGGGCGCCGTCGACGCAGCACAGGCTCTCGGCATCAGTCCGCACGATCTCACCCAGGCGCTTGCCCCGGACGCTCCGAACCTGTTCTCATTCGGCCCGCGGACTGAGGCTGGCAGTTGCGAATCAACGCCCGTTTCG
>CAZOXB010000094.1:0-14280 GCA_964583635.1 uncultured Opitutaceae bacterium | reverse complement strand
GGGACGGACTCTGCCCAGGAAACCGGAGTCTCCCCAAGGCATCGGACGGCTGCTTCTGGCCGCCGCGCAGAGCCCGCCCCCTGTGCAGGCGTACCTGAGCGCCGTGACGGATTTTGACCGGCGCTGCGGCAATCTGAGCGGAAGTCTGCGCTTCTATCCTGGATCGCCGTGGCTCGCACGGTCATGGACGCGACCGCAGGACCGGCTGGTCTTGTGTGAACTCAATCAGGTCGAGCACGAGGTGCTGGCGAGGGAGTTTCGGTCTGAACCGCGGGTTGCGGTGTTTCAACAAGATGGATACGCGTCCATCCGGGCCTTTCTGCCGCCGCCTGAGAAACGGGCGTTGGTGCTCATCGATCCACCCTTTGAAGCGTCAACGGAATGGGAGTCGCTTCTACAGGCCATGGAGGAAATCCTGCGTCGGATGCCCGCCACGACCATCGCCGTCTGGTACCCGATTACCGAGCGCGCCAAGCTCGATCTGTTCCGCCAGGAGGTTCGGCACTTGGACGCACCGCCGACATGGGCCGCCGACGTTTGCATAGCCGGCGAGAAGTCTGGCCTGAAAATGCGCGGCTGTGGGATGCTGGTAGTTAATCCACCCTGGAAATTGGATGGGGAAATAACCCCAGTTCTGGCCTGGCTTGCGAGTGTCCTGGCACAGGCACCGGGTGCACAGGGTGGCCTGTCATGGATTGTGCCGGAGAGGTGATTCCGCACCTCTGAAGGTTTCACGTGCCGCGTTGCGATTGGCAGCAACGGCCGACGCGACGGAAATGGCCGGTCTCCGCGACAGGGCGGAGACAGAGGGCTATCTCATCGTGGTGGTCCGCTGCGGATCACGCATCATGCGTGTCGCGGTGAACGGCACCTCGGTGTAGAACTGCGAGGGCGTCGGCAGGGACGGTGCGCGAAAAATGGGGCGAACCCATTGTACATCGTAGTGCGGCACCACCAACACCGAGCCACTGGGTCGCGGAGGCGGCAGGGGATATGGCTGGAATGGAAGGGGCATGGCGGTTGGGTGGGGGCTTGCTTTCTTATCGACGCAAGTCCGGGTAAGTTGAACGACAACAGGAAATTTTTTTTGTGCCAGAAAATCTGTTGCCGCAATGCGCGGCGCGCACAGATCCAAGCGGCTTGGCCGGTTTGGTCCTGCGGCGCCGCGTTGCGGCGAAAAACGATCATGCGACCTGACTCAGTGGATGCGACGCCAGTTCGGTTGCACGCGCTTCCTTCTTGGGCACGCGCACGGTGAGAATGCCGTCCCTGATTTCGGCCAGGATGCCTGCGAAGTTCAGGGAATGGCCGAGACGCAGCACGAGGCGGTAGTCGCACTGCGCGCCTTCCAGATGGAGTGACTGGAAGTTGACCCGGACAAAATGGGGTTTGCGCGCGGTGACGACGAGGTCGGGACCGTAGGAGGCGATCTCCACGCCGTCCACGTCGATTCCCGGCACGAAGACGAGGATCTCAACCTCCTGGTCGTTCTCGACACATTCGTAATGGGGGCTGCGAAAGGATTTCTGGCCGTCCACGTTCCGGAATAGGCTGCCGTGGCTGCGGTCGGAATAGCGAGTGTGGAGGATCGTATGCATGGGAAAATGAGGGAAGGTTCCTCGGGTCCTTTTGAGACCGGGGGCTCCTTGAGTCAGGCGATTGAATGTCCGTTAAACGGAGATTAAGCCTGAGAGCCCGTCCGGTGTTTGGATTTATTCCAATTCGCGGAACCTTGGCGCACGTGGGCACAGCATTGCTGGGCGCGAACCTTCGTAAACGAAGCGTCGGCCATGCTGTGGAGGTGCTGTTGAGCCAGGCTCATGAATGAGGAATGCGCGTTATCATGCAGGGAGCAGGCGCGACGCCAAGGAAAAATTTTTGCTCGTGAGTGCTGCCGCCCATGGCGTGAGCCACGGATGGGATGCGGCCGGGGAGGGAGAACCGTCGCATGCAGGGGCGGCAGCCCGAACCGCATTGCCGTGCAATCGCTTTTGCCTCTAGGGTGGAAGCACCATGTCCCTGCCATCCGATGCCGAAGTGACTCTTGCCCAGTTGAAGGAACGTGTGCTCGCCTTTGCACGGGAACGCGATTGGGAACAGTTTCACGCTCCGAAAAACCTGAGCATGGCATTGGCCGCCGAGGCCGGTGAGCTCATGGAGCATTTCCTGTGGTCCACACCCGAAGCCTCGCGCGAGATCGCCCGCAGCTCCATCAAGCGGGGGAAGATCGAGGAGGAGTTGGCGGACGTCATCATCTATGCCCTGGAGTTCGCCAACATCGCGGGCATCGATGTGACCCAGGCGGTGCAAAGGAAGATGCAGGCCAACGCAGCCAAGTATCCGGTGGAGAAGGCCCGCGGGCGTGCTGACAAGTATACGGAACTTTGAGTCTCCGGTATTCTGGCGGGACCCTACGACCGCGCCAGCCGTGTCATGCGGGCGGACGGAAGATCCTCATCACCTGACCGTGCGTTTCGATCCTCGGCCCGCCCAACAGGTCGATGCAGTAAGGGATCGCGGGGAAGACGGCTTCAAGATTTTCCCGTATGGCTTTCGGGCGCCCGGGCAGGTTCACGATGAGAGTCGTCTTGCGGATTCCCGCCGTTTGCCGGGAGAGGATGGCTGTGGGGACGTGGCGAAGTGAAGCGGAACGCATCAGTTCTCCAAATCCCGGCAGCAGTTTGTCGCAGACCGCAGTCGTCGCCTCGGGCGTGACATCGCGTTCGGCGGGTCCGGTGCCCCCGGTGGTGACAACCAGGGCGCAGCGCACCTCATCCGAAAGCCGCTTCAATTCGCCTTCGATCACCTCCTTTTCGTCAGGAATGATGCGGTAGTCTATCTCAAAGGGCGTCGAGATCCACTCGCGGAGCAACGACACGCAAGCCTGGCCGGGCGTGTCTTCATAGACCCCTGCGCTGGCGCGGTCGGATATGTTCAGGATGCCGATGTGGACGGTCATGGGAGACGGGAGGAGGAAAGGGCGCTAGACATCGGATCCCGCGGTCCACGCGAGCACCTCGCGGGGCGAATGGCCGGCCTCACGCAGGGCGCGTACGCTCAAGGCATCATGACGTTTGGCGAGCCGGACTCCGGCGGAGTCCTTCACGATGGGACAATGGAAAAACGCGGGCGCGGGCCGTTGCAAAGCCTGATAGAGCAGGAGCTGGCGGAAGGTCGATTTGATGAGGTCGGCGCCGCGCACCACCTCGGTGATGCCGAAGTCGATTTCATCCGTCGTCGTCGCCAGCTGATAGCTGGGAATCCCGTCCTTTCGCCACACGAGAAAATCGCCGAAGTCGATCCCGGCCGTACAACTCTGGAGACCAAGGTTTTCGTCGCAGAATTCAAGCCGCGTGCCTTCCGGAACGCGAAAGCGCCAGTTCTCTGTGATCGGGTCGGCGAGAGGGGGAAGCGGAGCATCGACAGGTGGTCGAAACGCGACTGGATACACGGGTTCGTCAAATTGTGGTGATTCGTTGCCCTCATGAGGTGCGCTGGATGCCTCGGCGACATCCCGCCGCGAATGATGGCACGGGAAGATCATGCGATGGGCGTGAAGTGTTTCGAGGATCCGGCGGTAGCGGGGTATGCGGCTGCTTTGTGTGATGATGGGACCATCCCAGGAAAGACCCAACCAGGTGAGATCCTCGATGAACGCGTCAACAAACTGCGGACGGCAACGTGATACGTCCAGATCGTCATTGCGCAGCAGCAAGGTTCCATTCGCGGTGCGGGCGCGTTGCCACGCAATATGAAACGTCTGAACATGACCGACATGCAGGTAACCTGTGGGGGAAGGGGCCAGTCGCCCGCAATACCGTCCCGAATTGAGGGGAGCGGATCCGGGAGGGAAGGGATCTGGGGTTCGCTTCACTTACAAACGGGTTGTGGACTGCGCCTTGATTTGCGGGGCCGGGCTGCTAGTCGATTTCCCGTCGATCATGCCAAACCTGCTTTGTGTCTATTGTTCCTCCAGCGAATTGCTCGATAGCAAATATCATGAAGCGGCCGATGCACTGGGCCGCGGCATGGTGGCGCGAGGGTGGGGTCTCGTCTATGGAGGAGGACATCGGGGGCTGATGGGAACGCTGGCGCGGGCGGTCAAGGAGTCTGGCGGACATGTGGTGGGAGTCATTCCGGAGTTCATGAAGTCCCGCGAGCTCGCCTACACCGAGGCCAATGAGCTCGTGACTGTCACGACCATGCGGCAACGCAAACAAATCATGGAGGAGCGGGCGGCGGGATTCATCACGCTGCCCGGAGGAATAGGAACCTTGGAGGAACTGGCCGAGATCATGACTTTGCGGTATCTCAATCAATTGCCCAAGCCGGTGGTTCTCGTGAATCAGGATGGATACTATGACGATCTTCTGCGCTTTTTCGAAAGGATGGTGCGGGAACGATTCAAGTCGCGGGGAGCGAATGAACTCTTTTCCGTGGCCGAAACCGTCAGCGATGTCTGGCGTCACTTGGATTCATCCCGGCCATTTGTCGCGGACGAGTTGTGGCGATAGAGCTGCGACCGCGGCTACTTTAGATTCCAGAGTGCGATGGTATCGGACGAGGGCACCCATCCGGTTTGTCCGTTGGAGAACCGGAGCCGGTGCCACTTGAGAAAGCTCTTTTCGACGATGGCAATGGTACCGGCGGGAAGAGGGGTTGTTTTTTGGGTGGTATCGGCCATCGTCGGAATCGAGTGAAGCACCGCCGTGCGCCATACCATCACCGCGCGGTGATCGGCGGCGGCACCGTAACTGTGCACCCCCGCGTAGGACGCTGCCCCGAGCAATATCGCCAGACCGCCCAGCACAAACGCGGCAGGGCGGATCCATGATCTGCCGATGCCGAAGCTGTAACAGAGAAGGAATCCAGCACCGCAGGCCAGGCTCCATCCGGCAACGATCAGGCAGATTTCCCAGCCTGCGGGAGAGAGACGCTGCGCGGCACGATGCAGAAAATTGGGGGCGAGAAAGGCATATATTTCCGACGGGCGATATCCCGCCCGATCAAGCGAGAGCGCCCAATTCCGGCGCACGGCGGGATCGGAGGGTTGCTGCAGAAATGCCGCCGAAGCATGAGCGGCGGATTCGCCCCACCGGTCCTGCTGGCCAAGTGAGAGTGCGAGATTGTGATGGGCAATCCAGTCCGTTGGCTCCTGGGTGATATGTTCGGACCAGGCATGCTGCGCCTCGCGGAACCTGCCTTCCCGATACAGATCCAGAGGCGCGGCACCTCGCAATGGAGTCAACGCGACCAACGCCGTGATGCACGCAACGAAGGGCAGGAGATTCCTGGGGGTGAAAAGAGAGATGATCGAGAAGGAGGGTACGGGTAAGCCATCAATTGCTGCCAGCGCACGGTCCTCCCAGCCGACGGGATGGCAGGCGCTTGCGGAATAGAGCGAGCGGTCGACGTCCGCCCACAGGCTCAACCAGATGGCAAGGCATTCCTTGTCCTTGAGACGCGATGCCCCCGTCAAGGCGCGAGGGGAGGCCGTGGCATCGGGAATCTTGAGAAGACGGAGGGTGTCCCGCTGCCAGGAGCGCAGCAAGGCTCGCCGCTGCTTGGGGTCGGAAGTTTGCTGCAATGCCTTCAGCGTCAACCGCAGCCTGAGGTGAGCCTCCCTTTCCGATCGGTGTGGATCTGTCAGGCGGGCGCGCCGAAGTGCCAGCGCGACCCAGAAAAGCACGAGCGCGGGCAGGGAGAGCGCCGCCCAAGCTGCGACTGCACGCAGGGAGATCGGTGCCATGACTGCATTGGAGCCGGGGATGGGTTCACCCGGAATAGGACTGGGCAATACGGGGGGCTGAACACCTAAGCGTGCGCTCGGGGAGCTCCCGTGATGCCCATCCCGGCTGGATTGTTCGGTTACCGTCGATGAGGTGGGGGAGATCGGAATCTGGGCGGGCGCCGTGATGGTCAGGCTCACCTGCTCGCTGGTGACGGATTTATAGGTGCCTGTCTTGGGATCAAAATAGCTCCATTGATAGGGTCCGATGGAAAAAGTACCCGGACGTGTCGGAATAAGCACGACGTCCTCCGCGAAGCTGGCTTCGAAAAGGGAGTTGTCCTTGTTGGTGCGTTTGGGCTGCGGCTGGACAATGCGGAAGTCGCGGCTGACCTCCCTTGATGGCAGGCCTGAAATGTCGGTCCAGTTTCCGGTTCCCGTGAGTTCAAGAGTCCAGGTGATCGGCTCCCCCACGGTTGCAGTCGTGGGTACAACCTTTGATGTAAGAACGAAGTCGCCCACGGCGCCGTTGAAGCCGGCAGGGGCGTTTGGAGGAAGCGGCTTCACAATCAAGCTGCTCGGGGGCGAAGTGATGGTGTATTGTTCCATGGTGGGCCGGGAGAAGACGCCAAACATGGAAGTCCCTGTTTGCAGATTGACCAGTTGCTGGGCGGGCTGAAGCGTGATCGTGCCGGGTGAGCGTGCGACCGCACGCGAACGGTTTGTCACCAGCAGGCGCATCTCACCGCCAATCATCGCTTCGGAAGTCTCAATTTTCCCCCATTCCTCGACGGTCAGGGGAACGGCGGACCACTCGATCGGACCGGCGAGTTGTGCACCGTACCGACGTGCGACCGTGAGGACGTAGCTGATGGGAAAAACCTCGCCGGCCCACACGCTTCGGTTCGGAACCTGGAGGCGCGACTGCACGATGGAGTCAAGCGATGTTCCCGACTGCCCGACCGTTGCCTCACCCACCTCGAACTCGGCCGTGCCCACCCGGACAATGCCCTTGTCCGTCGGCACTTCAAAGACAGGAATCCGTACGGTTCCGCGCTGTGAAGGACGGATCAGGAAATTAAAGATGATTCTTCGGCTGACGGAGCCGTTGAATGTCTGGATGTTTTGCGATGTTCCTGCCAGTTCGAGGGTCAGGCCGGGAACTGCGGGAGGCTGCGGATTGCTGCTGGGCGTACAACCTTCAAATACAAGTTGCAGCTCCGACGTCTGGCCGCTGCCGAGCGAACCGCGGTCAGGCTGCCATTGGGCCGTTTGTGCACGCAGGGGACCGGAGCATAGAATCCCCAGTCCTAGGAGCACGCATGCGGTGGTTTTGGTTGAGAACCCAAAGCGGGAAGGGAGCCGGGAAGGGCGCATGGTTACCAGTCTTTGCCTTTCTTGCCTGGATTGGATGAGGGGGAACCTTCCATCATTCTGAATAATTTTGCGGGAGAATCCTGATCGCGCAGCCGATCGAGCTTTTGCAGCGGAATGACCAGTCGGGGATCATCGCTGCCTGGATTGAAGGCTTCCTTGCTGGATTGCCCTCCCACTTTCTGCATGGGGGTGGTTTCAGGTGGGGTGTCGGAAGGCATGGGAGGGGTTGGCGGCTCCTTCATGTCGCCGAAGGCCGAGGACATATTCTTGGGATCCGACTTCTGGGGCTGGTCGTCTGTTTCCGATCCTCCCTGTGCGCTGGACGGATTCCTGTTGGCACTCTTTTCGTTCTCCTCTTGGGGTTGGCCGCTTTTCTGGCTCTTATCGGATTGGGGATCAGCGTTGTTCTTCGATTGAGAATTGTCCTTCTCTTGGGAAGGCTCCGTGCTCTGTTGGTCCTGCGTATTCTGGTCCCGATTCGGTGTTTGATCCTTTGCAGGTGGAGGGGGTTTCTCCTGCCCGTCATGGTTGAGGAGATTTTTCAGTTCCTCACGCAGATGGTTCCAATCGGCAGCCTTGGATTCCAATCGCTCTCCGGCGTCGACCGCGTCCAATCCCGATTCGATGACCTCCCGCTGAAATCGCTGCCCCGCCTGCAGATTGCGTCGCCCGAAATCCACCGTCGAATTGGCGATGCGGGCATAGTCTTTCGCGGACGGGACTGTTTTCTCACAAATCTCGGCGATGGCTTTCACCAGCGGTTCGGCCAACGCCGCGTCGGAATCGCCGAAGAGTGGGTGCACGAGGAAAGCGGCGCCACAGGCGAGAAGGGAAAATCGACCGGGGAGTATCATGAGTGGGAGCGGGCCAAAGTCATGGCACGCGGTTTGGGACGAACCGGAAATTCACGAAAGAAGCTCCAGATGAGAAACAATACGCCGGGGGCAAGAGCCCATTGAAATCGTTCTGCAAGCCGGACATGGCTGGTTTCGCGGAATTCGCCCTTCTTGCCCGCCTCTACGGTTTCCTTCAGGATGGCTGCGAGATCCACCCAGCTGGAGGCGTCGGAGTACACCCCCTGCGTCCTTTCTGCGAGACTGCGTAACGTCGCGCTCTCGAGTCGCGAAAGCACGACTGCGCCGCGCTCATCCTTTACGAATCCACCGGACGAATCCGGCACCATGGATCCCTCGGACGTTCCCACGCCGAGGCAGATGGCCCGGATGCCCATTGTTTTCAGCGTGTCCACGGTTCTTTCCCAGGCGTCATCAGTCGCCTCGCCGTCGCTGAGGACGATCAGGAATCGATCTGCAGCACTGGTCGAGGTGAACGAGCGAACCGCCGTTTCGAGCATCGCTTGGTAATTGCTGCCACCTTCAGGAAGGAAGCCCGGATCGAGTTCAGGCAGAAACTCCCTGAGAATCTCATAGTCGGAACTAAGCGGACATTGCAGGAATGCGGTGCCTGAAAAGACGAGGAGTCCCACACGTTCCCCGTCCAGCCGTTCCAGCAGCGATTGGAAAAGCAGTTTCGAGCGATCCAGCCGCGTTGGCTTGACGTCGGTCGCCAGCATGGAGCGGGAAAGATCGACGGCCACAATGATTTCCCGTGACTGATCAAATACCGGCTCGCTGATTTTTCCCCATTGGGGCCGCGCGAGCGCAACGATTACCAGAAGGATGCCCGCATGGAGACGAATCCGAGCCCGCGCGGGAGAACTGGCCGCATCGGTCATGGAATAGCTGATCCTAGATTGCGTCGTTTCTCCCCTGAGTATTTTCGGACCGTGTGCGGATGGGGATAGCCGAAGTCGGCGAGCTTCCCAAGCGTAGAGTGCCAGGGGCACGAGGATTAGCGCCAGAATAAGGGGATGCTCGAAGCTCATGATGCCACCGCGTCCTCCCGATGCCCGCGGTTGATGCGGGGAGGAAACCTTTGAGGCAGGGTCGGTGCTGACGGCGGTGGGGCCGGCACGGATCCGCGCTTCCTTCGTGCGGCAAGGAAGGCGGCTGCGAGAAGCAATCCGGCACCGGCGACCGCGGGTATCCAGAACAGCTCGGTGGTGATGAGATAGCTCTTCGCCTGAAACTCGATTTTTCGGGCAGAGTCGATTGCGGCAAAGGCACCTTCCACCGTGCGAACGTCATCGGCACGAAAGTACTTTCCACCCGTCCGGGCGGCAATTTCCCGCAAGGCGGGCTCATCGAGGTCGGAGGGTACACGCCGGCTTCCAATGCGATTGCCAGCCTGGTCAAACACGGGGTACGGGACGCTTCCTTCCCTGCCGGCGCCTATGGTATAGACTGGAATCGAACGCGATTTGGCAATCTCGGCGGCCTGTTCGGGCGTCATGGTGCCGCGGTTGTTTGCCCCATCGGTAAGCAGCACGACAAAGGCGCCGAGGCGTCGACCGCCTTCTGCGCGACTTTTCTGTTCGAGCCGGGTGAGCGCAACGCCCAGGCCGTCACCAATGGCGGTTCCGTCCTCAATCAAGCCGGTTTTCAATCGCTCGACCTGACGCCCCAGCCAGTCGTGGTCGAACGTCAGGGGCGACAAGGTGTAGGCTCGCCCGGAAAACACCACGATGCCGATGCGATCCGATGGACGCTTGTCGATGAAAGCCTGAATCACCGGTTTGATGACTTGGATGCGATTGATTCGCTGCCCATTGCGCTCGAAATCCTCCGAAAGCATGGATCCCGACAAGTCGATTGCCAGCATCAGGTCGTAGCCCTGGGTGTGGACCTCCCGCTTGTTCTCGATGCGCTGTGGCCGCGCCAACGCGAAGATAAGCAGCAGGAGTCCGCTGATCGCCAGAACCGTTGGCCAGCGGGCAGGATTGAAAAGGGAGGGACGGTGCCAGGAGGCTGCGAACGGAACGATCAGAACACTCACGGAACGACGTCCACGCAGCCACACCACCCAGAACAGAGGCAGGGCCAGGAACAGCCAGTATGGGTTGGCGAATACAAAATCCCTCATCGGTGCAGGCGCATGCGCGCATGGAAGAACTTCACCAGTGCATCCAGCCGGCTTTCCGCGGTGGACACGACAAGACGGGAGTGTGGATCGGGATAAAGGCGCATCCAGTCGGCCTCACGCTGGGCGCGCCATTTGGCATGTGCTTTCTGCTCGTCCATCGAACCTTCGAGCGTCACGAGGCGGCCTTGGGTCGGATCGAAGACCGCGAGAAGTTGACCATAGGGCAGTTCACGTTCCCATGGATCGTCGATGCGAAACCCCATCGTTTGATACCGTCGGCGGAAAATTGTCCAACCGGGCGGCGCAGGGCGCGGTGGAAAGTCGCTCAGCCAGATGAGAACGGAATGTTTGGGTGCAGCCCGTGAAATGAGCTTCCAGGGAATTTCGCCCGCATGGGACAGCGTCGGATCCTTGGAATCCCGCGGATCAATGCTCTCCAGGGGCGGGGGCATGCTTCCCACCAGCGTTGCCGCGGAATGCATGATTGCCCCGCGGCCGCGAACGGGCTCTCGAAAAACGTAACCTTGCGGAGTGATGTGTACGCATCCGACCCGATCACGGTTGACGGCGCCAAGCATCATGACCAGCCCGACAAGTTCGAGCAGCGCCTCTCGTTTGGAGACGGCTCCCGACCCAAACTGCAGGCTCGGGCTGTCCTCGAACACCACCAGCACAGTGACTTCGCGTTCTTCAATGAACTTCTTGCGGTAGGGCTCGCCCAAACGGGCAGTGACGTTCCAATCGATGTCACGCACATCATCGCCGAATTCGTAGTGAACCACCTGATCGAATTCCATGCCTTTGCCTCGCAGCGCGGAACGGTACTCACCACTGAGGACGTTTTCGACTGCGCGGCGCACCCGCCACTCCAACTGGCGAAGTAATGCCAGGGAGGTGGTCGTGTTCGAAATGGCGCGCGTGTCTGCCACGGGGAAGGCGGGCCTTGGCCCGGAGGAAGTCAACCGATTCTCTAGAGGGCAGGGACCGTTGTCCTCTCCAGCACTTGGGAGACGATCTTGTCGGCGGTTTGCTCGGCAGCTTCCGCCTCGTAGGTGAGTCCGATCCGATGTCGAAGGACGTCCGGCGCGATTTCCTGAACGGCGGCCGGGCTTACGTAATCGGCGCCACGAATCCACGCGAGAGCACGACTGGCCGTGTAGAGTGCCAACGACGCGCGGGGCGAGGCGCCGAACGTGAGCAGGCGGAATCCCTTGTCATCCGCAACCGTGAGCGCACGGGTTCCCCGGACGAGGGCCAGGATGTAGCCCTCGACGGCGGGCGAGATATGGATTTGATCCACATGGGCTCGCAATGAAAGCAGCTCCTCGCTGCTCGAAACGGCTTTGAGCTCAGGAACCTTGGTTACCTGCCCCCAGCGGGACAACATGAGTGCCTCCTCGTCCGCGCTCGGATACTCCACGAGCAGCTTGAAGAGAAATCGGTCCGTCTGCGCTTCGGGCAGCGGATAAGTGCCCTCCTGTTCCACAGGATTCTGGGTCGCCATCACCAGAAAGGGCTTGGGCAAGGGGTAGGTCCCACCGCCTATCGTGACCTGCCGCTCCTGCATGCCTTCGAGCAGTGCACTTTGGACC
The DNA here is from genome assembly GCA_964583635.1 of uncultured Opitutaceae bacterium. Classification (GTDB taxonomy): domain Bacteria; phylum Verrucomicrobiota; class Verrucomicrobiia; order Opitutales; family Opitutaceae; genus UBA6669. Next base: position 2,601 of record CAZOXB010000094.1, on the reverse strand, counting down.
TTGGCTGGAGCCCGATTGATTTCGTCGGCCAGAACGAGATTGGCGAAGATTGGCCCTCGATGTACCGTAAATGTGCCATCTTTTGGCGAAAATATCATCGTTCCTACGACGTCGCTTGGCAACAGGTCGGGAGTAAATTGGATTCGCTCAAATTTCACGCCTAAGGATGCACCTAACGATTTTACCAGCAGAGTCTTGGCTAATCCCGGCATGCCCTCCAGCAAGACATGGCCATTTGCCAGGAGCGCGACGAGCAGTCGTTCGATGATCACATCCTGGCCAATGACGGCCTGGCCAATTTCATCACGTAGCGTTTGAGACCAAGTGGGACCGGATACCATAGAGTTGAACCGACAATCGCAGGATTCCCCGTGTGGTGCGAGGGAAAGTTTAACGGCGCGTGCACCAGCATTTGACTCCGACGAGCGCAGTGAGTTTCACGGGAGCATGTCGTGGATTGACCCGTCCTTGACCCTCATAAGATGCGCAGCGGATTTGCATAGTCAGATTATGACGCCCGGGCAAATGATTCGACAATGGTTTGCTTGGGGAATACGGAACTTCCGTCCGCAATGGCGACTGAAGAAAATTATCCTAACAGGCCGAAGCGATGCAGTTCAGGATAGGTTCAGCTGTCCCACGGCAAGAACCATAAGGATTTGGCTCTTGGGGAGCCGCGGTTCTTGGGGTGTTCTTGCTGGAGCGGGGGCGATTGTGATGTTCGCCGGTTGCACAACTCCGGCCACAAAGCATCCAGCGCAACGACCATTGGTTCAGGGAGAAGAGGCTACGATTCCGGTCCCAGTAGCTGAGCCTCCGCTGCCGACGAAAACCCCATTGCACTCGCCTGAGGACAAAGCGGCCTCGTCACGAGAAGCTCCGATCAGAGGAGAAGCATCCGTACAAAATGATGGCTTGGCACGGAGTGCGGGTGAGTTTACCATCTTGGTTGAATCACAGCCGACGGGCGCCATGATTGTCGTCAATGGTATTCCGGTGGGCAGGGCACCCAGAAAAATTACATTGTCGGGAACGCCCCAAGGTTTTTCCCGTGAAACGGTGTCAATCAAGGCGAGATTTGTAGCATCCAGCCGCGACGAGCAATCGATTACGATAGAAGAAGAGCTCACCCCGTTGGATCGCCTTCCTGTGATCCTCCATTTTACACCCGAAAAGGCGCAAAGGCGTTGGTGAAAATCAGGCAGGAAACGCTCAGATGTGATCCTACGTCTTGTGTATCTCAGGCACCCCGGCGGGCACGTGGGATATCGGCAATATTACACGAAATGTGGCACCCGATCCGGGAACGGATGGATCTACGTCCAATGTACCGCCAAGATTAGAAACCAATTCCTTGCTGATACACAATCCGAGTCCTGTACCTCCAGGTGAAGCAGTCTGGAATCGTCCAAACAGATTTGGTCGCAAATGGGGGGCGATGCCAGGCCCATTGTCGCTAACGGTTATCTCGAAGCCCCTTTCGCTAGTGGTCGTTGCTACCTGTATCCAGCGTGGATGCGGTGTGCTGCTCTGGACTTGAATGGCATTAATACACAGGTTCAGCAATACCTGCCTGATGAAGGATCCATCAGTCGGAATTTCAACGGCAGATGCATTGATGCTGCGCTTAATAAAAATCTCGTGGCACCGCGCCTTGTGGCTGACCAGTTCAAGCGTATTTTCTATGACAGCGTTAACGTTCGTGGGAGAGATGCATTTCTGGCGTGGCCTTGATAGGCTCATCATGTCAGAAAGCAGGTCATTGATCCGGGAAGCCTCGGCATTGACCATTTGCGCAAATTCGGACCTGAACTCCGCGCGGTCATAATGTGACGGGAGAAGCTCGGCATAGGCTTTGATCGCAAAGAGAGGATTGCGAATCTCATGAGCCAAACTCGCGCCAAGTATGCCAATTGTAATGAGCCGATCCGCATGCACGGCCTGGGCACTGAGCCGCGCACGTATAAGCGCAAGCTCAGCCAGCGACGCAAATTCCAGCAGTTGCTGAATTTCGGGATATGTGAATGGCCTATTATGTGGCCGGTTCCTGAGCGCAAGTAAAGTAGGACGTTGACCTTTACTGACGACAACTAATGCGAGATCATTTTTTCTCAAGTAATCACCAACTGAAGAGCAAAAATTTGAATGTCGCTCTCGTTGTAGCCTTTGAGGAGTCACCCAGCCGATCTTCAATAATGCGTGAAGAGTAGGGCTGTCGGGGGAGATGGCAAGGGATGGAACATCTGTGGCATCTTCCGCATCGACAAGGATTATATGTGCAGCCGTATTTGCCCAATTTCCAATCGCAGCTGCAAGATTCTTCTTTAATAATAGTTCATCTTCTTGTTGATGCGCAATTTCATGCACCCTCTGTCGCTGGATTTCGGTATTCTGTTTGATGAATTGCGGAAGTATTGTGCCATTTGATAACAGGTTATAGGTGGCAAGCGAAAGAATGCTACAGCAGGCTAGCGCAATATAGTGAGGAATATGAGTTTGGAAGATGTGCGCGGTACCGATGATTAAGAGGGCTGGAAGCAAAATGCTTACAAGTAATCGCGAGATTTGTATGAATATTTGTTGCGCGTCAAATATCTTGGT
>CAZOXB010000093.1:9238-14464 GCA_964583635.1 uncultured Opitutaceae bacterium | reverse complement strand
TCCCGACTATCGGGACGGCTTCTATCCTTAGATGACACTCATGTTACCTGACCCCGGTCGATTGCCCTTCTATCCTCTGTTCCCCTCCGGATCATACCTCGCTTTTTCGCGTCCCCACCGCGTGAACCCTTCCGGATCGGCCTGAAGGCCGGACTCCGAACGGGCACGACGAAGCGTTCGTCTACCGCTTCCCCTCGTCGGGAATGATTCGATTATTCCGGCTCTTCAATCGCTTCGCGAATCAGGAGCCGGGCCAGCGAGTAGTCCGAATCGCGAGCCGTGGAAACAAGACCGGCGAGGAGCCAGAACGGCTCCTTTTCCTTGTGGAAAAGTGCATATCGCGGGAAGCGTCGAACCATCGCCAAGCGCCAGCCGTGAGGCCGCACCCGGCACAAAAGCGGTTGTGAGATAACCCGATCTCTCGTCTCCAATAAGCCGCGACAAACCGATCCGCCGAATCAGGACTGCGGGCAAAATAATAATCGTAGGCCGCCTGGAGGTCGTTCGGCAGGTCACCCGACAGCCGAAAGGGTTTCATCGGCGCAGGCGCTTTAGCTCTTCTCCTATCGGCAGGGTGGTGTCGGGATTTTGGTCTGTCTGCCTTTCGCGCCGTTGGAGTTCGGTCAGCTGTGCGTCCGTCGGTTGCCATTGTTCGTCGAGTTGACGCAATAAGGCATCGGCCACCGCGGCCTTTTCCGATGGCGTCAGCTGATCGAGCTGGGAAGAGAGGGCAGCACTTACTGGCATGGCCCCATCCTAGCCCTTCCGCCCCCTGCCGCAAGTGCGGTTTTCCCGGCCCTGCCGGCAGTCCCACCGTCGTTGACAAAAAAGAGCATGTCACACATATTTGCCACATGAGTACCACACTGAGCATTCGCTTGGGCGAGGATCTGGCCCGCTGGGTGGAGGAGCAGGCGCGGGCCACCGGCCGCTCTCAAGGAAGCCTGGTCAAGGAAGCGTTGGAAAAAGCGCGCCAGGCAGAGCAGGAGAAGCCTTTCATGAAGCTGGCTGGGAGCGTGGACGGGGCGGAGGATCTTTCCCGGCGCAAGGGTTTTTCCCGGTTGTGACAGGTATTGCGGACACGGGTTTTATCGTCGCGTTTCTAAACCGGCGGGACTCCTTTCATTCTTGGGCGGTGCAACTGGCCGGCCAGGTGGATAAGCCGCTGGTGACGTGCGAGGCGGTGCTGGCAGAGGCGGTGTTCCACACCGGATCGGTGGAAAACGTGCTGGCATTGGTGCGAGCCGGGCTACTGCGGGTGGAGCTGGATTTTTCCATCTGCCAAGCTCGGCTGGAGGTCTTCGCGAAACGTTACGCCGACCGCTCGCCCGATCTGGCGGATTTGTGTCTGATCTGCCTGAGCGAACGCTTCCCATCTCTCCCGGTGATCACTGTCGACGGAAATTTTCGCGTTTACCGCAGGCATCAGCGGGAATCGATCCCCGTGCTCATGCCGCCTTTATAATCCGATTGGCAGGAAAGGCCGGCGATGCCTCCCACCGGGGTGGCACCCCGCCTCACTCGTCCATCTGGATGTCCTTGTTCCGATGCCGCGGGCAGCCGGCACGCAGCCAGGCGGTGATGAACCGATCGAGGTCCCCGTCGAGGACACCCTGGGTGTCGCTCGTGCTCACCCCGGTGCGCAGGTCCTTGACCATCTGGTAGGGCTGGAGGACGTAACTGCGGATCTGGCTGCCCCAGCCGATTTCACCCTTTTCCCCATAAAACTTCTCCATCTCGCTGCGCTGTTCGTCCAGGCGTTTCTCATACAGACGCGCCTTGAGGATGCTCATGGCCGAGGCCTTGTTCTTGATCTGGGAACGCTCGTTCTGGCAAACCACGACCAGACCGGTCGGGATGTGGGTGATGCGCACGGCGGAATCCGTGGTGTTGACGCCCTGCCCTCCCTTTCCGGACGAACGATAGACATCGATCCGCAATTCATCGTCGGGGATATCGATCTTGATGTCGTCATTGATTTCCGCGATCACGTCGACCGCGCAGAATGACGTGTGCCGGCGTTGATTCGAATCGAACGGACTGATGCGCACGAGTCGGTGCACACCGCGTTCCGCCTTCACATAGCCGTAGGCATTCTCTCCCTTGATCAGGAGCGTGGCCTTGCTGATGCCCGCCTGGTCGCCCGCCTGCACGTCCTGAACCTCCACGGTGAAACCACGGCGTTCTGCCCAGCGGGTGTACATGCGAAAGAGCATGTCAGCCCAGTCGTTGGACTCGGTCCCGCCTGCCCCGGACTGGATTGAGAGGATGGCATTGTTTCCATCAAACTGGCCGGTGAGAAATGCCCTGACCTCTATCCCGTCGAGTTCTTCCACCATCGCAGCCACCTGCTGATTCAACTCCGCGGCGTAGGCGTCCCGCTCCGCATCCGATGCCGCGTCGATCAGTTCGATCATGACATCGACGTCGGCCAGCTTCTTGTGGAAGTCCGCAACCGGCAGTACCGCGCGCTTCAGGCCGTTCAGCTTGGCAATATGCTTCTGGGCGCGGTCGTTGTTGTCCCAGAATTCAGGAGCCCCCATCCGGGCCTCCATCGCCTCGATCTCGCGTTGCTTCTGTTCGACGTCAAAGAAACCTCCACAGGTGGCCGGCACGTTTCTTGATGTTCTCGATGTGGGAAAAGGTTTCAGGAGCGATCATGATGAACCGCACATGACCGCAAGCGAACGGGCGGTCTGCAAGCGGCAAATGCGATGTCCGGCAGGCGGCGTGCGGTGCGACTGAAATCCCCGGCGGCCACGCGGACGCCATGCCTTCATTTCCATTGACCGTGAAAATCGCAGTTCGGTATTCTCGACACCTTTGCCACAAGGCGCCGGATCCTCCTCGACCCGGCCTCGCCCCGTCCCATCGCGTTTCACCCTTGCGCCCTCCCGCCGCCCTGCCGACTTCCATGAAAAGAGCACTCCTACTCGTCGCCATCCTGACTTTCTCCAGCCGCCTCCTGCCGGCAGCCGACATGCCCAACTTCCTTTGGATTGTGAGTGAAGACAACTCCTCCCAATGGATCGGCTGCTACGGGAACACCCAGGCGCAAACTCCTCGCATTGATGCTCTCGCGAAGGATGGAATCCTGTTCGAGCACGCCTATGCGAACGCTCCGGTCTGCGCCGTCGCGCGTTCGACCCTTCTGACCGGGATGTATGCCGTGACCCAGGGCACACAGCACATGCGCAGCCGCTATCCGATCCCTTCGCGTTACCGTCCTTATGTGGAATACCTTCGGCACGCCGGCTACTACTGCACCAACAACGCCAAGACCGATTACAACATCGCCGGCAAGGACGCGTCCTGGTGGGACGAAAGCTCAAACAAGGCCCATTATTCCCACCGTCCAGCCGGAGTGCCTTTCTTCGCAGTGTTCAACATCGAACTCACCCACGAGAGTCAGCTCTTCGAGAATCGCCCGGGACCGCAACGAATTGCTCCCGCAGACATCATTCTCCCGCCGTATGTGCCCGATCTTCCGGAGATGCGTTCGGATTTTGCCCGCTACCATGATCGGATCACGGCGATGGATCACCGCGTCGGCGAATTGGTCGACGAACTTGCGCGCGCAGGACTCGCTGACGACACCATCGTCATCTACAATTCCGACCACGGCGGCGTCACGCCGCGCGGGAAACGCTATCTCGAGGAAACCGGTGTCCGTGTTCCCTTCGTCGTGCGACTGCCCGCGAAGTGGCGGCATCTTGCCCCCTTCCGGCCCGGGCAGCGGGTCGGGGAGCCGGTCTCGTTTGTGGATTTCCTGCCCACGTTTCTTTCCCTGAGCGGCATCAAGGTCCCCGCCTATCTTCAAGGGCGTGCCTTTCTCGGTCCGCAACGCCGCGAACCCGCGAAGGACGAAATGGAGTTTCTCTTCGCCGACCGTTTTGACGAGATCTATGGCATGCGGCGCGCCCTCACGGACGGCCAGTGGAAATACATGCGCCGGTTCACGCCCTACCTTCCGGCGGCACCCTACAGCTTTTATCCCTTTGGCGTCCCGTCGTGGGCTGCCTGGGAACGCGCATGGAAGGAAGGCAGGCTCCCCAGGCGTTTCAGCGAGATCTGGGAATCCGATCACGACACGGAGGAGCTTTACGACCTGACCACGGATCCATGGGAGATTCTCAACCTTGCGCATGATCCCAAACACCAGAGCAAGCTCGTCGAACTGCGCCAGCGACTCAAGGCGACCATGATCGCCGCCAAGGACACCGGGATCGTGCCGGAACCGCTCTTCGGTACCTTGAGCGGAGGTGGTCCGCTCGCTGACTATGTCCAAAGCAGCCGCTTCGATTACACCGGTGCGATCGATCTGGCCTTTGCCGCCACCCAACGCGATGGGAAGGAGCTTCCAAGATTGAGAGCCGCCCTCTCGGCGAGCGATCCGGTGAAGCGCTATTGGGCGCTTTGCGGCATGGTGATTCTTGGAAAGGCGGCCGCGGGTGAAATCGGCTCGGTCAAACCGCTGCTCGACGATCCTGAGTCCGTCAATCGCACCGTCGCCGGTCTCGCACTTTGGAAACTCGGGGAGCGCGATCTCGCGCGAACCGCCCTCCTCGGCTCCGTCGCGAGCACCCGTTCATGGGATCTGCTCTACCTCCTCAACACCCTGAAAGCCCTCGATCTCGTGAAGGATCTTCCGGACGATTGGGTGAAGGGAAAGGAGGGAGACCGAAGCAACACCGACTACGTGTATCGTTTCGCCCAACGCACGGCGAAGGCCCCGAAGGGCAAATAGGTCCAACCGCCCCGACACCTGCGACCAATGACTGGCCACCGCTGGAACCCCTCCCCCATCCACCCCGTGAAATCCGTCGCCTGTACACTCGGACTCGTCCTGGCCGGCCTTCTGTTTGCTGACGAAGCGCCCCGCACCGAAATCCAGTTTCTCTCCGGCCGCGGTCCGGCGGATGCCGTCGCTTGGGATTTCGAAGTCACCGGAGGCCGACAGGCCGGAAAAAAGACCACCATCCCCGTCCCTTCGAATTGGGAGCAGCAGGGATTCGGATCCTACAACTACGGACAGGATGCGGACAAGTCCCGGGAGCACGGTCTGTACCGCACCCGCTTCCACGTGCCATCCGCCTGGCGGGGACGCCGGATCAACCTGGTCTTTGACGGCGTGATGACCGACGCGACCGTGTCGCTCAACGGTCAGTCTGCCGGGCCTGTCCATCAGGGCGGCTTCACCCGTTTCCGCTTTGACGTGACCCGCCT
>CAZOXB010000093.1:0-9228 GCA_964583635.1 uncultured Opitutaceae bacterium | reverse complement strand
CCGATTCGGCGACGGCAACGCCAACCTGAACTCACTCGAGGTCGATGTTGCCAAGACCAGCTCCGATCCCCGCACGGAGCTGGCGGAGCGCGGAGGCGACTACTGGGTGTTCGGTGGAATCTATCGCCCCGTCTTTCTCGAGGCCCTTCCCGCCGTTGCCATCGACCACATCGCCGTCGACGCCCGGGCCGACGGATTCGTGGCTGCGGAAGTGACCCTGGGTGCGCCCGCCGGCGGGCGCACGGACGGCCTGAAGATGGTTCCGCAACGGCTGGAAGCCCAGGTCCTCGATCCTTCCGGGCAACCCGTGGGCACGCCCCTTGCCCGCATCGTTCCCGCCGGAGGCGCCGGGCGGGTGCGACTTGAAGGTCGTGTCAACGGTGTCAAACCGTGGACGGCGGAAACGCCGCACCTCTATGTCCTGCGCGTGAGCCTGTCAGAGGGAGGCACACCGCTTCACCGCACCGACGTGCGCATCGGCTTTCGCACTTTTGAAGTGCGCGATGGTGAGGGGCTCTTTCTCAATGGTCAGCGCATCCTGCTCAAGGGAGTCAATCGACACAGTTTCCGTCCCGAGACCGGCCGCGCGCTGACGCGGGACGACTGTTACGCCGACGTGAAAATGATCCGCTCGCTGAACATGAATGCCGTGCGGATGTCGCATTACCCGCCGGACGAGGCGTTTTTGGAGGCGTGTGACGAACTCGGCCTCTATGTTCTGGATGAGTTGAGCGGCTGGCAGCACGCGCATGGCACGCCTGTCGGACGGCTGCTCGTGCGGGAACTCGTCGAACGCGACGTCAACCATCCGTCGATTCTCTTTTGGGACAACGGCAATGAAGGCGGCTGGAATCCCGCCCTCGACGGTGACTTCTCCCTCTACGATCCGCAGCGGCGGCGCGTGTTGCATCCGTGGAATCTCTTCAGCGGGGTGGACACGCGGCATTATGTCCCCTATGAGCTGTTCGCGCGTCTGCTCAAGGGCCAACACTTGGTGATGCCCACCGAGATCCTGCACGCACTCTTCGACGGCGGCGGCGGCGCGGGATTGGAGGACTACTGGGATGCGATCGCAGCCTCCAGGGTCGGTGCCGGCATGTTCTTCTGGGATTACGCCGACGAGGCGATCAAGCGGACAGACCTCGATGGGAAGCTCGACGCGCACAGCACCTATGGCGCCGACGGCGTGCTCGGACCCCATTTCGAAAAGGAAGGCAGCTATTTCACGATTCGCGACATCTGGTCGCCGGTGCAATTCACCGCGCCAACGCTCGACCAGCATTTCCGGGGCATGATTGCGGTGCGCAATCACTTCGACTTCACCTCCCTCACGGCATGCCGGTTCACATGGAGGCTCATGCATTTCAACGACGGGCAGGTTGTCACGACAGATCATGGCAACGCGCCGTCACCCGAAGTGCCGCCACACACCGAAGGTCATCTGCATCTGAGCCTGCCCACGGACTGGATTCAGGCCGATGCCCTTGCGGTGTCCGCATTCGGACCCGACGGCAATGAACTATGGACCTCAGTCTGGCCCACGGCGTCCGCAGCCAGCCGGCAGGTGGCTCGCCTGCAGCCCCGGAAACAAGCCGGATCAACGGAACGCCCGCCGGTGACACAGTCCGTTCAAGGGGAACGCCTCGTGCTCACAGCCGGCCAGACGAAGGCCGAATTCGCACTCGCGACCGGCAACCTGCTGCACGTGACCGACCATGAACGTGTACTCCCCTTGTCCCGCGGTCCCCGCCTCGTCTTTGCACGCCCGTCGGCTGGTGCTCCCGCCTCCTCCATCCTCTGGCATTCGCCGGTGAAAACGGAGGACCCAACGCCGTTGCTGACCTTGCCACAGCCCGCTCCGGCAAACGTGATCGAGGTCGAATTCGAGGATCTGCGTGGTGCGGCGGTCTATGCCGGATTTCGCCTGGAGATATCGCCGGATGGCAGGACGTGGCGCACACTTTTCGACGCATCGCGACGCCCCAATGACGGCAAAGCCTATGCCTTTCCGCCCCAGCATGTCGCCGCGGTGCGACTCAGCAATCTCTGGCGTCACGACCACGCCACGCCGGTTCTGCGCACATTCCGCGTCGGATACGACGCCGCGCGATTCAATCTCCCCGGCACCCCGGCGTCCGCAAGCATCACGCATGGCATCGACCGCAATCCTTCGACCGGAGAAACTGCGGGATGGCTCGACGTGAGCAGCGGACCAACGGGCCTGACCCATGCCCGCTGGACATTGCGCGACGACGGCTCCCTGCGCCTGGACTATGCCTACACCCTGCAGGGCGAGTTTCTCTATCATGGTGTGACCTTTGATCTTCCCGAAGACAGTCTCCAAAGTCTCAGGTGGTGGGGTCAGGGGCCCACGCGGGTGTGGCAGAACCGCCTGCGCGGCACCTGGCTTGACCTGCATGAAACCCGGCAGGCTGTGCAGCAATCCGGCGTCACCTGGAATTATCCCGAGTTTGCCGGCTACTTCGCCGGCGTCCGCTGGGCGCAGCTCCTGACGACGGCCGGCGTCCTCACCATCGTTCCCGCGCAAACCAGCACCTATTTGCGCCTTGGCACCCCGCGCATCGACCATCCGAATACGACGGCCGAATTTCCACCGGGCGATTTCTCCGTTCTCCACGCCATCCCGGCCATGGGAACGAAGATGCGCCCGGCCGCAGGCCTCGGCCCCCATGGTATGGCAGCCAGGGCTTCCGGCCAGTACGAGGGATCACTCGTGTTCAGATTCGAACGCAGCCGCCCGCCCTCACGCTGACGGCCTGCGCAGAGGACTCCTCCTGCTACATGCCACGGAATTCGTTGCAGACCCATCGCCTGATCCTCGGCATGATCGTTCTCGGGATCGGCATGGGGTGTCGTTGCCTGTGCGGATCAACGGTGATCTCATTGTCGGGAAGCCGCTGGTTCATCAATGACAAGGTCACAAACCCTGGCTCAGCCGCCGAGGGGCTGCTCATGAATGTGCGCATGGTGAACGCAACTTTCGAGGATCCCAACAGGCCCGACTTCGATCCGGACGCGAACACCAGCGCATTCCTTGCGCGTCTGCCGGAATACGCTGCCGCGGGGGTCAACGCATTCACATTCTGCCTGCAGGGCGGAAACCCGGGATATGAAGGAGCCATCAACTCCGCGTTTGCAGCCGATGGCTCGTTGCGGCCCGGCGCCATGCAGCGGATCGAGCGTGTGGTCCGGGCCTGTGATGAGCGGGGAATTGCGGTCATTCTCAGTTTTTATTATCAACGCCAGATCAAACACCTGAAGGACGAAGCCGCCATACGTTCCGGAGTCGAGAATGCGACCCGCTGGATTGTCGATCGAGGCTTCAAGCACATTCTGATCGAAGTGGCCAACGAACATGCCCATGGCGGTTTCCGGAACGCACCTGTCATTCAGACCGCTGCCGGCCAGGCAAGCCTCCTGCGACGCGTCAAGCAGATTGCCCCCCATCTTCTGGTGACGGCCAGTGGATTCAGCAGCGGCCGCGTGTCTCCACTGGTCGCGGAGGCATGCGATTTCCTTTCTCCGCATTGGAACCTCACCCGGCTCGAGGATATTCCCACGCGTATTGAAATGCTGAGGCGTTTCGGCAAAGCGCTGGTCTGCAACGAAGACCTTCGTCCTGACGACCAGGATCTTGTGTCGGCCCTGAGCATCTCGGTCAAACACGGCTGCGGCTACGGGCTGATGGCGAAGGATGTGAATCAGACCTATCCCTTCCGTTTCCTCGGAACTGCCGACAGCCCGGACTTCTACGCGGCGTTGCACAAACTCACATCGCCGCGCACAAGAACCATCACGAAACTCAACGATCCCGTCCCCCACCAATGAACAAGATGAGAGTCCGCCCTGTCCGCCGCGTCCTCAACGCCACGCTTCTCCTGCCCGGCATCACGTTCCTATCCGGGGAACTTCCGTCCGCCCATGCCCAGGCCCCCACCGCACAGGAGGTCAATGACCTGAACGTGCTCCCACCCCGCACCAAGCGTGGCGAGGGTCCGCTGCGCCAATGGCTGATCGCGGAGGCCAACGCCATGCTGCAGCAACGGCGGGATCAGTTCGAGTCGCTCAAGACACCGGAGCAGATCATCGCCCACCAGCGCCAGCTGCGGGCGCGTTTCCTTGAATCTCTTGGCGGTTTTCCCGAGCGCACGCCGTTGAACGCGCAGGTGGTGGGCGAGCTGCGCACGGAGGCATTTCGCATCGAGAAGGTCCTTTTTGAAAGCCAACCCGGCCTCGTCGTTACGGCACTCCTCTATCTGCCCGCCACCTCCGACGCGCCGCACCCGGTGGCACTCATGCCCTGCGGCCACTCCGGCTCCGGCAAGGCGGGGTACGTGGCGCCGGCCGCGCTGCTCGCGACCCATGGGATCGCCGTCTTCTGCTTCGATCCCATCGGACAGGGAGAGCGCAGGCAGTTGCCGGCCGGTCTTTCACTCGCACCTCCCGGCAAACCGCCGGGTGGTTTCAACCCCACAGTGGAGCACACGACGCTGAACGTCGGCCCGATTCTTCTGGGGCGGAATATTGCGACCGCGATGATCTGGGACGGTATCCGCGCCATCGACTACCTTGAAACACGCCCGGATCTGGATGCCAAACGCATCGCCTGCGTGGGCAATTCCGGCGGAGGCATGATGACCTCCTACCTCCTTGCGCTCGATGAACGACTGGTCGCCGGCGGCATCGGCTGTTTCATGACGACGAGCGCGCGGAAGAACCTCAGTCCCGGTCCGGGTGACGCGGAGCAGAATATCTTTGCGCAATACACGTATGGACTCGATCTGCCGGACTACCTCACGATGACGGCTCCCCGTCCGGTGGTCATCCTTTCGGGAACCCGTGATTACGTGCCGATCGCCGGGGCATGGGAGGCCTTTCGCGATGCCAAACGACTGTATGCACGATTCGGTCTGCCTGAACGTGTGGCGTTGGTCGAAACCGACGCACCGCACGGCTTTTCACTGCAGCTGCGCGAGGGCGCGACCCGCTGGCTGAATCGCTGGCTCTTGCAGAACGAGCAACCGATCTCCGAAACGACACTGCCCCGATTTTCCAATGCGGAGTTGCAATGCACCGCCAGCGGTCAGGTGATGGACCTGCCCGGCGCGCGCTCGGTCCTGGACCTTGATCGCACCGAAGCCCGTCGCCTCGCTCCGCTGCGGACCGCCGCCTGGGCCGGGCTCGACGACGCTGGAAGACGCGCACTGGTCCGCCGCGTTGCCGGTATTCCCGCGCCGCAGGAAATCCAGCCCGCCCGCGTCGAATCACGCGGACAGATCCGGCGGTCCGGATTCGTGATCGAGAAGCTTGAACTCGCGATCGACAAAGGCATCGCCCTCCCGGCGCTGCGCTTCCGTCCCGCACATCCCAACGGGCGCACCGCACTCTACATGGATGGCCGCGGCAAGGGAGCCGACGCCGGAAACGGAGGCGCGATCGCCGAGCTCGCTGCGAGCGGCGTCGACGTCCTGTCTGTCGATGTGCGTGGTTGCGGGGAACTGGCAATGGACGGCTGGCGCACGAACCCCGTGCTCGTGGCCGGGCTTAATGGCGCCGAGTCCAGTCTCGCCTATATGCTCGGACAGTCACTCGTCGGGCTGCGCGCCAAGGACATCTTAATCGCCGCCCGCACTTTCGCACAAATGTCGGGCAACGGAGCACGCCCCGAACTCATCGCCCTCGAGGACGCCGGAATCCCTGCGCTCCATGCGGCGGCGGTTGCCCCCGAATGGTTCGCATCCGTGCGTTTGATACGCACGCTGGACTCCTGGCAGAGGGTCTTTGAACCGAGGGTGCCGGAGAATCTGCTGGAGTCCACGATCCACGGCGTGATGCGTCACTATGACCTGCCCGACCTGATTCCATTGGCCGGGCGCGTCAACGTCATCGAGCCCCGCACGGTGGCCGGACGCTCTCTGAACCCCGCGGTTCACTGAGGCCACCACCCCAGCCGGACCTTGTCGCTGCGAATACAGTCCGCCTTCAACCCCGCGCTTCAGTGCTTGAAGTGGCGGATGCCCGTGAAGACCATCGCCATGCCCCGGTCGTTCGCGGCCTTGATGACTTCCTCGTCGCGAACCGAACCTCCGGGTTGAATGGCGCTGGTCGCACCGGCCTCCGCCGCGGCGATCAGACCGTCGGCGAAGGGGAACAGCGCCTCGCTGGCGACCACCGATCCCTTCAGGTCGAGCCCTGCTTCACCGGCCTTCCAGACCGCGATGCGGGAGCTGTCCACGCGCGCCATCTGACCTGCGCCCACACCGAGGGTCTGCTCGCCGCGGGTGTAAACGATCGCATTCGACTTGACGTGCTTGCAGACCTTCCATCCGAAAATCATCGAGGCCCACTCGTCCGGCGTGGGCTGGCGCTGCGTCACCACCTTGAAGTCCGCCGCGTTTTCCATCCGCCGATCCCGGTCCTGCACCAGGATGCCTCCGACCACCGAACGCACTTCCTGCAGCGCGTCGGCGCCGATGCCTCCCTTGGCGATCATGAGGCGGAGATTCTTCTTCCGGCCAAGCACCGCGAGCGCCTCGTCGTCGAAGCGCGGGGCGATGATGACTTCGGTGAAGATCTCCGCGATGCCGCGGGCGAGCGCACCGTCGAGCGTGCGGTTGACAATGATGATTCCGCCAAAGGGAGCCTGGCGGTCCGTGGCATAGGCCTTGCCCCATGCCTCGATCAATCCGTCCGCACTGGCGACACCGCACGGATTCGTGTGTTTGAGGATGGCCACCGTGGGACGTTCGAATTCGCCGATCAGGTAGGTCGCCGAGGTGATGTCGAGAATGTTGTTGTAGCTGAGTTCCTTGCCCTGCAGCTGCTGAAAATGGTCATGGAATGTCCCGTACAGCGCCGCCTTCTGGTGCGGGTTCTCCCCATAGCGCAGGGCCTGGGCCTTGCGGTAGCGGAGCACATATTCCGCAGGAAGGCCGCTCAACGCCTCAAGGTCGGGCTCGGCCGCCTGCGATTCCAGGTAGCGCGCAATCGCGGCGTCATAGGTTGCGGTGCGTTGAAACACCTTCAAGGCAAGCGCCCGCCGCAGGTCGGACAGCTTCGCCGGCGCGTCCATTGCCTCGAGCACGCGTGGATAATCGCCGGGGTCGCAGACCACGGTGACGCTCGCATGATTCTTCGCCGCGCTGCGCAGCATCGAGGGACCGCCAATGTCAATGTTCTCGATCGCCTCCTCGAATTCGACATGCGGCCGTGCGACGGTTTCCTCGAAGGGATACAGATTAACGACGACCAGGTCGATGAGCTCGATGCCATTTGTCCTGGCCTGCTCCAAATGCTCGGCTTTGTCCCGACGGCACAGCAGGCCTCCGTGGATCTTGGGATGCAGCGTCTTGACGCGCCCTTCCATGATTTCGGGAAATCCGGTGTGCGTGCCCACCTCGGTCACAGGCAGCCCCTGCGCCGCGAGCAGCTTGGCCGTCCCTCCCGTGGAGAGCAGCCGATAGCCATGTTGGCGGACGAGGCTGGTCGCAAATTCGACCAACCCGTGTTTGTCGCTCACCGAAAGCAGGGCCAGTTTTTCCATAGGAACGGGTTTTTTGCGCGTCCACGGGCAGCCCGGCAAGCCGGAAGCGCAATGCCCGTGCACCTGGGGCGAGCCACGCCGCATTGCCATATTCCACCGGATGCCTATGGTGATGCCCACTTTCCTCCTCCGTGTCCGACTCCGTGCCGCTACCCGGGCTCACCGCCCGCCTCGACAAACTCATCTACCACCATGGCGGAAACACGCTGCCCCACGACCGTCCCCACGCCTTTGTGTATTTTGTCACCATCCACAACGGCTCGGACCGCACGGTCACGCTGCTGGGACGCAAATGGGTGCTGGAACACGAGGACGGCTGCCGCACGGTGGTTGAAGGCGACAAGATCGTCGGCGAAACGCCGCGTTTGGCACCGGGCGAGGCATTTTCCTACAACAGTTACCACGTCACGGGGGAAAACGTGCGGGCGCACGGCTGTTTTCACGGCAAGGACGACACCGGAGCCAAGGTGCATGTGGTGCTCCCCTCATTTGCCATGGAGATACCGCCGCCCGCCTGAGTGATATGCACACCAGCGGCGAATGTTACGCTTGCACGTTCCGCCCCGCTGGGTCTCTGTGACCGATCCGTAAATGAATCTAATCGACCTGAACCGCGCAGGCGGCATTGGCGCTAACTCGCTGTTCATCCAACTGGGCGACCTCCGCATTCTCGTGGACTGCGGCCTGCATCCGAAGCTGATCGGCCGTGAGGCCACTCCCGACTTGGGCAAGCTGCGGGGGATCAACCTCGACCTGATCATCGTCACGCATTGCCACCTTGATCACATCGGGAGCCTGCCGCTCGTGATGCGGGAACATCCCGATACACCCGTCATCCTCTCGACCCCAAGCCGCATGCTGATCGAACGCATGCTGCACAATTCCGCGAGCGTGATGCTGCGACAGAAGGAGGAGCTTCGGATTGCCGACTATCCTCTCTTCACCCATGAGGAGATCGACCGTCTCGGCAAGCGTTTCACCGCCATCCCGTTCGGCCAGGCAAAGCGCTTTCGCGGAAACCGCGACGAGATCGAGGTCATCCTGCATCCGGCGGGGCATGTCGCGGGCGCCGCCGGGGTCGAAATCCACCACAAGCACCGGGGAATCTTCATCACCGGCGATGTCCTGTTCGAGGACCAGCGCACGCTTCCCGGCGCCAAGTTTCCGGCCGGACATTTCGACACGCTGATCATGGAAACGACCCGCGGTTCCACGGAGCGCCCTGCCGACAAGGGACGTGTGGTCGAGTTCGCCCGCCTGATCGACAGCATCAACGACGCCGTGCAGCGCGGCGGATCCTACCTCATCCCCGTCTTTGCCCTGGGCCGCATGCAGGAAGTCATCTCCGTGATACACGATGCACGCAAGTTCGGCAAACTGGTCGAATGCCCCATCTTCGCCTCGGGCCTGGGCATGGACCTCGCCGACTACTTTGACGAGATATCGCGCAAGACCCGCCAGCTGAACTTCAATCGCAACATCATCAAGGAACTGAAGATCAAGCCGACACCGCGGAAGTTGAAACCCGGTGAGGATCCGCAGCAGAATGGCCTCTACATCATCAGTTCAGGCATGCTGGTCGAAAACACCCCGAGCTACGTGCTCGCGAGCGGGCTCCTCGGACATGCGAGGAACACCATCGGCTTCGTCGGCTACTGCGATCC
>CAZOXB010000092.1:0-14476 GCA_964583635.1 uncultured Opitutaceae bacterium | reverse complement strand
GGCGTCCCCACGGGGATTCGAACCCCGGTTCTCACCGTGAAAGGGTGGTGTCCTGACCGGGCTAGACGATGGGGACGAAAAAGAACAAGGGGGCGAAAGTAGGCGGGGGGAAGCGTTGTGCAAGTTCCTTTTTCTTCATCCAATCCCACAGAATTGCGGGCGGTTTAAGGCTTTCAAACGGGCGCGGGGAGGCGTTTATCTTTCGCTTTCATGACATTCGCAGAAATCGCCGGATCGTTGCCTTCCGCTGCCGTCGTCTCTTGCCAGGGCCTGCCGTTCCCGTTGCTCGGTTCCGGCAAGGTGCGTGAGATCCATGACTTGGGCGATGCGCTCTTGCTGGTCGCGACCGATCGCCTGTCCGCCTTCGATGTCATTCTGCCGGACGGCATTCCGGGCAAGGGGATCCTGCTGACTCAACTGAGTCTGTGGTGGTTCCGGCAGACGAGCGACTTGATCGACAATCACTTGCTGCCGGATCAGCAGGGGGAGTTTGCCCGTCGGGGAATCCGCGATCGCGACTTGCAGTTGCGCAGCATGATCGTGCGCAAGTTGAAGCCGCTCCCGATCGAGTGCGTGGTTCGCGGTTATCTCGCGGGCAGCGGATGGAGCGCGTATCAGCAGACCGGCAGGGTGTGTGGTCACCCGCTGCCGGCCGGGCTGCGGCAGGCGGACCGGCTGCCCGAGCCTTTGTTCACGCCGACGACCAAGGCACCGAAGGGACAGCATGACACCCCGATCGATGATGCCCAGGGACGGCAGGCCGTGGGCGAGGCCCTGTACGAGCAGGTCAAGGCGACGAGTCTGGCGCTTTACCGCCGGGGACGTGACCTATCGGAGAAGGCGGGTATGATCCTGGCCGATACGAAGTTTGAGTTTGGCACGGACGCCGGGGGCAGACTGGTGCTCATCGACGAAGTGCTGACGCCCGATTCCTCCCGTTACTGGCCGGCGGAGAGCTATGCACCGAATCAGTCACCGCCGAGCTACGACAAGCAGTTCGTGCGGGATTATCTGCTCGCCGTGAAATGGAATCAGCAGCCGCCGGCGCCGCGATTGCCGGACGAAGTCATTCAACGGACACGCGACAAGTACCTCGCGGCGCTGAAGAATCTCATGGGGTAGGGGACTGTCGGGGGGAGGCGATTTGGTATTTCAAATTGGAGATTTGAAATTCGCGGTCCGCTGTGCGGACCGCAGGGTCAGGCGGCGCGGAGCATGCCTTGCAGGCGTTCGGCGATGCGTTGGGTGCGCTCGATCTGAGCCTGCGCTTCCTTGAGGGTGAGCCCGGCCTGGTCGAGGACCTCGTCGGTCAGCGCCCAGGCGTGCTGCTCGATGGGCAGGCCTTTGCCGATTTCATGGGCAATCCAGGATGCGATATGGAGCAACGCGGTGCTGCGCAGCCGGCTGGGATCGCCGGCCGGCGCAAAATGGTGCCGGATCGGCTCGATCAGGCTCTGTGCGAATCCCCACATGTGAAAGAGGCGATCCACCGCTTCCGTGCTGGTCGTGCCGAAGGTGTTGAATTCCCACGCCGCCACGAGCGCCGCCGTGGGATGCAGGCCGCTCCGCACCGGACATTCCTGTTCGATGGCGACCGCTTGCAGGAGGAGCCGTCCGACCGGTCGCAACAAACCGAGCGTGTATCCCGTGCTGCCGTCCTCGCCCGAGGCCGCGGTCATGGATTCCATGGCGACCGCGGTGGTCACGGAGTTTTCCCAAAGCTCGTCGCTCGAAACGCCGTAGGTGGGCAGGCCGAGGGCGTAAAGCTGCGAGGCGACGGCGGCGCCAACGAGACGGTAGACTTCGTAAAGGCCGATGCGGTCAATGGCCTCATCGAGGCTCGAGATGTGGCTGCCGCGCGCAAACTGGGCGCTATTGCTGATGCGCAACACCCGCGTACTCAGCACGGCGTCAAGCCGCACGACCGAAACGATCGCGTCGACGCTCACGTCCGGATCCTTCATGGCCGCACTGAGGCGCTGAAAAACGCGCGGCGCCGCTGAGAGCTTGGAAGCGGCAGCGACGAGATTGGCATCAGAAATGGGTTTGGCGGCCATGCGCTGCGGAGGTTCTTCAATCGGGTCCGAATTAATGAAAATTAAATCGTTTTTTCATCCGGCGGTCGCGCGGATTCGCCCCGGGGGTGAAGATACTTATGGCGGGGGTATTGCCAGATGATGCCGCACGAAGAGGCGTGGGGGAACTTTGCCGTTCGCAGGGAACGAGATCGGTAATCGACGTCGCTACGAGGAAAGTCGGGTTTCGGGTGAAGCCTGGAGATCTGCCGCCGATTGCGTACGTATAAGTTCCCGGCGAAGCCAATCGAGTGCGTCGTTTACGGCTCGAACTCGGATGGTGGAACGGGGGCCGGGATACGAAAGCTTTCTGCTCCATACACCGTGTGGCGAAAAGAGGGCAAGGTAGATGGTGCCAATCGGATTCGCTTCGTGACCGCAGGTTGGTCCGGCGAAGCCGGTGGTCGCGAGAGCGTAATCTGCACCCAGCCGTTCGGCCGCGCCGGTGGCCATGGCAACGGCACTTTCCGCCGAGACAGCCCCATGTTGGGAGAGGATCTCCTCCGGGACGTCAAGCAACTGCATCCGGGATTCATTGGAATAACAAATGCAACCGCCGGCGAAAAACTTGCAGGCGCCATGGACGTCGGTGAACGCGTTGGCCAGAAGGCCTCCGGTGGCTGTTTCGGCGACCGCCAAGGTGCACTCACGCGTGCGCAGGAGCTCTGCGCAGAGTCGGGCGAGCGTCCAATGACCGTAACACATGAAATCCTCGCCAAGCAATGCAGCGCATTCGCCGGCGATTTCGCGAAGACGCGTTTCCGGAATAGTGCCGCTGGGCGAACTCAGCCGGCAGTCGACCTGACCCTGATGGGCGCAGAAGGCGACGGTGAGGGCTTCGCCGCAGCGCGAGAAGACCGGTTGCAACCGGGACTCAAGCGTACTCTCGCCGATTCCGGCGGTGCGCAGTTGAACGTAGGCCTCGCAATCGCGGAGGAAGCCGCGTGCGGCGAGGCGCGGCAGGACCTGTTCGACGAACATGGGCTGCAGCTCATTCGGAGGGCCAGGCAGCATGCACAGCACCTTGCCGTCCTGTTCCACCCAGAGCCCGGGCGCGGTTCCATTGGCATTGGGCAGCACGCTGCCGTTGGAGAAACGATAGGCTTGCTTGAGATTGTTCTCGGTCATCCTCCGGCCGAGGCGCACGAAGCGTTCGGCAATTGCCGATTCAATTTCAGGATCAAACACCAAATGCAATCCGAGCACCTCAGCGATGGCCTCGCGGGTGCGATCGTCACAGGTGGGGCCGAGCCCTCCGGTGGTGATGACCACCTCGGAGGTCGCCCAGCTTTCGCGGAATTGCCGAACGATGAGGGCGGCATCATCCGTGACGGTGACATTGCGTGCCAGCATCACCCCCCGCCGCCCGAGCTCGTCTCCGATGAACGTGAGATGGCTGTTGGTCGTGAGACCGAGCAGGAGTTCGTCGCCCAAGGTAATCAGTTCGAAGCGACGCGAAGAATCGGGAGTAGTCACAACGCCAAGTGGATTTTGATTCGGGACTTGCAGGGCGTGAAAGTAAGCTAAACTCGGAAAAATGCGAGTCAGCGCTCCGGATAACGATGGGACGGTCCCTTCCCTGAAGGAAAAGGTACGGCATCTCACTGACAAACCGGGTGTTTATCTCATGAAGGACCGGCTGGGAAGGATCATCTATGTCGGCAAGGCCAAGAACCTGAAAAAGCGGGTGTCGTCGTATTTCACACCCTCCCGCGCGACGACCTGGCATCCGAAGATCCGCGCGCTGATCGAGATGATTGCGGATTTCGACACGGTGGAGGTGAAATCCGAACCCGAGGCGTTGCTGCTCGAAGGCCGGTTGATCAAGCAGTGGAAGCCGCGTTACAACACGGATTTCACCGATGACAAGCGCTTCCTGATGGTGCGCGTGGACATGTCTGAGGATCTGCCGCGTTTCCGGCTGACGCGGATCAAGAAGGACGACCGTTCGCGATATTTCGGCCCCTTCGCCCACTCGGGGCTCCTGCGAAAGACGCTCGCGCAGATGCGGCGCCAGTACGGTGTGCTGCTCGGCGATGCGACGCCTCAGCCGATGCCCGATGGCATGTGGCAGCTCTACGACGATGTCAGGCAGGAACTGTACGGATTCCAGAATGTCACGACGGCCGCGGAGTACCGCCAGCGGGTCGGGGATGCCTGTCTTTTTCTCGAAGGCAAGTCGCGGGAATGGCTGGAATCGTTGCGTGCGGAAATGAGCCGGGTCGCCGGGCGGCAGGAGTTCGAGAAGGCGGCGGAGTTGCGCGACGTGGTGTTTGCCCTGGAAAAGACGCTGGAAAAGACGCGCAAGTTTGAGCGCGACCACCCGGTGGTTGCCAGCGACGACGCGGCGATCACCGCGCTGGGCGAGGCGCTTGGCATGCGCACGCCTCCGCGCACCATGGAGTGCTTCGATATTTCCCACATCTCCGGCACGTACGTCGTCGCCTCGATGGTGCATTTTTCCGGCGGCCGTCCGGACAAGGACAACTACCGCCGATTCCAGATCAAGAGCTTCATCGGCAACGATGATTTCCGGGCGATGGAGGAAGTGGTCGCGCGGCGCTACCGGCGGCTCAAGCGCGAGGCGAAGCCGATGCCCGATCTCGTGGTGATCGACGGAGGGCGCGGCCAGATCGGCGCGGCGCTGAAGGCGTTCCTTGCCATCGAGGTCGAGCCACCGGCCCTGATCGGCCTGGCCAAGAAGCACGAGACGATCATCTTTCCCGACGGGCGCGAGCCCCTGAACCTGCCCCTGAATTCACCTGCGCTGAACCTGTTGCAGCGCCTCCGCGATGAGGCGCACCGGTTTGCGAACACCTACAATGCCGACCTGCGCTCACGAAAAATCCGCGAAAGCGTGCTCGACGATTTCGCGGGGTTGGGTGAGGTCCGGCGCGCGGCGTTGATGGAGCACTTTGGCAGCATCGACCGTCTGAAGGCGGCAAGTGCTGCGGAGATTCGCGACGTGGACGGATTTGGTCCCAAACTTGCGGTCGAGCTGTACGAATTTTTGCGTCGCACGGCGCAGTCCGCTGATACCGAACCGCGCTCGACCTGAGACGGATCGACCGCCGAAGGGTGCAAACCGAAGGCATAGTTCATCACGGAGACACGGAAGACACAGAGGTAAAAGACACGGCTCGATCTCCGTGCCTCCGGGATGGTCTCCAGTGGCGGGAGCAACGCTCACCTCAGCGCCGGAGTCTGACAAACAGGTCGAACATCCGCGCGGGCAGGAGCCAGCGCAGGGTGAGGAATAACCGGGCGTGGGCGGGTCCGGAATAGTGGGTGCGCGGACTGGAGGCCGTCAGGGCGCGTTCGACCAGCCGGGCGATGATATCGGGCGGTCGGGCGTAACGGTGTCGGCGGGCGTAACCCTTCCGGTAAGCCTCAAGATACGGGGCATACGGTCCTGCGTCCGGCAGTGCTTCGAGCGACGCCGCATTGGCCGCCTCGGAAAACTCGGTGGCGATGTAGCCGGGGCGGATCATCACGACATCAAGGCCGAACGGACGCAATTCGCCGCGCAGGCCGTCGGTCAGCGCCTCCAGTGCATGCTTGGTGGAATCGTAGACGGACGTCAGCGGGCGCGCAATTTTTCCTGCGACCGAGCCGATGTTGATGATGCGGCCGCGACCCCGGGTGCGCAGATGCGGCAGGACGAGTTGGGTGAGTGCGATCAGTGCGAAGACGTTGACCTCGAAATTCCGGCGCAAGGCGTCGATCGGCAGACACTCGAGCGGGCCGCGCTGGCCGTAGCCGGCGTTGTTGACCAGGGCGTCGATACGGCCGAAGCGTTCAAGCGCGGCAGCCACCATGCGCTGCCGGTCGGTCGCGAGCGTGATATCGGCGGCGACGGGCAGGATCCGCATGCCCCCGGGATCAAGTTCGCGGGCGAGGGTTTCCAGCCGGGCTGCGCGCCGGGCGGAAAGCACCAATTTGGCGCCGCCACGGGAAAGGCGACGGGCGACGGCCTCGCCGATGCCGGACGAGGCACCGGTCACGAGGATCACCTGGTCGGCGAGTTCGGGCATGGCCCGCACTGAGCCAGTCGTGTCGCGGGGGTGCGAGTGAAAACAGGCGGATCCGCTGGGATTGATGCGATCGCACCGGAATGGGATTGTGCTGCGCGCCCGAGTTTGGCACCGAATTCGCATCATGCGTCCTTCCCTTTCCTGTATGTTGGCCCTGTGCCTCGCGGGTGTCGTCCATGCGGACGTGAGTCTGTCGGGAATGTTTCAGGACAATCTCGTGCTCCAGCGGGACCGCCCCGTGCCGGTCTGGGGCCGGGCGGATCCGGGCGAGAAAGTCACTGTCAGTTTTGCGGGGCAGGAAGTCGCCACGACCACGCCGGACGATGGACGCTGGATCGTCTACCTCGATCCGCTGGCGGTGCAGCAGGTGCCCTCCGAGATGGTGGTGACGGGAAACAATCGGCTGACCGTGAAGGACGTCGTGGTGGGCGAGGTTTGGCTGTGTTCCGGGCAGTCCAACATGGCGTGGGTGGTGAAGAACTCAGACCGGGCTGCGGAAGAGATCGCTGCGGCAAATTTTCCGCAGATCCGGGTCTTCAAGGTTGCGCTGACTGTCTCCGATCTGCCAACCGATGTGGTGCGAGGGCAATGGACTCCGGCGAATCCTTCGACAGCCGGTGAGTTCACCGCGGTGGGCTATTTTTTTGCGCGTGACATCCATCGCAAACTGGGTGTGCCCGTCGGCATCATCCAGAGCAGTTGGGGCGGCACTCCGATCGAGTCGTGGATGAGTCCCGCGGCGCTCGCCAGCGACCCGGCGTTTGCCGTGGTATCCGAGCGCTGGAAGAAGGCGCTTGCAGAGTACCCCGATCGGCAGGCGGCATACGACAAGGAACTGGAGGCGTGGACCGCCGGGCAGGCAGCGGCCAAGGCGGAAGGCAAACCGTTCACGCGGACCAAGCCGCAGCCGCCGCCGGGCCCCGGACACAGAAATACGCCCGCGGGATTGTTCAACGCGATGATCAATCCGGTCCTGCCCTTCGGCATCCGCGGTGTCCTCTGGTACCAAGGCGAGAACAACGGCAACCGCCCGACCGAGTATCACCGGCTGTTCGCGGCGATGATCACCTTCTGGCGCGCCCATTTTGGTCAGGGCGATTTTCCGTTCTATTGGGTGCAACTGGCGAATTACAAAACGAAGGCCGACTGGGCGCTGCTGCGCGAGGCGCAGACCGAGACCCTTTCGTTGCCGGAGACGGGACAGGCGCTGGCCATCGACATCGGCAATCCCGACGACATTCACCCGCGCAACAAGCAGGAGGTGGCGCGTCGCCTTGCATTGATCGCGAAGGCCAGAGTCTACGGCATCCCTGGAGACTATTCAGGCCCGGTGTTCCAATCAGCGGAGCGTGAGAAAAATGGCATCCGCGTGCGTTTCACCCATGCGGTCACAGGCCTGACCGCGCGCGACCGTCCGCTGCAGTCGTTTGAGCTGGCGGGACGCGACAAGGAATTCCATCCGGCGCAGGCGGTCATCGACGGAGACACGGTTTTTGTGACATCACCGGAAGTCCAGGAGCCCATTGAGGTGCGATACGCCTGGAGCAACTCACCCGTCGCCAACTTATACAACGGCGCGGGGCTGCCGGCGACGCCGTTCCGGAGCGACGATTGGTGAGGAAGAACTGAAGGGCGGGAAGCTGAAGGGCTGAAGTCGGAGATTTGCGGTCAGACGGAGGGTGCGAGGATTTCGCAGAATTGCAGAGGTCGGGCTTTTCCTGTCCGGGTCGGGTTTACGGGAGCGACAGCAAAACCGCCTGGAGCGGGTGCAGGTCCAGCACAGACGTCATGACGAAAAGCGGGCACGGCAGAAAAGTTCAGAGGCCAACCAGTGAACCGTTTCGTTTGATCCACGCCTCGGCGTCGCGCCAGCCCGGGCACACTTCCTCGACGCGCGCCCAGAAACGACGGGAGTGGTTCATTTCGCGCAGATGCATCAGTTCGTGGAAAATGATGTAGTCGCGGACGAAATCCGGCGTCTGCACGAGGCGCCAGTTCAGCGAGATCACTCCCCCCAAACTGCATGAACCCCAGCGCGAGCGCTGGTTGCGCACGCTCACCTGTTTCACTTCGACGCCCGTCACGGCGGACAATTCCCAAGTACGGCCAGGCAGTTCGATCCTGGCGCGGCGAAGAAAGTGGGCTTCCAGCGTGGGACGGAGGTCGGCGTTGAGATGCAGGACACGAAACACGTCGGACGCCAGGCACACCGCGGGATTCTCGCCGGTCGTGGCGATGCGCAAGGGAGTCATGGTGCCACGCCAGAGGATGTGCGTGCCAGGGACCCAGACATCGGCGGGCCGGGGCCGCTGGCGGCGCCGCTTTTGTGCGCGCTCGAGCCAGTCGCGGTGGGCTTCAAGGAATCGCCGTGCCTCGCGTTCGTTGCCTCGCGCAGGAATGGTCACGACGGGAACACCGTCGCGTTGCAGGGTGAGGCGGTAATGTTCGGCGCGCCGGCTTCGTTTGAAGATCACCTCCGGCGCAGACGCGGATCCGTCCGCGAGGCTTCCGGCGGGGCCGGAGACCGGGGCGAAGGTGACGCCGGAAAGAGCGGCTTGTTTTTCGGAAGAGGCCGGCGGAAGCGCTTCCACGCGGAAGATTTCAAAAAGGTCCGATTGCAGTTCGCGAGGCATCACGGGATCCAAGCCTCAGAGATGAACCAGCTCCCAGCGCTTGAGGGCGCCGGCTTCAATCGTCAGCCAGGCGAACGTGCGGACCGTGGCGCGGGGAAACGCGATGCAACCGGGATTCAGCCAGCGGACCCTGGAGAAATCGATGTCGTCGCGCGGCACATGGGTATGGCCGTGGAGAAGAAACTGAACGCCTTTTGGCGCACGCTGGGGCGGGATGTGGACGAGATGAAAGCTGAGGTTCTCCCGGCGCAGGGTCAGCTCCAAGGGCCAGGGCGTGTGGGAGTCGTTGTTACCCCGAACCACGTGAAGCGGTTTCCCAAGCTGTTCGAATTCGACGAGCGTCACCGGATCGCAGACATCGCCCAAGTGCCAGATTTCATCCGCCCCGCGCAGCCGCTCGGGCAGGTCGGGCGGATAGCGGTCGTGGGTGTCGGCCAGCACTGCAATGCGCATGGCCCACCCCAAACCGTTCCGAGGAATCTGGCGACGCAAAAGCAAGGGGTGCGCCCCCGTGCGCCGATGCTGGCGATCCCTGCCGCCGGGACGGAACCCTTGCGGAAGGCGACCGATCCGGGCGGTTCGCTTGGGTTTGAAATTCGGCAATGAGCCGGTACTTTCCGTTCGTCCCCCCTTGTTTCCATGTCGCTTCCGCCCACTGCCCAGCCTCCACCCGAAGAGAAAGCTCCGCAATTCGGACTCCGGTCGAAGGCGGCTGCGGGGCTGAAAGCCGTCATCAAGACAGGCGAGCATGCCTTGGGCAGGGCCGGCCTGGTGGCGGGCACGAAGGCACTCCTTCGTGTCAATCAACTCGATGGCTTCGACTGCCAGTCCTGTGCCTGGCCCAGTCCGGATACCGATCGGCATACCTTCGAGTTTTGCGAGAACGGAGCCAAGGCGGTGGCGGATGAGGCCATGACGGGACGGGTCGACCGCGGATTCTTTGCGCGACATTCGGTCGACGACCTGCGGGGCCGGAGCGATTTCTGGCTGAACCGGCAGGGCCGTCTCACCGAACCGATGATCCTGCGGCCGGGTGCGAGCCACTATGCGCCCATCTCGTGGGCGGATGCGTTCGGGACCATCGCTGCGGAGCTCAATGCCCTGCCGACGCCCGATGCGGCCGCCTTCTACACGTCGGGGCGCACCAGCAATGAAGCCGCGTTCCTCTACCAGCTTTTTGTGCGGCAGTTCGGCACCAACAACCTGCCCGACTGCTCGAACATGTGTCACGAAAGCAGCGGATCCGCCTTGAACGCCACGATCGGGGTGGGCAAGGGCACGGTCACGCTGGACGACTTTGCGAAGGCGGACCTCATTCTCATCGTGGGACAGAATCCGGGGACCAACCATCCGCGCATGCTGACGACCCTGGCGGCGGCAAAGCGGGCGGGCGCGACCATTGTATCCATAAATCCACTGCCCGAGATCGGGAACTTCCGCTTCAAGAACCCCCAGGACCTGTTGAATCCGGTCAAGGCCGTGAAACTGCTCCTGCAGGATGGCGCGGCGCTGAGCGACCACTGGCTGCAGGTGCGCATTGCCGGTGACCTCGCCCTCTTCAAGGGCCTGATGAAGGCAGTGCTCGCGCTGGAGGATGAGGCACCGGGCACGGTGTTCGATCATGCCTTCCTCAAGGAGCACACGGACGGGTTTGACGCCCTGGTCGCCGACCTTCGTGCCACCTCGTGGACCGCCATTGTCGATTCCGCCGGGGTGAAGCAGAGTGATATCGAACGCGTCGCCCATCTGGTGGCGCGCTCAAAGGCGACGATCTGCTGCTGGGCGATGGGGCTGACCCAGCAGCCGCAGTCGGTCGCGACCATCCAGCAGATCGTCAATCTTCTCCTCTTGCGCGGCAACATCGGGCGGCCCGGTGCCGGGGTGTGCCCGGTGCGCGGCCACTCCAACGTCCAGGGCGACCGCACCATGGGCATCTTTGAACGCATGCCGGATGCGTGGCTGGACCGGCTCGACCGGGAATTCCGCTTCGCCTCGCCGCGGAAGCACGGTCATGACACCGTGGATACAATCCGCGCCATGCACCGGGGCGACGTCTCCGTCTTCTTCGGTCTCGGCGGAAACTTCCTCTCGGCCACCCCCGACACCGAATTCACGGGTGAGGCGCTGCGCCGCTGCTCGCTGACGGTTCAGGTGTCCACCAAACTCAACCGCGGGCATCTGGTGACGGGCCGCACGGCCCTGATCCTGCCGTGCCTCGGACGGAGCGAGCGGGATTTGCAGCAGTCGGGCGAGCAGTTTGTCACCGTTGAGGACTCGATGGGCATCATCAATCCATCCCGAGGCCATGCCGCTCCCGCCTCACCTGATCTCCTCAGCGAACCCGCCATCGTGGCCCGCCTGGCGGTTGCCGTCCTTGGTGCTCGCTCGACGGCGCCATGGGCGGCCTTCGAGGCGAACTATGATGCCATTCGCGACCGCATCTCGCGGGTTGTGCCGGGCTTTGAGAACTTCAATGCGCGCATCCGCGAAGGCATCTTCCATCTGCCGAACCCCGCCCGCGATCTCCGGGAGTGGCGCACGGAATCCCGCAAGGCCCGGTTCACGGTCGCGCCGATCCGCATGCGGACCCAGCGGCCGGGCGAATTCGTGATGATGACGATCCGCACGCACGATCAGTTCAACACGACCGTTTACGGATTGGACGATCGTTACCGCGGCATCTACGGCGGCCGTCGGGTTGTGTTCATGCAAGAGGACGACATCAGTGGGGCGGGACTAATGGCGGGGCAATTCGTGGATCTGCGCAACGATTTCGGCGGAGTTGAGCGCGTGGCGCGGAACTTCATGGTGGCGCCGTACACGATTCCCCGGGGGTGCGTCGCGACGTATTTCCCCGAAGCCAATGTGCTGGTGCCAATCGATAGCACGGCCGAGGTGAGCAATACACCGACCAGCAAGTATGTCATCGTCACCCTCTCTCCGAGCGAGGGGCCGCCGGTGGGGTGTTCGTCACCGGGCCACGAGTCCTTGGAGGCGGGCCGGCGGAACGGCTCGAAGGAAAGGGATGGCAGCGTTCGCGAATGAAACAAAAACGGCTAGAGTGCGTCACACAGAATATAACAATTATCATCCTATGAAAACCATTCGAATGCTTCTGACTCTCACCCTGGCCGGAACCGCGGCAGCCTATGCCGCCAACACGAAGGTACCCACCACCCGCGTTGAAGTGAATTTTACGGAACCCGAAAAATTCACGGACGTTAAGGACAGTTCCTTCGGCACCGAGAAGGGCCGGGATGCGACCCTGGAGGAGTTTCGCGACTTCATCAGCAACCGTGCGGACAAGCTGCTGCCGAAGGGCGACAAGCTGACTGTCACCTTCGAGGACATCGACCTGGCCGGTGAGTACGAGCCATGGCGCGGGCCGCGCCTGGATGACGTCCGCATCGTCAAGGACATCTATCCGCCCCGCATGAAGTTCACCTACAAGGTGACGAATGCCTCCGGTGCGGTTGTCAAGGAGGGCGAGAAGTCGCTCTCGGACCTAGCGTTCATGATGCGCCTGACCATCGACCGCCAGGATCCCCTGCGCTACGAAAAGGACATGCTCAACGAGTGGATGCAGGCGGATCTGCGTGTGCGGAAATGACCTTGGCAGACGCTCGCCCCGATTGACCTGATGCGACCGCCGCGAGTGATGGCTCGCGGCGTTTTTGTTGGTGAGCCTCCGTCCTGCACCCTTGAATCCGCCCCAAGCCGACTCCGCCGCCCGCCTGGACAAATGGCTCTGGGCAGTTCGCCTGTTCAAGACGCGCAGCCTTGCCTCTGACGCCTGCCGTGCGGGCAGTGTCAGGATTGCCGGCCAGCCGGTGAAGCCGGCGCATGATGTGCGTGCCGGCGAAACCATCACCGTGCGTCAGGGCATCGTCGAGCGCACCCTGGTCGTGCGGGCGGTGCCTCCTTCGCGCGTTGGCGCGCCTCTGGTCGCAACCTACTGCGAGGATCGCACTCCCGCGAGCGAGTGGGAGAAAGCGAAGGAGCAGCGCATCCAGAACCTGCTCGCCCGCGAACGCGGCTCCGGGCGGCCGACCAAGCGGGACCGGCGGCAGCTGGACCGGTTGTGGGGATGACGCCCCCCCGGACGACGCCGGACGTCCCGTATTCACCACGACCAGCGCAGACCGCCGCGAATACGCCGGGGACCGTCCAGGGTGACAAGACCGCTGGTGCTGCGCCCCGTTTCGATGTCCCGATTGAAGGCGTTCTCCATGGCAGCGTAGATGGCGAGATCGGTGCGTATGCGGTATTGTACCTGCAGGTCGACGACCGTGAATGCCGCCAGCCGCAGCGTATTCTCGTCGTCCTCGAACTGTTCGCCGACGTGCCGGAGCCGTGTTTCGAACGACCACGCGGCTCCAGGGTGCCACGAAGCGCCGGCAGTGAGGGTCATGCGCGGCACCTGGGCCAGCC
Organism: uncultured Opitutaceae bacterium; assembly: GCA_964583635.1. GTDB lineage: Bacteria > Verrucomicrobiota > Verrucomicrobiia > Opitutales > Opitutaceae > UBA6669. The sequence goes on along the minus strand of CAZOXB010000092.1, from coordinate 1,303 downwards.
GCGTGCCGGCCAGCGATGGCTGTGCGGATGCCTTGAGGACCTGCGAGTCATTGTAAAGGAAGTCGGTGCGCAGGGTCAACGTGGGCAGGACGTTCCACTCGCCGCTCAGCTCGATGCCCCGCACGCGGATGGCATCGAGGTTGCGGCGCTGCCGGCTCACGAGGGCGGGCGTGCTGCTCAGCGTGACATTGGCCACGGCATTGCTGAGTTCGTTGAGGAAGCCGGTAATGCCGAGTCGGATACGCTGATGGGTGAAATCGACGCCGATTTCTCCGCCATCCACCCCTTCGCGCTGCAGCGCGGGATTGGCTTCCGTATTCACATTTCCAACCCGGAACGGGCGGTGATACTCATTGAGTGTCGGCACGCGGAACGCGTGGTAGAGCGCGGCGCGTCCCCGCAGCGCATCGCTGCCGAGCGGGCCGGTCACTCCGATGCGGGGGCTGAACTCGGTGCCCGATTCCGTGGCGAAGCGATCATCGCGCACCACCGCATCGGTGAGCGAATTGACCTCGCGGCGATGTCCGTCGCGCTGGCTCCAGCGATCCAGGCGCGCGGCGAGCGAGCCGTGCCAGTTGCCGGAGAATGCCCGGTCGTAGGAGGCGAAGATGCCGGCGAAGACCTGTTCTCCGCCAGCAAAGCGGCGCCGGGTGAACCGCGAGGAAGTGTAGAGAAACTCCTCACGCGTCTCGCCCTGGACCCAGCGGGCGTCGATGCCGGCGGTGGTGCGTGCCTTGCCGGCGGCATCCCTCGCGTGCACCGTGAAGGCGGCGCCCGCGGCGGACGAGGGTACGGCATACTGGTTGTTCGCCGGGGTTTCGCTCTGCCGCAGACTGTCGACAGACGTGAAATAGCTGTTGAAGCGCTGGCGTTCTCCGTAGGCCACTGCCGACCAGTCGAGCCCGCTCCCCGACTTGCGGTCGATCGAGAGGGAGACCAGCCCGTCGCGCGTGGCGTTGCGTTGCAGGGGCGTGCCATTGCCGCGCTCCTCCCGGAAACCGCGGGCCGTGATGCGGGCGGAGAGGCCGTTCTTCAGCGGCTGACTCCAGGCGAGTTGCGTCAACTGAAAGTCGGAGTCCAGCGTGCGGTCCAGCGGACCGCGCTGCCCGGGACCCACGGTGAAGAACCCCCCGGTGGAGAAGGCCGCGGCGTCGAATCGCACCGCGGCGCCATTGGCCAGCACCTGGGTGAGACTGGTTTCCCCCAGGTAGGTGGAAAACTCCCCGGCCGAAACGGCGACACCACCGCCGCTTTCCGAGAGCGGGCGGCTGGACAGGGCGAGCGTGCCACCCAGCGCGGCGTT
>CAZOXB010000091.1:0-14505 GCA_964583635.1 uncultured Opitutaceae bacterium | reverse complement strand
GGCTCGGTCTCCTCTTGATGGCTCATTGGAATAGGTTTCATCAAACGCTGACGCCGGCACCCGGCATCGCCGGAGCCAGCCCAAAGGTGCGCCGGTCATTCGTCGTTGGACAACGGCCGCATTGCCGCTGAAACTGGGTCCATGTCGTCATCGTACTGCGCATCCCGTTTCCAAACGATCCGCCGGGTCACCGTGCCCGTTCAGGTCGGTTCCGTCGGCGTGGGCGGGGACAATCCCCTCCGGATCCAGTCGATGACGACGAGCGATACGCAGGACATCGCCGCCACCGTGCAGCAGTCAATCGCCCTCGCCGAGGTCGGCTGCGAAATCGTCCGCGTCACCGCACCGAATGTGCAGGCGGCCCGGTGCCTTCGCGATATCCGGGCGGGTTTCACCGCGGCCGGATTCGGACACATCCCGCTGGTGGCCGACATCCATTTCCTGCCGCAGGCCGCCATGGAGGCGGTCGAGCACGTGGAGAAAGTGCGCGTCAATCCGGGCAATTACGCGGACCGGAAACGTTTCGCCGTCAAGGAGTATTCAGACGCCGACTACGCGCTCGAGCTCGAGCGGCTGCACGAGGCGTTCTCCCCCCTGGTGCTGCGCGCCAAGACGCTGGGCCGCTCGCTCCGCATCGGCACCAACCACGGCTCGCTCTCCGACCGCATCATGAACCGCTACGGCGACACCCCGCTGGGCATGGTGGAAAGCGCGCTCGAGTTCCTGCGCATCGCCGAATCCCACGGGTTCAGGCAGATGATCCTGTCGATGAAGGCCTCAAACCCCAAGGTGATGATCCAGGCCTACCGGCTGCTCGTCGCGCGCATGCAGGAGGAATCCATGGCCTATCCGCTCCATCTCGGAGTGACCGAGGCCGGCGACGGTGAGGACGGACGTATCAAGAGTTCAATCGGCATCGGCTCGCTGCTGCTCGACGGCCTCGGAGACACGCTCCGCGTCTCGCTCACCGAGGACAGCGTCTACGAAATACCCGTCGCCCGTGCGATCGCCTCGAAGCTGATGTCGCTGTGGGGACGGGATGCCGCGGCCCCCGCTGCGCCGGCAACTCCCGCGGGTGCTGCCTCCGGAAGCGAGCTCACCGCGGACGGCATCGATCCATTTCATTTCACGCGGGCAGTCACGACTCCGCTCACGCTCAGTCCCGACTGCGTGGTCGGCGGGGAGTCCCCACCGCGAGTGCTCCTGCGCACCTCGCCGGAGCAGTTGTTTCAACCCTCGCTGGCCGGCAGTCTCGCGCGTTTGCAGGCCGACACGCCCGCCGAGGCTTTGCTGGTGCCCGTCAACTCCGCGGACGATCTTCGTTTTCCTGCAAATGCTTCCACCCCGTTTCCGGGGACCTTGCTTGCTCTCGATCTCGCGCCCGGCATCCGCGCGGCGGACGTCGATCCGCTGCTGGCAGCCGCCCGCGGCGCCATCCTGATTGTCAGAACCTTTGCCGCGTCCGATCTGTCCGCCCTGGACGAATTCGCGGCCCTCGCACTGCGGCGTGATGCCTCGCTGGCGGTCGCCACAACGGCTGCGGACATCACCGCCATCATTTCCCGGCTGGCGGCGTGGAATGGTATCCGATTGATGGTTACGCATGCTCCCTTTCCGTCCGGATCCTTCGCCGGCGCGGGTCATGCGGCCGGTGCATACCGCGCGCTCGCCGCCGGACTGCGCTCCGCCGGCAGCCGGGCGCCCGTCTGGATCCGCAATACGTCCGCCTCCGCCATCGCCTCCGATCCGAGCTTCCTGTCGAAGCTCATCGAAGCCTCGCTCCTCACCGGATCACTGCTCTGTGATGGCATCGGCGATTGTGTCAGCATCGAAACGGAAAGCGATCCGACGCGCGCCACAAAGCTCGGCTACAACGTCCTCCAAGGAGCCGGTGCACGCATGTCCAAGACCGAATTCGTGGCCTGCCCCTCCTGCGGCCGGACGCTCTTCGACCTCCAGACCACCACGCAGCGCATCCGTGCAAAGACAGGCCATCTCAAGGGGCTGAAAATCGCCATCATGGGCTGCATCGTGAACGGCCCGGGCGAGATGGCGGACGCGGATTTCGGCTACGTCGGGGGAGCGCCGGGAAAGATCAACCTCTACGTGGGGAAAAAATGCGTGCAGTACAACGTCCCCCAGGAAGAGGCTGATGCCCGCCTGATCGCCCTCATCCGGGAACAGGGCAGGTGGGTGGAACCGGCAAACCCGGAAACCGCTGCAACCGTGTAACATCGTGTCCACTTCATGCCCACAGAGGAGAAACTGGCATTTGTAGCGTGTTTATGACTACGGTAAATCGGCCGCCGGTCGATCACCCCCCGGCGCCCTTTTCGGTGGCAACCAAAAAGCACAAAAAGTTATCCGCAGTTCGACCGTGAATAACTTGGGAGAAAGTTGCTCTTGAAAGGCCATTCTTGTTCATCGTTATAGCCACCTCTCACGAAGATTCCGGGATCGTCAGTTTCGGCGGGCGAGCTGCCAGGATTCTTCCCTCTCCCCGACGAAACTTTTGCAAGAAACTGAAAGCGATAATCTTGGAAATCCATTTTTCATCCTCCATCGGAAAGCCGCCCGCAGCGGCATTTTATCGCTCGCGTTGCCGTCGTTCCCCCGCCTATTCGTTTTCCGCACCCGCGATTCGGGGGTGTGAATAAGAGCCCCGCCGCCACTGTCCATGTCTCCGGTTGCAACGTCCACCAGCCTCTGGGAATCGGCCAAGAATGATATTCGCGGCCTGTTTCCCGAAGACGTTTACAAACTCTGGTTTGAGCCAATAACCTGCATCGATGCCACCGAGCATACGTTGACCCTGGGGGTCCCCACCGATTTTGCCACGTTCTGGATTCAAGACAACTATCTCGATCTCATCGTACAACGCCTGCGTCTGACCTCCGGCCGGGCGTACACCGTCAAGCTGAGGAAATACGACTCCGAACCGGCCACGGCGCCAGCCCCGTCCGAAAGCGCCGCTCCGGCGGCGAAGAACCGCACCGCACATGCCCGCCGCACCCCGCGTTATGACGACCGCAGCGGCGGTTCCTGGCTGGGGTCGCTGAATCCGCGCAATACCTTCGACAGCTTTGTCGTCGGCAACAACAACCAGATGGCCCATGCCGCCTCGCTGGCGGTCGCACAAGCGCCGGCGCAGGCGTATAATCCTCTTTTCCTCTACGGTGACACCGGGCTGGGCAAGACCCACCTGATGCACGCCATCGGGCACACCATCCTGAAGAACAATCCCGAGGCGCGGGTTGCCTACCTCTCCACGGAGAAGTTCACCAACGAGTTCATCCAGGGGCTGCAGGAAAATGCGCTCACCAAGTTTCGCCAGCGCTACCGCAATGTCGATGTTCTGCTGATCGACGACGTGCAGTTCCTCGCCGAGAAGGAGCGGATCCAGGAGGAATTCTTCCACACCTTCAACGACCTGTTCGAATCCGGCCGGCAAATCGTGCTCTCCAGCGACCGCCGCGCCTCGGAGATCGCCAAGCTCGAGGCCCGTCTGGTGTCCCGTTTCGAGTGGGGTCTACCGGCCGACATCCAGGCTCCCGACTATGAGACGCGCCTGGCCATTCTCCGCACCAAGGCGTCCGCACTGCGTTTCGATCCCCCCGCCGGGGTGCTCAGCTTCATCGCCCAGCACATTTCGAAGAACATCCGCCGCCTTGAAGGCGCACTGATCAAGGTCGCCAGCTATTCGAACCTCAACGGCCGGTCCGTCGACCTCGCCATCACCGAGGAACTGTTGAAGGACGTGCTCATGGAGCAGGCCCAGAATCAGCTGACGATCGAGCGCATCCAGAAGAAGGTCACCGAACATTACCAGCTGCGCCTCGGTGACATGACCAGCAAGCGCCGACCCAACAATATCGCCATCCCGCGCCAGATCGCCATGTACCTCGCGAGGACGCTCACCAAGCACTCCCTACAGGAGATTGGCGACGCCTTTGGCGGCCGGGACCACGGCACGGTCATCCACGCCTGCAAGGCCGTGGACAACATGCTGGAACAGGACGCCTCCATCCGCGGCAGCGTGGAATTCCTCAAGACGCAGCTTTCACGCTGATTCCAAATTGTGACCAAGATGGGACCCGACTCCAACCGAGAAGGCAGAGAGCACCGCGGGGCGCGGAGAGCACGGAGGTAAGAACACCGGGATCCACCTCCGTGCTCGCCGTGTCTCCGCGGTGATACCAGGATCGGCCGGATTCGTGTGTGACCATCAGGTTGCGCGCAATCGGTGAGTGTCCTCTCATCCTTCTTTTTACGTCTCCCTTCGACCCATGACGCTTACACCCGAACAAAAAGCAGCCGTTTCCGGCTGGATCGCCGCCGGTGAAAACCTCTCCGCGGTGCAAAAAAAACTGCGCGAACAGTTCTCGGTTTCGATGACCTACATGGAGGTGCGTTTCCTCGTCGATGACCTGAACCTCAACCTGAAGGATCCCGCGCCCAAGGCCGATGCCACGGACGTGACGAAGCCGATGCCGGCGCCCGGCACCCGTACGCCCGGCCCCGCCCCAGCCCGCAGCCAGACGGCAGGCCCGGCTGCCGCCGGAGCCGATGAAGACTTGGTTCCCGCTGATGATTCGGCTGCCCCCGGAGACGACGCGGACGACGACGCCTTCGACGAAAGCGAGGATGCGCTGCCGGCGGGCGGAGCTGGCAACGTGACGGTCGACGTTGACAAAGTGACCCTCAATCCGGGCGCCATCGCCAGCGGCTCGGTGACCTTCAGCGACGGCGTCACGGCCAAATGGATCGTCGACAACTACGGCCGCCCGGGTTTCACGGAGGTGAGCAAACCCGGCTACCGGCCAAAATCCGACGATGCCCAGGCCTTCATGCAGGAACTCAGCCTGCAGCTGCAGAAACGCGGGTATTGACCGGGGGCGCCCGTCTGCGACGCGCCATCCAGCCGGAAGAAACCGCAGATTGACGCAGATTTTTTTAGGCCTTCCCGGTCATGGGCGTGCATTGGTCTGATTCTGTGCATTCTGTGGCCCAAACTTCCGAGATGAACCACAGGGTACTCTCTTATCTCACCCTTCCCGCAATCTGCGGAAATCTGCGGATCCTTCCGACCGGCCTTGAAATCTTTGCTTCCAAACCGGTCACGACGAAGCGTACCTCTCCAGAGGAAACGATCCGTTTTAACCACAGATCGCACGGATTGCACAGAATCAGAAATCTCTGACTCCTGATCCCGGTTTCTTTCTTAGAGGTTCATCTGGGTCGGTGATTGGTACAATATCATGGCTTTGACGTTGTTTTGCCGCCAGGAGTTCCTTTAGCTCCAAGGGCTTTCTGTCTTCCGCTCGCACGGCCCGTGAGGAGTAATCGCCTACCCTGTCTTGGCCTATGAAATCGTCCCCACCCTATCGTGGCCTCCATACTGTCGCACAAGCTGCCGGTGTCGCGCCCATTACGGTGTCACGCGTGCTACGAAACTCGAAGCATGTGGCCCCCTCCACCCGAGAGAAGGTGCAGCGGGTGCTCAAGCAGATTGGCTACCGGCCCGACCCGCAAATCACGCATCTGATGGCTCGCGTCCGCAGCTACAGGCAACACCGTGTCGAATCGGTTATCGCCGTGGTGCGAGACGACATTCCAGAGCACACTCACCACGACGTTTACCAATTCGTGTCCACCTGCGACATCCGCAACCGGGCTGAACGATACGGGTATCGTGTCGAAGAGTTTTTCCTCGGAAGCGGCGGTGTAAGCGCCCAACGGCTGGTCGGCATCCTCAAGACCCGAGGTATCGAGGGCTTGATCGTTTCGCCCCAATCCTCGAGCAATTTCGGGGCGATGCTCGATTATTCGCACTTTGCGGCCGCAACGATCGGTTACGGCCTGCAAGGGCCAACCCTGCACCGTGCCGGTACAAACATGACGCGTGGCATCATGCAATCTGCCGCCGAACTCGTCGCTCGCGGCTACAAGCGCATCGGGCTCGCGATCACACAATGGTCCGACGCGCGATCGGATCAGACATATTCCGGGGCGATGCTGAACTTCCAAAGAATCCTCCCGCCGCGGCAACGAGTACCTCTGCTGCTTTTCCAGAAGAACAATCTGTCTCAAGAAGCGAGCACCTTCTGTCAGTGGGTCAGGAAGTACCAGCCGGACGCTATCATCTCATTCAACACTTATATCCCCGACTGGCTGACCCAGAGGCTCGGGCTGCGCATCCCGGACGATATCGGTCTGGTAGTCCATGACTGGGGCGAACACATGACCGGCTTCGCTGGCATCCATCACCGCCGCCAACACGTCGCAGCCGCCCTGGTCGACTTGATCGCCACCCAGCTCAGCCAGAACGAACGCGGTGTGCCAGAAGCACCACGCCAGATCCTTATCCCATCCATCTGGATCGATGGCCCGAGTATTCGACCGCGGTGAAGAGGACAAAGCCACCTCAGCCAGCCAGACACTTCGTGGCGTCTATGCCTGGCCAGGCTTGAGACAAATTACCCGCTGGATTTTCTCTCAGCAAACGGCGCATGGATGAAGCGTAGATTCCAGCAGGATCAGTGCCTCATCATCCATGGCGACCAGACGGGCCGAGAGCCCGGCAGGAATGCCGAAATGATCGTGTGGCGCGAGTTCGATCTTTTCGCCGGCCAACTCGAGCCGTCCGCGGCCACGGACAACCGACAACGCGCTGAAACGGGGGGGCCGCATTTCCACGCCTTCCTTGCCAACCCGCAGGGCGGCCAGCTCCAGGCCCCCCTGCGGTCCGCGCAAGGTCCGTTTGGCGGAGACCAGCACGGTGCGCGTGCCGTTGGGTTGTTTGACCATACCCGCCACCTCGCGCTCCAGCCAGACCAGGCCGTTGAGCCGCCCATCGGTGGCCGCCACGGATTCAAGTTGCTCCAGCGGCTGCGGCCGGGGCTCCACGTCGAGAAAAACTCCCCAGCCGCCGGCCGTATACGTTCCGAAGATAAAGGGAAGCTGATGGGCCAGGCCTCCGATGTTGATGTAACCATGCCTCGTTTCTGGCGGAATCGGCAGCGCATACCCCTCTATGACCTCGGCCTTTGCCTCGCCGAGCACGGCATAGCCGCGCATAGGTGAGTAGCCCAGGTGGATTTCCACCCCTTCGGCGTGCAGGTGGAAAGGTACTTCCGGCCGGTGTGGGTCGAGCCACGCGAGGTTCCATGAGTGATGGTCGCCGTAGACCAGCGGTACAATGGTGATGCCGAGATTCGGCACCACAAAGCTCCCCTGCGGCGGCGCCTCGGTGTCACGGGTAAGATGCAGCCCATTGCCCATGGTGATCGCCTCCATGAGCGCAACAAAACGCGCATTCGCCTGATGTAGCGATGGATTGTTTTCCAACGTGCATGCCGCGGCCAGCGCCGCGACGGTGCGGTCGAGGTGGGTCGCGTAGTGGTGAAAGGTGGCTAGCAGAGCACGGGCGTCCTCACCGACCGGATCCATAGCCCGGAGCGCAAGGCTCTCCAGCGACTCGCAAGCGCGGACAATGGGTTGTGCCGCCCGGCCCCCACCCGCCGGCAGATTCAGTAAGATCTGACGCGTGGCGTAAAAGGCTCCAATGACATGTCCCCGCAAGGCATGGCTATACAGCCGTGCCAGTGCGATGTCACGGTGGTCGAAACCCGCAAGCACCCGGCCGCGGGCATGGCTATCCCGCGCCAGGCCGGCCAGACGGGCGTAGTTGTGGTGAATGCGAAGGCCAGGCTTTGCGGAATCGGATTTCATGCGAAAATCGATCGGGCTCAACCCGCGGCGCAGGGCCGTTTTGCTCCGAAAAAGTCTTCCGCAGTGCTCTCAAGGTCGAATTCCGGACGCCAATTCCAGTCGCGACGCGCCGCCTCGTCGTCGATGCGCGCCGGCCAGCTCGCAAGCAAGGCGGCCGTGGCAGGTTCGGGCTGGAACCCGATCCGTGCCTGCGGCAGCCGGCGTCTGATGGCGGCCGCGATATCATGCGGAGTAGCCGTCATCGAGTGCAGGTTGTAGACCCGCCTCGTCAGCCGATCCACCGGGGACTTCAACAGATCGGTCAGAGCGCGCAGGACCTCGCGAATATAGATAAGGGCCATCGGAGTGTCGGGCCACGCGCGGAAACTAAAGTCTCTTCCCTCCTCGGCGGCGAGGAATGCATGAGATGCCTGCGCACTGGCGGCACCTGCCGGCGCATGTCGCGATATCGTCACCGGCAACCGCAGACAGCGGAAATCCAGTTGGTGCCGACGCTGATAATACACTCCCAAACGCTCTGCGGCCATCTTCGTCACGCCGTAGAGTCCATCCGGCCATTGGGGCGTATCCTCGGTGATGACGTTCGGCAGTCCACCGCCGAATGCCGCCACCGAACTGGCGAACAGCACGCTGACCGGACCATGCCGCAAGGCGGCTTCCAGCAAAAGAAAGGTGCCCTCTGCATTGACGCGCCATGCCCGCACACGATCCTGTTCGCAACTGCTGGATAACAACGAGGCCAGATGGACGACCGCCACGGGCCGGTGCCGCCGGAATAGACCGTCCAGCTGCGCCGGATCCGTCAGGTCGCCAAATTCGAAGCAAGCCCCCTGGGGAATGTCGCCGACCGGCGCCGGCACCACGTCGGCCAACACGATGCGATCGTAGCGGCCGGAAAGCACCCGCCCAAGCTGGCATCCGAGATTGCCGGCACCACCCGTGATCAAGCATGTGCGCATGCCGGATCTCCTTCCGCAACCACCGGGTTGGTGAGTGCGCCGATCCCGTCGATCTCGACGGTTACGCTGTCCCCGGGCTGCAGGAACACCGGCGGGTTGCGGGCGAAACCAACGCCATGCGGCGTCCCGGTCAGAATGACGGTGCCCGGCAACAGGGTCGTGCTGCCGCTCAGGAACTCGATCAGTGCCGACACGTCGAAGATCATGTCGTCGCAACGCCAGTCCTGCATGGTCATTCCATTGAGCCGCGTGCGGATCTTGAGCGCGGCCGGGTCGGGAATCTCGTCCTTGAGAACAAGGCAGGGCCCGAGGGGCGCGAAGGTATCGAAGGTCTTTCCCCGGCACCACTGGCTGCCACCGTGCCTGGTTTGCCAGTCGCGGGCACTCACATCGTTGGCACAGGTGTAGCCGAACACATAGTCCAGCGCGTTCGCCCGGGTCGCATTCCGGCAACGCCGGCCGATGACGACGGCCAGTTCGCACTCATAATCCACTTCATCGCTCCGCAGGTGGCGCGGGAGGATGATGGGGGCGCCGGGGTTCTGCACCGCCGCCGTGGATTTCATGAACAACACCGGAAAGCGCGGAACGGCCGCCTTGCTTTCCTCGGCGTGGTGCCGGTAGTTCAAACCGATGCAGAGGATCGCTGTCGGCTGCACGGGTGCCAGCAGCCGGGAAACGTCGGCCGGCGTGTCGGTGACGGTGTGCGAACCGTAAATATCGCCGGTGATGAGATGGGCCGGGCCGTCGGGCCGGAGGGCTCCGTAGCGGATCATGCCGGCGGAATCTTCAAAGCGTATGATCTTCATGGAAAGCGTCTCAATAGGTCGCACGGCCTCCGGACAGATCAAAGACCGAAGCCGTGCTGAAGGAGCAGTCTTCAGAACTGAGCCAGGCCACGAGAGCAGCAGCCTCCTCTTTCCGGCCGAAACGCCCCATGGGAATCTTTGCCCGCATGTAATCGATATGCTCCTGAGTGACCTGCTTGAGGATATCCGTCTCTATGACGGCAGGGGTCACGCAGTTCACCAGAATGTTCGTTGTCGCCAGCTCCTTGCCCAATGACTTGGTCAATGCGATCATCCCGGCCTTGGCCGCGCTGTAATGGGAGGAATTGGGATTCCCTTCCTTCGCCGCGATGCTGGCGATGTTGACGATGCGTCCATAGCCGCCGGAGAGCATGCTCGGCACAATGGTACGGCAACAAAGATAGGAACCCACCAGATTGACCTCCACCACACGGCGCCACTCGGCCACTGAGCTCTCCCACAGCTTTGCGGGAGTGCCCGCGATCCCCGCATTATTGACCAGAATCTCAATACCGCCAAAGGCCGCGACGGTGGCCATGGCCGCCGCATTGACCGCCGCCTCGTCGCTGACATCCACCTTTTCCGTTCTCACTCTGCCAAGCGGAGCCAGGGCGCAGACGGCGGCTTCCAGGGTCTGTGCGTCCACATCCCAGAGACTTACCAGGGCGCCCGAGCGAAGCATGCGTTCGGCAATGGCCAGGCCGATGCCGCGAGCCCCGCCAGTGATGACGGCTTTACGGTTTTTGAGATCGATTTGATTCATGGATAAAATGAGAGACACGCCGCCGGATGCAGGTGGGCGTTTCGCGCCCGACTTTGACGCCGGCACCTTCGGGGGATTCAGAAGCGAGGGCGCGCGATCGTTTGAGCGCGCAGATAGTCAAGCAACGTGCCCGGCCCCAACACACCGCCTCCACAGCCGCTCAGGTTGCACCCGGCGTACTGCATGCCGTGGGCAAAGAGGTTATGCGCGTTGACCCAACTGTTGCCTCCGACCAGATTCTCGGCCACGCGGATCGCACGATTCAAGTCGCGGCTCCACACGCTGTTGGCCAGGCCATAGGCGGAGCGATTGACCAGTTCCACCGCTTCGTTCTCGTCCTTGAACGTCATGAGATAAGCCACCGGCCCGAATACTTCCTCCCGGGCACATATATTGTCCGGTGAGCCCGTCAGCAACGCCGGCTTGAGATAATAACCTTCCGGGTGGGCGCTGACCACCGCCGGTCCACCGGCCAGCAAGGAACTGGCTCCCTCCTGCGCCGCCCGGTTGAGATAAGCCCGCACACGTTCACGTTGCTTGGCACTGACCACCGGGCCGAGCGTCGTACCTGCCGCCGCACCATGTCCGATCCGCTGTTTCGAAAGAGCGGAAACAGCTTTCTCTACGAACGCGTCACGAATACTTTCATGCACGAGCCAACGCGTGGCCGTGCAGCAAACCTGGCCGGCATTGAGTGTCACGGCACCGCCCAGTGCCTCCGCCGTCGCTTCGACATCCACATCGGCGAAGACCACCGCCGCCCCCTTTCCGCCCAACTCCAGTTTCACGGGCACGAGGTTTCGCCCACAAACCTCACCGACCAGCCGCCCGATCTCGGGCGAACCGGTGAACGACATGCGCTTGAGTCCGGAATGCCGGACCAGCGCCGCGCCGGCCTGGTCTCCGAGTCCGGTGACAACGTTGACCACGCCGGCCGGTATGCCCGCCTCTTCTGCCAGTCGTGCGAAATACAATGTGGACAACGGGGTGTCCTCGGCAGGCTTGATGACCACGGTGTTGCCCGCGGCCAACGCGGGAGCGATGCCCCAGCCGAGCAGAAGGAACGGAAAATTCCAGGGGAAGATGAAGCCGCAGGGCCCATAAGGGACCAGCAGAGTGTGCGCATCGAAGCCCGACACCGGAATTGGCTCACGCCGCCTGGTCTGCACCGCCAGGTCAGCATAATAACGAAAGGTCTGCGCGGTATGCGGAATGTCGAAAGCATCGGCCTGCGCGATCGGTTTGCCTACATCGAGCGACTCGATCTGCACCAGGATATCCCGGTGGCGGTCGATCAAATCGGCCAGCCGGTGCAGTATCGCAGACCGATCGTTGGCCGGCATCGTGGCCCAGCCGGAAGTGCGAAACGCCTTGGAAGCGGCGACTACCGCCTGGTCGACTTCCCCTGTGCCGCCAGCGGCAACCCGGGTGAAAACCTTGCCTGTGCCCGGGTCTCGGACTTCAAAGGTGCCGCCGCCGATGGCCTCGATCCAGCGGCCGCCGATAAACATAGGCAACGGTTGCGAAGACAGGAAAAGGGTGAGGGCGGGATTGGATGTGATCATGGTGAGGCAGGGGTGAGGCCGGCCCGGTTCACAAGCAGCCGCAGGCGGGAGTCTTCCGCCACCAGCCGGCCGGCCGCGACATCGGCCTCGGTGAACACCGCAAGCAGTATTTCCCGGTCGGATTTTCGGTTATAGTCGTAGATGACGAATATGCGGCCGTCCGCCGCCTCGTCGCCGTCGGGATACGAAACGGCCACCCGGTCATCGAGCACGAGCCCTCCATGCCAGGTGCGCCCGTCGTCGTCCGACAGGTAGGCCGTGAGATGCGATCTATCTCCCCAGCCGGACCGCGCGGGCTTGCCGGCGAGCCAGAGAGTATCCATGCGCGGATTGTGCTTCACCAGCAGGAGGCGGCCCGACAACAGCCGTCGGATGAAGAAGCGCGAGGCGATGTGCGGGATGGCGGCAGCCTGCGATTCGCTCCAGACTCGGCCTCCATCCGTGGAAAAGCTCTCCGCCAGGCCGGACTTGTTGCGGGCGAGCAGCCAAATGCCCCCGTCACGGCGCTCGACGAACATGTGTTCGTCAAACTGCACATTGAACGTACGGGCCACACCGAGCCGCTCGAAAGTGGCCCCCTGGTCTCGGGTCCGGTAGGTCCACGCGCCAACTCGCGAGGGATCCCAACGCAGGAAACTGTCCGGCACATGCATGCGATCGTCCGCAGGCAGGTTTCTCGGCGACTGATAGTCCCAGATCGAGATCGGCAACAGCCAGTCGCCCGAGGTCAGCACGGTGGGCTTGTTCATCATGATGCCGTCGGCAAGACGCCGCGGCGCGGACCAAGCCGGCCGGGCACTCTGTGGATCGTCAGTCACCACCGCCCACACCCCGGCTCTTCCATCCCACCAGCGATAGGACTGCGCATAGAACCACCACATCCGACCTCGGGGATCGATCCACAACACCGGGTCGAATGCACGGACCTCGCCCGGAGGATCGATCACCGTCGTGATTTCCGTCCAGGTACGGCCGTCATCGGTGCTGGTGGCCAGCGCCACATAATTTTCCGGACCTTCATCCGGGCCTCCGGCATACCACGTGGCCCAAAGCCGGCCCGACGCAACCCGGGCGATGCCTGGGATACCTTGGAAGGGCCTCCGGTTTGGGCCATAGGCCGGGCCCGGCGAAAGATCAACCGCCGCCGGAGCAAGCGCCGGGTCGACATGCTTGGAGGGCTCGGCTTCAATCACAGCCGCTCGCACGCCGGACACGCATAGTGCCGTGACCAGCAGCGGGCCGAAGAGATTCCCCGGGAATCGAAAACGACGCCAAACACGATAGGAGAAGGTGAAGCGCATGAAGCGGGACAGGTCGCTGGAAACCCACAGGAAACGAACTCAGAACGTTCCTTTCAGGCCAAAGGACCATTCGGCTCCCCAGACTCGGTAGGCCGTGGAGGTGGCTGGAATGACCTGCCGGGTCATGACAATCTCCGGGGCGTTGAGCAGGTTCTTCACCGTAAAGAAAAAGCTGATGCGGTTCGACAGCCGGTAGCTTCCTGCCGCGTCGAGACTGGTACGATGGCGCAGGTAGGTCCAGCCCTGGATGTCGAGCGGACTATCGTCACGCCAGGTGAGGTTCGCGCTTAAGTTGAGTCCGCGCGCCGAATAGCTGAGGCCGCCGGCTGCGATGTGCGGGCTCATCTGCGGTGTGATCACCTCGGAATAAGTCCGCGTGTAGCTTCCCCGGATGTTGAGCCCGTTGAAGGGTTTCGGTAGGAAAGACAGGCTCTGGCTGTATTCCAGCTCCCAGCCGCGCACGACAGTCTTGTCCTCACTTTGGACGGTGGCGATGAAGGTGTAGGCATCGAGTGCGGGATCGGTGTTGCCGAATTCTCGGGCCGTCATCTCCCCCGAACGGAAGAGGCCACTCACTGTGTTCTGGAACACGCTTACAGCCGCAATGCCCACAGGTTCGAAGTAATACGCGAGCCGCGCCGACAGATTGTCGGAATGCTCGGGGGTCAGATTCGGATTGGGCGCGGACACCCGGAGTGTGTCATCGTTGATTGACCAGACACCCGAGATATCGCGGAAACTAGGCCGTCGGATCGTCTGGCTGAAGCCGAGATGCGCGCTCAAATTGTTCCGGAGCTCGTGTTTGACCGATGCGGTCGCAAAAAGGTCGTCGTAACCACCTCGCCGGTATACCTTGGGCTTGGAAAAGTACTGATATTCCAGGCCGGGAATGGTGGTCGCGCGGCCGGCCGTCTCCGGAAATCCGGCCGCCACCACCTCTGCTGGGGTACGCGGATCGAATTCACGGGACTTCCCCGCTGTGTCTTCCCAGCGCAAGCCGGCCCGGAACTGCGTGCGACCGATGGCCGAGGTGGCCATCAGGAACGCCGCTGTAATGTCCTCAACGTAGTATTTCCTGGCATTGATGGTGGCGTTATAGAAATTGGCCGCGGTGAGGCTGTGAGAAAAATACTCCGGGTGGTCGCGGAACAGTTGGCCGACCCCCAGCAGATGCGGAGCAAACACCGAGCCACCGGACAAAGAGCGCACCGAGGAATTGATCTCCTCATAGCTGGGAACATAGGGCGATCGGTAGGAAGCCCAGCTGCCCACACCACTGCCAGGGCCGACATAGGTGTAACGGCTCAACTCGGTGTCTACATTGAAATCGCGTATCTCGCGCTTGGTTTTGATTCCGGCCTTCCACACAATGAGCAG
>CAZOXB010000090.1:0-14569 GCA_964583635.1 uncultured Opitutaceae bacterium | reverse complement strand
CGTCCCCAGCTTGGCTGTGCCACCTATGCCAGCCCCGGCCTGCATGTCCGGACCCAGACGCCGCAGATCAAGGATTGCCGGGATGGCGTGACGGAATTTCTCCTGATCAACCACCCCTTGGATTGCCCGATTTGTGACAAGGCCGGTGAGTGCAGGCTCCAGGAGCAGTCCACGGGTTACGGCCGGGGTTATTCGCGCTTCATCGAACAGAAGAACGTCAAGCCCAAGCGAACCGTGCTCGGACCGCGGGTCGTGCTCGACGACGAGCGTTGCATCCTCTGTTCGCGTTGCATCCGCTTCTGCCAGGAAGTGGCCAAGGATGACGTGCTCGGTTTCATCGATCGCGGCAGCTACTCCACGCTCACCTGTTACCCGGGCCGGAAACTGGAGAACAACTACTCGCTCAACACCGTGGACATCTGTCCGGTGGGCGCGTTGACCTCGACCGACTTCCGTTTCCGGATGCGCGTCTGGTTCCTCAAGCAGACGAACAGCATCGACACCGAGTCGTCGGTGGGAGCCAATACCGTCGTCTGGTCGCGCGAGGGCGTGATCCATCGCATCACTCCCCGCCGCAACGACGATGTGAACGACACGTGGATGGCCGACAGCGGACGCCTGCTGTACAAGACGGTGCGGGCGGAGAACCGATTGTCCAGCCGCAAGAACTTGGATGAACTGACCGCGCAGGCGGCGGCCCTCCTCAAGGGAGCCGGAGGCGGCATTGCCATTGTCGGTTCAGGTCGGAGCACCGTCGAGGAGCAGTTCCTGACCCGCAGGCTTGCCGAGGCATCCCAAGCGACAGTTTCACTGGTCGCGCGCGTTGAAGCGGGCGACGGCATCCTCATTTCAAGCGACCGCAATCCCAATGTGCGCGGAGCCCTGGTGACCGGGCTGGTTTCCGAGCTGCCAGGGGAGCGGCTTGAGGCGCTTGGCCGTGGCATCGATTCCGGTGGGATCAAGGCGGTGATTTCCATCGGAGAGGATCTTGTCGCTGCCGGCATCACTGCCGGGCAGCTGGCCAAGGTGTCGCTTGTTTATCTTGGCACGCACGCCAATGCGACCTCTGCCGCGGCCGGGGTGGTGATTCCAACCCTGACGGTGTTTGAAAAAGCCGGCACCCTGGTGAACCAGCAGTTTCGCCTGCAGAAGTTTGCCCAAGCTGTAGCGGGAGCGGTCGGCACGAATGACGATCTCAGGGTCCTCGCTCGCCTGATAACGGCGATGGGAGGAGCGGCCCTGCCGTCGGAAGTGAACGCATTATGGACGGTGCTCGCCGCGGAAATCCCCGCGCTCGCAACGATCACCTATCGCACGCTGTCAGAGACCGGCCACATGCTCGACTCCAGCCCGTGGTCCTCCCTGCGTTTTCCAGAAGGGCCCTCCCTGCATTTCCAACCGGCATCGTCCGGAGAAGGAGTGAAATCCTGAGCTGTTTCGCACGGGCTGTACCACAAGCGCACGGCGTGCACGTCGAATTTCCCCATGGATCTTTCCTTCTACTTTGATCTTCCGCTTTGGATCCGCCTTTTCCTTCAGGGTATCGCGGTGATTGCGGTTCTCTTTCCGGTTGCGGCCGCCTGCTCGATGGCGGAACGGAAAATCTCGGCGTGGATTCAGGGACGTCCGGGGCCTAATCGCACGGTACCGCCGTTTTTGGCGAACCTTCCCGTTATCGCGCCGATTCTCCGCAACCTGGGGCTTTTCCAGTTGGCGGCCGATGGCGGCAAGTTTGTCTTCAAGGAGGATCCGATCCCGGGTCATGTGAACAAGCTCTACTTTGTTCTCGCGCCGATCCTGGCGATGATTCCCGCGTTGACCACGATCACGGTGGTTCCGTTTGGTGCCTATTTTGACAAGGCCGGCCAGTTGGTGCCGGTCATGCTCGCGAACGTGGACGTAGGCCTGCTGGCGGTGTTCGCCGTCTCTTCGCTCGGCGTCTATGCAATCATTCTGGCGGGCTGGGCATCGAACTCGAAATATCCCTTCCTGGGCGGAGTCAGGGCGTCCGCCCAGCTCATCTCCTATGAGCTCTCAATGACGCTTTCGGTCCTTCCGGTGTTTCTGTGGATGAACGCGCCGGGAGGTACCGGTTCACTCAGCCTCTTTGATGTCGTGCAAAGTCAAAGTCAGTCCGGCCTGTGGGGCGGCATGTGGTATGTCTTCCTGATGCCGATCTCGGCCTTTGTGTTCCTCGTGGCTTTGTTTGCGGAGACCAATCGCCAGCCGTTCGACATGGCTGAATGTGAGGCCGACCTTGTCGGAGGCTTCCACACCGAATACGGCGCCTTCAAATGGTCGCTGTTCTTCGTGGCGGAGTATTGCCACATGATTGTCGGCTCCGCAGTCTTCGTGCTGCTGTTCCTTGGAGGATGGAATCCCCTGCCTTGGGTTCCACTCTCCATGGTCTCGGACTGGCTCGCGCTGGCGGACAATCCCGTGCTGCTCGGCGTTCTCGCCATCCTGTTCTTTTTCGTCAAGGTGCTGTTCTTCATCTTCTTTTTCATGTGGGTGCGCTGGACACTTCCCCGGTTCCGCTACGACCAGGTGATGAAGATCGGCTGGCAGAAGCTGCTTCCCCTCTCGATCGGCAACCTGGCGTTTTACGCGATGGTGATCGCACTCATGGAACGCACCTGAAACCGACAACCTCCGCACCCGCCGCCACGGCCTGACATTCACAACCCGCTTTTCCATGGCAATCACACCCGTTGACCGCAAGCCGCTGACGCTCGCCGAGCGGACCTACATCCCGCAGATCCTCGTGGGGCTGGCGACGACATGGAAGCGTCTCGTGGCGCCGAATGTGACCATGGAATATCCGGAGCAGCGCCCGGAGATTCCGAAGAACTACCGCGGCGTGCCCACGCTGGTCAGGGATCCGCATGGTCGTGAAAAATGTGTGTCCTGCCAGCTGTGCGAATTCGTCTGTCCGCCGAAGGCCATCCGCATCACACCGGGGGAAATCCCGGAGGATTCGCCGCTTGCCCATGTGGAAAAGGCGCCCAAGGCCTTCGAGATCGACATGCTCCGTTGCATCTACTGCGGACTTTGCCAGGAGGTCTGTCCGGAGGAGGCGATCTGGCTGCAGAAACAATATTCAATGACTGGATACACCCGAGCCGAGATGGTGAACGACAAGCAGCGTCTCTACGAGCTGGGAGGAACGCTGCCGGACGACCATTTCAAATGGGACAAGAAGAAGGCCGCGGAGGAAGCGGCGGCCCAGGGCGGGCATCACTGAAATATTTGCATCCCCCGCCTGCCACGACGCATTCCCTATTCCGAACAGTACCCTCCGGCCCATGGCTCCCATCCTTTTCTATCTCCTCTCCGCGCTGGTGCTGGGCACCGCGCTTTTGGTGGTGCTGAGCAAGAATGCCGTGAATTCGGCCATGTTCTTTCTCATCAGTCTCCTCGGCACGGCCGGGTTGTTCGTATTGCTGGATGCTTTCCTCCTCGCGGTGCTGTTGGTGCTGGTTTACGCAGGGGCGGTCGTCGCGCTGTTTCTCTTCATCATCATGCTGCTGGACATGAAAGGCGGGGACCGGAAGGCCCTTTCCCATTCGGCGGTGCTGGCCAGTGTGATCTCGGCCGCCATTCTCGCGGTCGGCGTGCTGAGCTTCGTCAAGCATGGCCAGATCACGGCCGTTGTCCCGGAGGTTGCAGCTCCGGCGGTGGGAGCCGTGTTGAAATCCTATGCTGCCGGGCTGTTCACGACCTATCTTCTGCCCGTGCAGGTGGTCGGATTTCTCCTGTTGATGGCGATGTTGGGCGTCATCGTGCTCAGCAAGCGGTTTGAAGGTCTGGAGGACATCAAATGAGCATAACCCTGAATGATTATCTCATTGTGAGCGTGCTGTTGTTCGCCATCGGCTTCTTCGGCGTGCTCATGCGGAAGAACACACTCGTCATCTACATGTGCCTTGAGCTGATGCTCGTGGCTTCGACGATCGCACTCGTCGCCTTCTCGCGTTTCAACGGGACGATGGATGGCAACGTCTTTGTCTTCTTCATCCTGACGGTTGCCGCCGCGGAGGTCGCAGTGGGCCTGGCCATAATCACCGCGCTGTTCCGCCGCCGACAGACGGTTCAGGTCGACCAGCTGAACTCCCTCAAGAACTGATCGAGGCATTCCGCCGCCACATTTCCTTGCCGAAATCGACATCCTGACACCATGGAGCCCTATCAATATGCGCTCGTCATACTTCTGGCACCGCTCGCCTCGGCGGTGGTGATCGCGCTCCTGTTGCGGAGGCAGGGCGGGCTTGCCTCCGTGATCTCAGTTGCCGCTGCGGCGGTTGTCGCGGTCCTTGGCCTGAAGCTGACTCTGGACGGCACCCGTTTTTCCGTGGGAATGCCCTGGCTCGAATTGGGAAGCTTCACGCTCTCCATCGGATTCTTCGTCGACGATTTGTCCGCACTCATGCTGGCGGTGGTCGGGATCGTCGGCCTGGCGGTGCATGTGTTTTCCCTGGGCTACATGCACGACGACGGAGCGCGCGCGCGTTACTTCGGAGGCCTGTCGATCTTCATGTTTTCAATGCTGGGGATCGTCGTTGCAGACAATCTCTTCATGGTGTTCATCTTTTGGGAGCTGGTGGGCCTGAGTTCCTATCTGCTCATCAACCATTACGATGGACGTCAGTCCGCGGCGGACGCTGCCAAGAAGGCGTTCATCACGAACCGTGTGGGTGACGTTGGGTTCCTTCTGGGAATCCTCTGGTGCTATTGGTCCCTCGGCACCGTCAATCTGACGGAGATCGCTGTCGCGGTCAGGGGCGGTGCGGTGGTGGCCACGGGGATCCCGCTGCTGCTCTTCTGCGGCGCGGTGGGCAAGTCGGCCCAGATGCCTCTTCACGTGTGGTTGCCGGATGCGATGGAGGGGCCGACACCGGTGTCCGCCCTCATCCACGCCGCCACCATGGTCGCGGCGGGAGTCTTCATGCTCTGCCGCATTGAACCTTTGTTCGCTGCGGCGCCGCAGGCGCTTCCGGTGGTCATGTGGGTGGGCACGATCACTGCGATCTATGCCGCCCTTTGCGCGATTGTGCAGAGCGATATCAAGAAGGTACTCGCCTACTCAACGCTGTCCCAACTCGGCTACATGGTGGCGGCCTTTGGACTTGGCTCCCTGCATGCCTCGCATGGCGAAGGATCCGCCCACACGATGGTGATTGCGGCGGGTGCCGGTGCGGCGATGTTTCACCTGACCACGCATGCGTTTTTCAAGGCGCTGCTGTTCCTGGGGTCCGGGGCTGTCATTCATGCCTGTCACCACGAACAGGACATCTTCCGGATGGGAGGATTGAGGAAGCTGCCCATCACCTTCGGCACGTTTACGCTGGCAGTGCTGGCGATCATCGGCACTCCGGGGCTTGCCGGCTTCTTCTCGAAGGATGCGATTCTGTATCTTGCGTTTGCCAACAACAAGGCGGTCTTCGTGATCCTGGCCCTGACCGCCGTGCTGACGGCATTCTACATGATACGCATGTGGAAGATCGTGTTCCTCGGCGAGCCGCGCAGCGAGGAGGCCCGGCACGCGCATGAATGTGGCCTGACCCTGACGCTGCCCCTGATTGGTCTGGCCGTGCTGGCGGTTGTCGGCGGCTACAGCGCCCTCTACGGCAGGCTGGCGGGTGACTATGTGAACCTCATTCCGCATGCGCACGGTTCGGCTCACGTGGTCATCCTGACCACAAGCATTGCGGTTCTCATCATCGGCGCAGTTGCGGCCTATGTTTTCTATCCGTCGTCGGATCGCGATGCGCTGGCGACACGATCGCCGGGCGGTTTTGCGACCCTTACGCTGCTCAAGGAGTCGTTCGATGGCATCTACGGATATTACATCCGGAAGGTGCAGCAGCGGTTTGCGATGCTGCTCAATTTCCTGGAGCAGATTTTTCTTTCGGGCCTCATCGTCCGCGGGCTGGCGGGCGTCGTGGGTTTCTTTGGCATGGGCGCGCGCGCGCTGCATGTGGGCAATCTGCAGGCCTATGTCTACTGGTTCCTTGTCGGCGCGGTGCTGCTCTGGTGCATCGCGGGAGGCTGGCTCTGATTCCATCGACGACCCCGACCTGCGCGTCCTGAACTCCTTACAACTGCAACCAGCGAACCCATGTTGTTAGACCACTTACTCTTGCTCGCCATCGCGATTCCCCTTGCGGTGGCTGCTACTATCTTTGCCGGGATGCCGAAACGGTACTCGGTGAAGCTGGCATATCTGGGTTTTGGCCTGCCCGCATTGATTTCCCTGTACGCGTGGGGAACGTTTCCTTCGGAACTCGGCGATCGTTTCGCCTTCCTGGCCAGCTACGATACCGGGCTCAGCCCGCTGGGCATCCGGCTGACGCTGGGCCTGAATGGCATCTCGATGCCTTTGTTCATGCTTGCGGGCATCGTGGGCCTGGCGGCGGGACTTTACGCGCTTCAATCGGGTGCGGAGCGGCTCAAGATCTATCTGGCCCTGTTGCTGGTGATGCAGGGAGGGTTGATGGGCACCTTTGCCAGCGTCGACATCTTCTTCTTTTATTTCTTCCACGAGCTGGCGCTGATCCCGACGTTCATCATGGTCGGTGTTTGGGGAGGGCGGGACCGCAACTATGCCGCAATGAAGATGACGATCTACCTGACGCTGGGAGCGATGCTCTCCCTGATCGGCCTGATCGCGGTGTACGTGCAAAGCGATGCGGGAAGCTTCAGCCTGATCGAGTTGAGGCAGGCTCTTCTGGCGATGCCCCTTTCGGCTACCGCGCAGAAGTACGGATTCGGCCTCCTCATGTTCGGCTTCGGCATCCTGGTTTCACTCTGGCCCTTTCACACCTGGGCACCGCTCGGCTACGGCGCAGCACCGAGTTCGGCGGCCATGCTGCACGCCGGCGTTCTCAAGAAATTCGGCCTCTATGGCCTCGTGCAGATTGCATTGCCGCTGCTGCCGGTTGGGGCGCAGCACTGGAGCGGCTGGCTCGCGGGACTCGCGCTCTGCAACATCCTGGTGGTCGGCCTCGTGACGATGGCCCAGCGCGATCTCAAACAGGTGATCGGTTACAGCTCCGTCATGCACATGGGCTATGCATTCCTCGGCGTGGCGAGCGTATCCGCGACCGGCGCCGGTGGCGTTGTCCTCATGATGGTCGCGCACGGATTGTCGGTTTCATTGTCCTTCCTGCTGGCGACCAGCATTCATCATCGGACCCGGACGTTTGACTTGAACGACATGGGTGGGCTCGCCCAGAAGGCTCCGGTGCTGGCCGCATATTTTGTCGTTGCCTCGTTCGCGACCATCGGCCTGCCAGGGCTGGCCAATTTCTGGGCCGAGCTGACGATCTTCGTCGCCGTGTGGAATTTCTCCCCATGGGTCGCGGCAGGGGCGGTGACGGGAGTCGTCATCACGGCGATCTACGCGCTTCGGGTGACCGCCAAGGTGTTTTTCGGACCCCAGTCCGAAGCGCTGACACGGACGGCCGCGCAAAATCCGCTGGTCGATTTGCGGTGGAACGAACGTGTGCCGGCCCTCATCCTGCTCGCCATGCTGCTGTGGATCGGTTTCTGGCCGAAATCGATCTCGACACCGCTCAACAACTCCCTCGAAGCGATCTATCCCGCGTTGAAGGTGCTCCCGAAGGACATTGCCCAGAAGTAAGCCACCGGAATTTGCCGCGATGAATCTCGACCTGCTGCAAGCTGCTGCCGCAAACAACACCTGGGGAGCGATCCTGCCCGAGCTCCTCATGGGTTCGCTGGCGCTGCTCCTGCTCATCCTGGAGATTGTGCTGCCGAGAGGGCGGCATGCCACCATCCCCTGGTTCGCTATCCTGGGACAAGTTGGCATCCTCGCGTTCACGCTCGTCAATCTCCACCCGGACTATTTGGGGGCCGAGACGTTCAACGGCCTGCTGAAGCACACGATCCACGGGCAGTTCATGCGCGTGTTTTTCCTGCTGACGTCGATCCTGGTTTCCCTGCTTGGAGTTGTGAGCCTCTCGAAGCGGAAGTTCCCCCGAGTCGAATTCTTCCATATCGTGATCGTGGTTTCCGGCGCGATGATGCTGCTGGTGCAGAGTCATCATTTTGTGATGTTCTTTGTCGCGCTGGAAACCGTCACCATCGGCTTTTATGTCCTCATCAGCTATTACCGCACGCAAACCGTCTCACTGGAGGCGGGGCTGAAATACCTGGTGATGGGTGCGTTGAGCTCCGCACTCCTCTTGTTTGGCATTGTTTTCCTTTACGGAGTCGTGGGCAATCCCCAGTTGACGCCAGGAGGCGCGGCATCCGGTGCGATGGACTTCACGTCGGTTCGCCTCTTCCTGGCGGCTCATCCCGACCAGTTCCTGGCCAAGGTCGGCATCGTATTGGTCCTCGCGGGCGTTGCCTTCAAGATCGGCGGGGTTCCGTTTCAAATCTGGGTGCCTGACGTTTACCAGGGTGCCCCGACGCCCGTGACGGCGCTGCTGGCGGTGGGCTCCAAGGCTGCTGGATTTTCGGTGCTGCTCGTGCTGGCGGGCGTGTTCGCTCCGTACAAGAATCTGGTGGTGCCCGTACTCTCCGTCATGGCGGGAGCGACCATCCTCTTTGGCAACATCGCTGCGCTGACCCAGTACAACGTCAAACGCCTGATCGGCTTGTCGGGCATCTCGCATGCCGGATACCTCCTGATCGGTGTGATCGCGACCTACCACGATGCGATGGCGGCGAGCGCCGTGTATTTCTACCTGCTGACCTACCTCATCGCGTCCTTTGCGGTGTTTGGCGTCATGACCCACGTTTCTGGTGGGAATGATGCTGACCAGGAGCTCGAGCATTACGCCGATCTCGCCAAGACCCATCCGTTCCTCGCGGTGGTGCTGGCGATCGGGCTGGCCTCGCTCGCGGGGATCCCTCCGCTGGCGGGATTCATCGGCAAATTGATGGTGTTCATAGCCGCCTTCAACGCCGGTTTGTATTCCCTGCTGGCAATCGCGATCGTCGGAGTCGTGATCTCAATTTATTATTATTTCAACTGGATCAAGGCCGCGGTGTTTCCTTCGTGGGGAATGCCTGCTGACGCGGAGAATGCATCGCCGGACCTTCCGCGCACGCCGGTGGGCGTGCCGGCCAGGCTGGTGATGGGTGCTCTTGCCGTGGCGTCGGTCGTATTGGGGCTTTATCAGGGTGGGCTCGTTCAGTGGCTGGCGGCACGGTAGGTCCCGGCGGACACGCGTCGCCGCTTTGGCTTCGTGCTGTGGCGGCTCAATTTCAGGGCGAGCGCGTCGTGCAAAGGGAAGATTGTGGGGAATCCGCCTTTTGTGGCTGACTCTGGGCGTCCATCCGCCTGTCTGCAGGTAGCGTATGCGCATCACTGGAATAGCGTTGGTTCCTCCCCCTAGTGCCGCCGAACTCCCCAGGGTCACGCCAGAACTACTGGCTTCGGTCCTGGCGCGTTATTCCCGCAGCAACGAGGGGCTGGATGCGATCCTTGCGAAGGTCGATCTGGCCCGGCCGGATGAGTCGATCGACAGGATCCTGAAGTTTGTCGATTATGGTCATGCGTCCATCGGCGGCCTCACCGGCGGGCTCGCGGTTGCCATTGACGACGTGTCGATGTGGCTTGCGTACAAGCTCTTTGAAATTGCGCAGATGGCGGATGGACAGGAGTCCTCCACGCGTTACATCACCATGGAGGCGGGCAACCTGCCGTCTGCACAGGAGTTGGGAATTCCGCCTGACCTGGCGTCGCGCTGGACATCGCTGATGGGACGTGCCTTTGCCTCCTATCACGCGGAGTATGCACGGCTGGACTCGCTTTCGCTGACGGAACCGCAGCGGGTTCGCCTTCCTGCGGGGGCAAAGCCGGCGGTTATCAATCGCATCCGCAAGAACTATGCCCTCGACCGGGCCCGTTACTTCATACCGCTGGCGACCAGGACGAATGTCGGACTGGTGCAAAGCTCGCGGATGTGGTCGCAGACGGTGAAGCATCTGGACTCCCTGCCGCATCCCGAGGCGCGTGCCGCTGCCAGGTTGATTCGCGACGAACTGTTGAAGCAGTCTCCCCGGCTGATGAAGCACAGCTTTGCGGATGCCTCGTATGCCGAGCAGTCGCGGCAGGAACTGGATACCAGCCTGCGCATGGGACAGCAGCGCCTGTCCTGTGCGCCGCTTGCGGACGAGGTATGGGTGAAGGTCGATCGGGAGACGCCTCCGTGGCTTGAGGAAGCGCAACCGGTCGGTGAGGCATTGAAGCATCGCGCGAATCGTTACGGATTTCAGGGTGTCGCAACCCGCCGCATGCGGGTCACGTTTGCCTGGAACAATCTCGCCCTGGCGGAGCTGCGCGATCTCAACCGTCATCGGACCGGCAATCGCTACACTCCGCTGATCCAGGCCGGGTTCTATTTGCCACCGGAGATTGCGCCTGAGAGCAATCAGGGACTGCTGGAAGATCAGGCGCTGCTGACGCGTGAATTGATGCAGCGCGGATCGCCGGCCTATGTTTACTCGCTTCTTCTGGGGGCACAGACACCGTTTGAACATGGGACGCACGCCGACAAATTCATCTACGAGGCGGAGCTGAGGACGGGGCTGGGCGCACATTTCCGCTATGCGGAGCACCTCAGTGCGGCGCTGAGGGAATTCTTCCGGCAGGTTCCAGAGGCGAGGGAATGGGTGGTGGAAGGCACCGCCGAACCGGAGTAGCGCATTCATCGGTTCGCATCATGTCCTGGATTCAAAAATTCGAAAAATTTCTGGCGCCGATCGCGGTACCCAATCTGACCCTGTACCTCGTGGTCGGGCAGGGGTTTGTCTTTTTGACGACCCTGTTGGGACTCCTCGACGGCTCCCGGCTCATTTTATATCCCGCATTGGTCATGCAAGGGGAGTGGTGGCGGGTGCTGACATTTGTGGTGGATCCACCCGGCGCCAACTGGGTGTTTGTTGCGTTCGCGCTCTACTTCCTGTATTTCACCGGCAATGCGCTGGAGCAGGCGTGGGGTACGGTTCGCTACAACCTGTTCCTGTGGGTGGGGTTCCTCATGACCGTGGGGGCGGCATTCGTCACGCCGCTCGTCCCCGCGTCCAACCTGTTCATCGGCGGATCCATCTTCCTCGCCTTCGCCCACCTGTATCCGAACTTCACGATGTACGTGTTTCTCGTGCTTCCAATCCAGATCAAGTGGCTCGCGGTCGTGGCATGGATGGGTTACGTGTGGCAGTTCGCCGTGGGTGGCACCGCCCAGAGGATGGCAATCGTCGCGGCGTTGACCAACTTCTTCCTCTTCCTTGGACGGGATATGTGGCTGTCGATCCGGCACGGCCAGCGACGCCTCGAGACGGCGGCCCGTCGCAGGGCGGACGAGCGGGCGGGCCCGCAGGCGCGGCACCGCTGCTTTGTCTGTGGCAAGACCGATCTCACCAATCCGGAGATGGATTTCCGTTACTGTTCGAAATGTTCGGGGGATCAATGTTATTGCCCTGACCATATCCGCAACCACGTGCACATCGTGTCTGAAACCGATGCGAAAACGTAAGGGGTTGACCGCGACGCTGCCTCCGACCTCCCAGCTTTCCACGCTGAAGGAATGGCTTGAATGCGCCCAGCGCCTCTTCGACAGCAATGACCTTGCGCTCGGGCAGATCGCCACCGACGCCCATGACGAGGCTCTGTATCTTTTCCTGCATGCGTTGACCTGGCCTCTCGATGGTGATGCCGCCCTGTTGACGCGACATCTCGAGCCGCAGCAGCGGATCGCGTTGCGGAGGGTGCTTGAGTTGCGCGTTGTCCGGCGGATGCCGGCGGCGTACATCACGCGGGAGGCATGGTTGAACGAGCACCGGTTCTACGTGGATGAGCGCGTGCTGATCCCGAGAAGCTACTTCCTTGAAATCATCCCGCGCGGCCTCGATCGGTGGTTTCCGGATCCTGCCCGCGTGGAGCATGTCGTGGACGTATGCACGGGGTCGGGATGCCTGGGGATTCTCCTCGCGCATCATTTTCCGCGGGCGCGGGTCGATGCGATCGATCTCTCCCGGGATGCACTCGATGTGGCCGGCATCAATTTGGACAGCCATCGTTTGCGCGGGAGAGTCCGGCTGCATCACAGCGACGTCTTTGATGAGGTACCGACACCAAAAAACGGATACGACCTGATCCTCAGTAATCCGCCCTATGAGCCGACGGCGATTTGTGATCGGCTGCCCGAGGAGTTTGCGAAGGAACCCCGCATCGCGCTTGATGGAGGGAACGACGGGTTGCGGATCATTCGCAGGCTGATCTCGCAATCGGCTTCGCGCCTCGCACCGCACGGGATCCTGTTGATCGAGGTTGGCGGCTTGCAGGCCGCGATGAACCGTGAATTTGCCGATCTTCAGTTGGAGTGGCTGCGATCGGAGGATGGTGCAGACTGCGTTTGTGCGATCACCGCGCAACGACTCAGGACCCGGTAGCCTGCGGCGCGGAAAAAGCGCGGGTGGCCCGGAGTCGATTTGCGCCGTGCAGGGGCGGCGTGAAGTTCACGCGCGCAGCCGGATCAGAAGGTCTTTCGCCTCGACGGTGTCGCCGACGCCCACATTCAGTTCAGCAATCACGCCGGAGGCCGGTGCGTAGACCGTCGTCTGCATCTTCATCGCTTCCATCATCAGCAGCTTGTCACCCTTGGATACCTTCGCGCCCAGCGATGTCTGGAGCGATGCGATCAATCCCGGGATCGGGGCCGCAAGCTGGAGGGGATCGGAAAGGTCGGCCTTGGCCCGGGCCCTTGTTTTGACGGCGATGGATTTGTCGGATACGCTGACCTCCCGTGACATGCCGTTGAGGTCAAAATTCAGCGCACGCCGTCCATCCTTGTCGGGTTCGCCGATGCTCACGAGCCGGATGATGAGCACCTTGCCTTCCTCGATCTCCACGGAAATCTCCTCGCCGGGTGTGAGCCCATAGTAGAATGCCGGCGTCGGCAGCACGCTGACATCGCCGAATTCCTTCTGCTGCTTCTGGAATTCGGCAAAAACCTGCGGATACATCAGGTGGGAGTAGACATCGTCGGTGGTGAGTTCACGGCGATACTTTTCGCTGAGCTCGCGGGTGATCTTCGCAAGCTCGGAAGCCGCCTTCTTCACATCGATCTTGACGCAAGGGTTGCTGGCCTGGGCGATCGCCGCCTGGTACTTCGCCTTCGCCTCGGTATAGCGGGCGCCACCCAGGATGGACTTCCAGACCGGTTCGGGCCATCCGCCCTCCGGCCAGCCAAGGCCACCCATGAGCATGTCGATGACGCTCTCCGGAAAGGGCATCGAGCCCGGTTCCAGATTCACGAGATCCGTTGGATGGATGCCGCGCGAGAAGAGAAACAGGGCGAGGTCACCGACGACCTTGGAGGATGGCGTCACCTTGACGATGTCCCCGAAGAGCACGTTGACCTCGGCGTAGGTCCGGGCGATTTCCGGCCAGCGGTGTGACATGCCCATGGAGGCGGCCTGTTCCTTCAGGTTGGTGTACTGGCCCCCGGGCATTTCGTGCGAATAAACTTCGGCGGAACCCGTGCGCGGCGCCGTGTCGAACGGGCGATAGTATTCGCGGACCTGCTCCCAATAGTCGGAGAATTCGTTGGCCTTTCCAAGGTCAAGGTGGGTATCGCGTGGTGTGTTCTGCAGGGCAGCAACGATCGAGTTGAGGTTGGGCTGCGCGGTGCTTCCGCTCATTGATGCGATCGCCAGATCGACGATGTTCACTCCCGCGTCAGCGGAGCGAAGGATGGACGCGGAGGCGATTCCGCTCGTATCGTGGGTGTGGAAATGGATGGGGAGGCCGATCTCCTGACGCAGCGTCCGGACGAGCTTCTCGGCCGCATAGGGCCGGCAGAGGCCCGCCATGTCCTTGATGGCAAGAACGTGGGCTCCCATGCGCTCCAGCTCCTTCGCCAGCCGTACGTAATAGGTTAACGAATACTTGTCGCGTCGGGAATCGAGGATGTCGCCCGTGTAACAGATGGCGGCTTCGCATACCGCGTGGGTCTCCTGCACGGCATCCATCGCCACGCGAAGATTGGGGAGATAGTTGAGGGAGTCGAAAATGCGGAAGATATCCATGCCGGCCGAGGCGGCATGCCGGACAAAGCCGGCCACGACGTGATCGGGATAGTTGGTATATCCCACGGCGTTGGCGCCGCGAAGCAGCATCTGCAGGCAGATGTTGGGAACGCGCTCGCGTATTTCCCTCAACCGGTCCCAAGGGTCTTCGTGAAGGAACCGCATTGCCGTATCGAAGGTGGCGCCGCCCCACATCTCCAAGGAGTAGAGGCTCGGCAGGTATTGCGCGACCGCGTTCGCACAGGCCAGGATGTCGTATCCGCGGACACGTGTCGCCATGAGCGACTGGTGGGCATCGCGGAACGTCGTGTCGGTCACAAGCAGCGCCCTCTGTTTCAAGGTCCATTCCGCAAAGCCTTTTGCTCCAAGCTTGAGCAGTTTTTGACGGGTGCCCGGCGGCGGGGCGGAATGGTCGTAGGACGGTGGATCGACCGGCAGGAAAGGTTTTTCGGGACGATAGCCCTTGGCGTGCGGATTGCCGTTGACGATGACGTTGCCGAGGAAA
>CAZOXB010000089.1:0-14973 GCA_964583635.1 uncultured Opitutaceae bacterium | reverse complement strand
TGTAAGCACATGGGATGCCTCCCGCAGAAAACAACGCAATTCCACCGGTTTGCCTGAGCCGTCAGGTCGCAGGGCAAAGGCCATGCGCCAGCTGCCGTTGTAGGGATTCCTTTGCAGAACCTCATGAATCAGGGTCGCGCCGGCCCTCACGTTCAGAACACCGTCGACCTTGCTGCCTTCCTTCCTCTCCTGAAGGTTGGCGCCATCAAAATCGATGATGAACCGCTGCAGTTCAGGCTCGTGCGTCTTGCTTCGCCCCAAACGCGTGGCGACGGCCTGACCGGCGGGTGGCTGGTGACTTCCCTCCCTTCCCTCGGTGAACCAGGAGAGGCGATACGCGTATTCAAGACTACGATGCGGATCAGGCGGTGTTTCGGGCACCCAAAACGCGACGATGTTGTCGTTGGTTTCGTCGGGGGTCGGAATCTCCACCAGTCGAACCTGTCCCTTTCCCCATTTGCCAACGGGCTCGACCCAGGCGCTGGGCCGCTGATGATAACATGCCTCGAGGTCTTCATAGCTCGAGAACTTGCGATCGCGCTGAACCAAGCCAAACCCCCGGGGATTCTCATCCGCGAACGAGACAATGCGAACCGCCGTGGGATTCGTCAGGGGACGCCAGAGCCATTCCCCGCTACCGCTCTCCATCAGCAAGCCGTCGGAATCGTGCACCTCGGGCCGGTAGTCGTTGTCGACTCGCGCCGACGACTCACCGTGCCAGAACATGCTGGTGAGCGGAGCCAGCCCGAGCGTCCTGATCGAGGCACCGGGACGCACCTGCAGCGAGGCTTGCACATCCATGATGGTCGCCACGCCCGGCCTGATCGCAAAACGGAATGCCCCTGCCGCGCTCGGTCCATCGAGCAGGGCGTACACGACAATTTCCTTCGCATCCGCGGCGGGACGCTCCACCCAAAATTCCTCAAAGACCGGGAATTCCTCCCCTCCGGCATCGCCCGTGTTCAAGGCGAGGCCGCGCGCCGAGAGCCCGTAGCGCTGATCGCGGCCCAGTGCGCGGAAATAACTGGCACCTTGAAAAACCACGAGTTCGTCCCACGCGTTGGGAGCATTCAGCGGGTGCAGCACCCGGAAGCCGCTGAATCCGAGATCGGACGGGACCTGCCCGAGTTTGAGGCCCTCGCCAAACCTGAACATTTTCGCCTCATACGGAATCGGCCGGACCATGCCCTGCTCGATCTGCGCTACTTGTACGGTGCGGTCGTTGATGAATCCCGGATGAAAAAACTCCAGACGATACGGGAGCTGATCGTGGCGCCAGATACCGCGGTCATGGATAAATTCAATCCGGCGGTAATCGTCATAGGAGAGCGAACGCAACCAGGCAGGGACCCGCGTCGGTCGTGCCACATAGGGCGCTCCCGCCAGCTCCTTCGCACGCAGGCGGAGCGCCTCAAAATCGAACGGCCGATCCGGTGCGGGTGGCTGGCCAAGCGCCGTGGTTCCCGCAAGCAGGAGGAGCACCCACCGGGCGAAACCCATGTTGGCGTTCATCTCTACAGGAAAAATCCCCGTTGTTTTTCCGAAATCGGCATGCCCACGCGCTCCATGACCTGGAGCAAATCCTCCCACGTTGCACGTTTCGTGCGCTTCGACGCGTTACGAAGAATGTAGCTTGGATGGTAGGTCACCATGACCGGTTTTCCCGAAAAGAGTTTCCAATGCCCACGAATTTGCCCGAGGGTCTGAAAGCTGCCAATCCCCAGCAATCCTTGGGCGGCTGTGGACCCCAGCGCGACAATAACCTGCGGATCAACAATTTGCATCTGCGCCCGCAGGTACGGCAGGCAATAGTTCAACTCTTCATCCGTTGGAGGCCGGTTGCCGATTTGGGATTCGCCCGGCGATGTCGGCAGGTCGGGACGCCAGTTCATGATGTTGCCAATGTACACACTCTCGCGTTTCAGACCCATGCCTTGGATCATGCGCGTGAGCAGTTGCCCGGCAGGTCCCACGAACGGTTCACCTTGGACCTCCTCTTCCGCACCCGGTGCCTCGCCGCAAAAAAAGATCTTTGCGTTGAGGTCTCCCACGCCCACGACGGCTTTCTTGCCGGGGCGCAACCGCTCACGACAGGTCGGATCGTTGAAAACGCGGTCACGCAACCACGCCATCTGCGCAGTCTTGTCACCGGATGGCAGCGTCACAACCGGGGGTGGCGGCAGCGTGCGAGCCTTGGAAGCCGGGACGTCCTCGGCCTTCGATGCGGGCGCCGCTGTTTTCCGACTCCACGGCACGTCAACCGCCGGAGGCATCCGCACCACGCCGGCAGCCGACGGCGACACGGGAGATTCCGAGCGTGCTCCCGCGTCCGCATGAACGCCAGGATGCTCCGCGGTTGCGGCCGCCGCCCGCGCTCGCACCACGGATCTGAGCGCCTCGACGGTTTCCGGTGGCACCGAGACAGTCCGGACGCCGCTCGCTTTCAGGCGGCGAAGCTCCGCAGTCAGGGCAAGCAGGATTTCACGCATGATGTCCGGTCAGGAGGCATTCGAGCCAGGACGCCCACTGAGAAGCTTCTCCACATATTTGCCGAGCAGGTCAAACTCGAGGTTCACGGCATCGCCGACCTTTCGCCTCTGCAGATTGGTCACCTCAAGGGTGTGCGGTATGATCCAGACTGCAAAGACATCGCCCTCCACCTCAGCCACGGTCAGCGAAATCCCATCGATTGCGATGCTGCCCTTGGGGATGAGGTAGCGACCAAAGCCGTGCGCGACCGACACGCGAAGATGAAAATCCGCATGGCGCCGCTCAAAAACCTCTATCCTGCCGGGACCATCGACATGTCCGGTGACAAAATGCCCTCCGATCTTTCCGCCAAAAGACAGGCTGCGCTCGAGATTGATCAGATCGCCCGGCGACAATCCGCCCAGATTGGTGAGTCGTTTGGTCTCCTCCAGCAGGTCAAATTCGATCACGCGGGTTGTCGGATCGCTCGCGACCGCCGTGAGGCAGCAGCCGTTGATCGCAATGCTGTCGCCCAGCGCCAGTCCCTCAAGCACCTTGTCGGCACGGATCTTCAATCGCCAGCCGGTGCTGCTGGCGGCGAAACTCTCGATGCGGCCGGTTTCCTCAACGATTCCTGTAAACATGAAGCCGGGCCGCACACGGAGGTGCAGGCCCGGCTTCAGGAAAAACCAAATCGGCCGGATGGCTATTTCAATTTTATGCGCAGCACCTGGGTTTCGCTGCCGCGCCTGATGAGAAGCACGGCTTCCGAGCGGCTGCTGTCGGCCTGGATGGCGGACAACTGCTGAACAGCCTCCTCGTAGGATTTGATGGGGGTGCCATCGATTTCCTTGATCCAGTCATCCGTATGCAGGCCTGCGGTGGCAGCCGGGGAGTTCGCCTTTACGAAATGAGCGATCACTCCGTTGTGCTCCGCCACGGGTGCGCGGCGCATCACGCCGTCGCCAAAAATGAACTCACGCACCGTGAAGCCCAGCTTGTCAAAGTACTTGCGCTCCGCCTCGCGCAGGAGCTTGGGTTCCTCGGTCAACTTTGCCGCGATGTCCACCCGTTCACCGTTGTTGCGGAGCACCGTCACCTTGACGATGTCCCCCACCGATCGGCGGGCGATCTCGCGTACCAGGTATCCCACCACCACGCGGTCCGGCTTCAGACGGGGAAGCGGTTTGCCGTCGATGGCCACCACCACGTCGCGCGGCTGCATGCCACTCTTTTCCGCAGGGCTTCCCGCCAGCACCTCGCTTACCACCACACCGATGTCGATCTTGAGATGGGCCGCCACTTCGGGATCGGTCGGCTGCAGGCCGTACCAGCCGAACCAGGGCACGGAGCGGCCGTACACATTGAGCGGCCGGCGGTTCAGGTAGGGCAGGACCTCATCCGCCAGTTGGAAGGCGCTGGTTTCGCCGATGTTGACCAGTGCGATCTGCTCGCCGCCGGGACTACGCTGGGAGAACTGAAGATAGCTTTGGGCAAAACCCGCCAAACCCAGTCCGACAAAAACTCCCTTGTTGTCGAAGACAGGAAGTCCCGGTCCAGCAATGTCGTCCATGGCAACCGCCGTCCGCTGAGGCAGCGATTGCATCAGCGCGATGCGCCCGGCGAGGAAGTAGGGTTTGAAATCCTCATCCTTGCCGCGAAGGGCAATGCCCCAGACATCCTGGGCCAGCTGCACCTCCGTCGCGGGTTTCGCCGGGCCCGCGAAGTCGGTGATGGGTACAAGGGATGGCCAGAGTGATTCGGCCACCTTCAAATAATGCCAGGTCGTGAAGATGTCCTGCCCGATGTAGGTGGCGCTGGTGTGCTGCCGTACGTTCTCCCCGGGAAGATACACCCGGAAGTCCTTAAACTCCGTCGGTGTGGAGCGGGCGTTGATCGCGCCGCCGGAGAAGATCACCGTGCCCTCCCGGTCGATGACGGTGCCAAAGATCACCGTGGGGCGACGGTCGAGCTCCGACTCGGTGAAAAACTCGATGGCAACGACGGACTTGAGTCGTTCCTTCCAAAGGTCCCGAACGTCCGCCGCGGCAACCGACGCAACGGTGCCGATCAGGACGCAGATCATGGCGAGAGGTTGGACAAGCCGGCAAAGCACCGAGGGCGAAAAGGCGGAGGCCCGATTCATTGAGGAATCGGGCTCAGCCTGGGAGGAATCTGAAGTTGAGCTGGATTTCATGGTTTCAGAATGTAGAGGGAAACGCGGAAGTTCCGCTGCGCCTCGACCAGCGTGGGCTCCGGCTTGGCCTCATAGGCCGCGTGGATTTTCCGCGCAATGTCGAGTGAGGTGATCTTCTGCTGGTTGATGGTGGTAATGATGTCGCCCCTGCCCAAACCCGCAACGGCCGCGGGAAAGCCGGGTTGCACGCCCAGCACGATCATGCCGGTGGGGTCGGGCAGCTGGTTGTTGCGAGCATAGGCCCGCGAAACCTTGCGCACAGTCAAGCCCCATTTCTCGAATGCGGTCTCTTCGCCCACCTGGCTCTCGAGTTTCTCAGTGACGATCGAGTACCCCTTGGTCTCGGCACCCCGTTTGACCGTGAGGACGACCGTGCTCCCCACCGGGCGGCTGGCGATGGCGTTCTGGATGGGAGGAAGCTGTTCGGGAAACCGGCCGTCGACCGGAATCCCGTCGATCGCCATCAGGATGTCCCCCGCGCGCAATCCGGCTGTCGCGGCCGGCGATCCCGGATCGACCGAGTTGAGGAGCATGCCGGTGTTGGATGCCAACGCATAAAAGCCTTCGAGGTCGAGCAGCTCGCGGGGTACGATGCCGATATAACTCCGCGTGATCTCCCCATCGTGAGCCAGTCCATCCGCCACGCGACGGGCAATATTGGCCGGGATCGCAAACCCCAGATTGTTGGCGCCGAGGTACCCACGCGACGTGATGCCGATGACCGCCCCCCTTTCCGTGACCAGCGGCCCTCCCGAATTTCCAGGATTGATGGCGGCGTCGGTCTGCAGCCAGGTGTTGAACGCACCGGTTTCATAACCGCGCACCCCCCGGTTGTCCTGGAAGTAGCGTCGATTGTTTGAAATGATTCCGCGCGTCACGGTTCGGGTGAGCCCGTGGGGGGTGCCCACGGCGTAAACGACCTGTCCGGGATAAAGTTTATCGGAATTGCCGAAAAGTCCGTAAGTGAACTTCAGCTTGCGACGGTTCACGTCCTCCAGGTCCAGTTGGAGAAGGGCAAGGTCTGTCCAATGATCCCATCCCACCAGCTTTGCCCCGACCCGTTCCAGGCTCGACAGCGTCACCAGCAGCTCGATCGCCTTGGGACTGGCCACGTGGGCATTGGTCAGGATCAGGCCGGTCTTGGAAACAATCACGCCTGATCCGACACCAGCCGAAAAGCGCTTCACGCCGGCATCGTAGGAGACTTCCCGCACATCGATGCGGACCACGGCATTCAGCAGTTGGTTGAATGACTTGGGCATGCCCGTCTGGCTCCGGGCATGAGGGGTCAGGGAGGCAAGCACCCCTCCCAGAAAGACCAGCCGCAGCGTCGTTGACGCGATCTTCGAAATATTTAGTCTGATCCGTTCATTCAAATGGCTACGCATTGCAAAGAGTACGACTTTCTCCAAATTGAGCCTCATTGGCAATCCTTCTGGGATCAAAGCCGGGCCTTTCGTTCAGCGCCAGATCCGTCGAAGCAGAAGTATTACGTACTCGACATGTTCCCCTACCCGTCGGGAGCCGGACTGCATATCGGACATCCCGAGGGCTATACGGCCACGGATATCATCGCCCGCTACAAGCGTTCCAAGGGGTTTGCCGTGCTGCATCCGATCGGCTGGGACGCCTTTGGCCTGCCCGCTGAACAGCACGCGGTCAAGACCGGCACCCACCCCGCCAGCAACACCCAAAACAACATCACCAACTTCCGCCGGCAGATCAAGGCACTGGGATTCAGCTACGATTGGGACCGGGAAATCGACACCACCGACCCGCGCTATGTGCGGTGGACCCAATGGATTTTCCTGCAACTGTTCAAACGCGGCCTGGCCTACGTGGACGAGCGCCCGGTCTGGTGGTGTCCCGAATTGCGGACCGTGCTGGCCAATGAGGAAATCGTCGACGGTCGATCCGAGGTGGGCAACTTCCCGGTTGAACGTCGCAACCTGCGCCAGTGGGTCCTGCGCATCACCGCCTATGCCGAGCGCCTGCTGGCCGACCTCAAGGATGTCGAATGGCCGGATTCCACCAAACGCATGCAGGAAGCCTGGATCGGGCGCAGCGAGGGCGCCGAGCTGCTCTTCCGGCTGGAACCGGAGTCGCTGGGCGACCTCAAGGTATTCACGACCCGGCCCGACACGCTCTTTGGTGCCACCTACATGGTCGTCGCACCCGAGCATCCGCTGATCGAACGCCTGACCACGGCCGGACAGCGTGAGGAGGTGGAAGCCTATCGCAAGAAGGCCGCGTCGAAGAGCGACCTTGAGCGCACCGACCTGGCCAAGGAAAAATCGGGAGTCTTCACCGGTTCCCATGCCATCAACCCGGTCAACGGGGAAAAGATCCCGGTATGGGTCGCCGATTATGTTCTCATGGGCTACGGCACGGGAGCCATCATGGCGGTGCCCGCGCATGATGAGCGGGACTTTGAATTCGCGGTCCAGTACGGGTTGCCGATCCGCCGCGTCATCGAACCGGGTGATCCCGGGCTGTCCGACGAATCCCGCGACAAGCTGCCCTTCATCGGTGATGGCCGCCTGGTCAATTCCGGCCCCTACAATGGCCTGGCCTGGAACGAGGCCAAGCAGCGGATCACCGCGGATCTCGCGGCTGGCGGTCGTGGCCGATCGACGGTCAACTACAAGCTGCGCGACTGGCTGTTCTCGCGTCAGCGGTATTGGGGTGAACCTTTTCCCGTCCTCTGGGTAACGGAGGCTGACTACCGCAAGGCCGCCGCTGCCGGTCTCAGTGAACTGCCGGCCGAACCCGTCACCTACCGCGACTCCACCACCGGCACTCCTTGGTTTGCCCTGCCGCTGCCCAACCGGGTCCTGCCCCTCACGCTGCCCGATGTCCAGTCCTACCTGCCCAGCGGCACCGGAGAGAGCCCGCTGGCCAACGTGCCGGATTGGCTGGAGCTGTGGTACGATGTTGCCAGCGGCCGCTCCGTGCCTGCCAGCACGCCACGACCCGCGGGGGATTCATGGATCCGCGCCCGGCGCGAAACCAACACCATGCCGCAGTGGGCGGGATCCTGCTGGTATTACCTGCGCTTCGTCGACCCCGCCAATGACGCTGCCTTTGCCTCAAAAGAGGCTCTCGCCTATTGGGGCGTGCCGGACCTCTACGTCGGCGGAGCCGAGCACGCGGTGCTGCACCTGCTTTACGCCCGCTTCTGGCACAAGGTCCTGTTCGACATCGGCGCAGTTCCCCAGGCGGAGCCGTTCAAGAAACTCTTTCACCAAGGCATCATCCTGGGCGAAGACGGCGAGAAGATGTCCAAGAGCCGCGGCAACGTCGTGAATCCCGACACGATCATCGCCAGCCACGGGACCGACAGCCTGCGCCTCTACCTCATGTTTCTCGGTCCCTTGGAAGCCATGAAGCCGTGGAATCCCCGAGGTATCGAAGGCGTGCACCGCTTCCTTCACAAGGTCTGGCGCCTGGCGATCGGACCGGATGGGCAGCCCAGCACAAAGATCACCGCGGCACCCTTGCCGCCGGCATTGGAGAAACTCAGGCACGAGACCGTGCGCAAGGTCGGCGATGACATCGAGGCCCTGCGTTTCAATACCGCGATCTCGCAGATGATGATCTTCGCCAACGCGCTCCAGGATGCCCCCGCCTACCCGCGCGACGCACTTCTGGCGTTGGTCCAGCTGCTGGCTCCCTTCGCCCCTCACCTGGGCGAGGAGCTCTGGTCGCGGCTGGGACAGGGCACCCCGCTTTCGACGGCACCCTGGCCGACATTCGATCCCGTCAAATTGGTCGCCACCGAACAGAAGGTCATCGTGCAGATCAACGGCAAGCACCGGGGTGAACTCTTCGCCGCAGCCGGTGCCAACCAGGATGCCGTGCTCGCGCTCTTCCATGCACAGCCCAAACTGGCGGCGCTGGTCGAGGGCAGGACACTGCGCCGCACGGTATTCGTCCCAGGGAAGATTTTGAACCTCGTCGTCGAGTAAGCGTTGACGGAAATCGGGCTCTGGGGGTTATTACGCATGCACCGTGCCGTGTTTGCGTAGAAGCCCTTACGGTTTGCAGATTGATGCTTTCGATTTGTCAGAGCCTAATGTCCGCATGATCGCGTCCCGCCTCATTCGCTGGGTCCGTGCGACGACAGCGCTCGCGGCTGCGTGCCTTTCATTCGGGATCTTCGAAAGCCCGGCCCAGACGTTGACAAAGGGTCCGGCCGGCAAGGTCTATGTCTCCGATCTGGAAGGTCTGGCGGAAATCGACACCCGCACGCGGGTCCGCGAAATGATCAAGCATGCCGTGTACGATGCCGACGACTCGTTCATCCGGACGAAGGCAGGCACCACCAATACGCTGGTCTTTTCCAACGGTATCGGTGCGTTCCTGGATCCCGAGACGACGTTGCGGGTGGTCCGCTTCACCCAACAACCGTTCCAGCCGAACCGGACGGACCTGGACATCGAGCCTTCGGTTTCCCGCATGTATCTGAGCCTTCGTCGCGGCACCGTGGCGCTATGCACGCCCAAGCTTCTGCCCGGCAGTGTTCTGGAGGTCACCACTCCGCACGCCACCGCCGCCATCCGCGGACGGCGCATCGTGATCCAGACGAGCGAGTCCGGCACGATCATTTCCCTGCTGGAGGGCGACGTGACCGCGCGGCTGGGTGAGAACGACGCCAGCGGGCAGACCCTGGTTGCCCGGCAACGTGCGGTGATCCGGCAGGGACGGCTGGACGAGGCCCGGCACATCGTCATCGAACCCATCCCGGAAGAATTGCTCTCAGGCCTGGAGGACCGTGCGGCGTTTGCGTGCATGGCCCGCCAGACGGTGTTTTTTGACACCGAGGAAGGCACGCCCGGCGCGACCCTCCGCTCCCGGCCGGGTATCAGCGTGTTCGATCCGAACGAGGAGACTCCCGGCGGGGGTGAGGTGACGCCAAATCCCGGCGTGCCGACCATACCTGAGATTCCGACATTCGTGAGTCCGTCCGAAATCCCCCGGCCCCCGCCTTCGACCACGTCATGACCCCCGGCGGCCGCCCTGACATGAAGCCGACCCGTCGCCGGCGCCTCGCCGCGATCGGACTGCTCCTGTTTGGGATTGCCGCGCCCGCGGCGATGGCCTTGTTCCGCTGGAATGACGGGCGGGACGAGGTGTTTCTCATCTTCAACTCGGCGCTGAGTTGGGATTCGAACATTTTCGCAAGCGCGGACGCCCGGGCCGACACGGCCCTTACCGCCACGGCCGGCGCCGATTACGAACGCAGGGCGGGGATGCTCGGCGTCAACGCGTCGGTCGGCGCGGAAGCGGGCCATTTCTTCAAGTACGACAGCGAAAACTACGTCAATCCGCGGGGCTCCGTCGAATTGTTCAAGAACTCCGGTCGGACCACGGGCTCAATTCTCCTGAGCGCCGGCCGGGAGAGCCGTGCCGACGTCGCCGCCAACATCCGGGCCGAATCATGGAACTACGATGCCGCCTTGAAGGTACGCTATCCGGTAATCCACCGCTATTCGATCGCGGGTTCCTTCGGCTACAATTTCCAGGACTTCACGAATAATGCCCTGCTGGTCGACCTGACGACATGGACGGCGGCGGCCGATCTCCTTTACGCGAAGGATTCGAAACACGACCTGTTCGCGGGCTATCGCCTGCGTCTGACCGAGAGCCAGCTCGACACCTCCTCCCATGACCATGCCTTCACGCTCGGCATGTCCGGCCGGATCGCTCCGAAGTTGAACGGCACCGTCCGCCTCGGGTACCAGTTCCGCGATACCAGCGGGCCCCTGCGCAACGAGGATTTTTCCGCACTGAATGCCGGTATTGCGGTGACCTGGACCCTCACCCGCCGCTTGAACATGACCGGGCAGATCTCGAAGGACTTCGCCACGACGTCGACCGACATCAGTAACGATGCATTCCTCTCCGCCCTGGACATCAAGTTCAACGTCAATTCGCGGCTCAATGTCTTCGGCGGACTCGGCTACGGCATCAACGACTTCCTCGGCAGCCGGGGCGCCGGGCGGAGGGACGAGTATTCCACGGTCAGCGTCGGCGGGCGGTATCTGCTGAACGACAAGGCAAGCCTGTCGCTCACCGCGAGCCATCTTCAAAACTCGTCAAACGTGCCCATCGCTGACTATGATCGCAATGCGGTCACGTTGGGACTCTACTGTCGCTTCTGATTCCGATGAGCTATCAAGATGAGATTGAGCCAAAATCCGGCCGAGCCCTGTATCACCACGGAGGCACGGAGGACACGGAGGTAAGACTCCGGTCTCGACCTCCACGCTCTCCGTGCCTCCGTGGTGCATTCGCTGCCTTTCCCGTTCGAGTTTGGCTCCATCTTGCTCGCGATTTGGCATAACCTCTTCGTCTCATGCACGCTTCACCGGTCAACCTCCGCAGCATCTTCCGACCCTGTCTGATGCTGCTCTGCGCACTTCTGGCGTGGGGAGCCTACTCGCCGCTCTCCGCCCAGCGCCTGCCTCCAACCACCGGCAGCGTTCCGCTCACCTATACCATCGCCCTGACCGACCGCCTGCGCATCGGTGTCTACCAGGAGGATGACCTATCCATCATCGCCCGCGTCGATTCCCAGGGCTGCGTCAACCTCCCGCTGGTGGGGGAGGTCAAGGTCATGGGTCTGAGCATTGCCGAGGCGCAAAAGGCCGTGGAGGAGGCCTACGTGACGGGGCGCTTCCTGAGGAAGCCGCAGGTCACCATCAACGTGGAGGAGTACGCCCCCCGGGAAGTGTCGATTCACGGTCAGGTGCGCACGCCTGGGCGTTACTCGCTGCCGATCGAGGCCACCATGACGGTCCTGGATCTCGTGACCAAGGCGGGCGGTCTTACCGACACAGCCAAAGGTTCTGAGATCACCGTGACACGCGTCTCAGCCGACGGGAAGCGATCGAAGTTCGTCATCGACGTCGAAAGCCTGATCAAGGGTCGGGACAAGGCGGATGTGGAAAAGAATTCCCTTCCGCTGCTACCCGGTGACATCGTCAACGTGCCCGAACGAATCATCTGATCTGAACCAGCGGCGCACCATGGCGGATACCCCTCAAAAACCGTATAGCCCCGGCTCCTCGAAAGCCTACGGCAAGTACGACTTCCCCGTCGAACGCCGCACGCTGCGGGACTACTACGTCATCCTGCGCGAGCGCCT
Organism: uncultured Opitutaceae bacterium; assembly: GCA_964583635.1. Lineage (GTDB taxonomy): Bacteria > Verrucomicrobiota > Verrucomicrobiia > Opitutales > Opitutaceae > UBA6669. The sequence goes on along the minus strand of CAZOXB010000089.1, from coordinate 3,157 downwards.
GTGGATTTCCCTGCCGCTTGCGCTGCTGGTTGCGCTCGGATTCGGCTATTACCAGGCACGCCAGACGCCCATGTACTCGGCGATGGCTACGATGCAGTTTGAAAAACCCGAGCGTGTGGTGCTCGAGCAGCAGGTGGTCGATCCGACGATCACGAGCGAAATCGACGTCAACACCTACCTTCTCACCCTGCAAAGCGCCCGGATGCGCAGCCGGGTCATGAACTCGCTGACGCCGGAGGAGCTGGCCCTGGTGCAGAAGCCGTACCTGGACGATGTGGCTCCGGGCAGTCCACCGCCGAGCGTTGAGAAATCATTGGGTGTTCTCACTGCCACGGCCATCCGCAACAGTTACCTCATGAGTGTCGCCGTCGCCCACCGCGACCCACACGCCGCAGCGCTGCTCGCCAACCGTTACGTCGACCAGTTCATGAAGGATCTGCTCGACCGCGTGGGTGGCAGCAACGACTACGCGGTGGAATCCCTCAAGAACGCCGCCGAAAAGCTGCGCCAGAGTTCCGAGGAGGCGCAGGTGAAGCTGCTGACCTACATGCGGGAAAAGAACCTCGTCTCACTGGACAACAGCGTGAACATCGTCGCCGAACGCCTCCGGCGCGTGAATGAGGCGCTGGTGCGCGTGCGCGAGGAGCGCCTTGCCCACGAGCAGCTCTACACGCAGGTCGAAGCCTATCGCAAGGAGGGCCGCAGCCTGCTGGAGATTTCCTACGTCGCCAGCCACGGCACGATCCCGGCCATCCGCGGCCAGCTGGACAACCTCACGCGCGAGCAGTCCGTGCTCCAGGAGCGCTATTTCGAGAAACATCCCACGATGATCAAGCTGGCCCACGCCATTTCGATCTCCCGGGATCAGCTCGCCCGCGCCATCGACCTGGCGGTGAAGGACCTCGACAGCACCATGGAGCGCATCCGCGCGCAGGAGAAAACCTTCGAGGCCGAATTTCACGAGCAGGAACAGGCCCAGCTCCGCCTGCGCGACATCGCCGTCGATTACGAGATGCTCAAGAAGCAGGCGGACGTCGCCAGCAGCAACTACACCCAGGTCCTCAACCGCCTCACCGGAGTCACCACCAGCAGCAACCTGCAGAAATTCCCAGTTCGCCCTCTCGACCGCGCCACGCCTCCTGACAAACCCTACGCTCCCAATCTCGACCGCATCCTCCGCAACAGCGCGGGACTGTTCGTTCTCGTCTTTCTCGCCGTAGCCTTCGGACTGAGCATGATCGACGACCGCATCAAGAGCGCTTGGGATGTCGAGACTTTCATCGGCGTCAACCTCCTCGGCATCATCCCCGAACTCACCTCGGTCAAGGATGAGGAGAAGTACTCGATGGTCATGGACAACAAGTCCTCCCCCGGCACCGAGGCCTTTCTCAGCGTCTACAGCTCGGTAAAGATCCACTCAAAGCTGGACTTTCCGAAGAGCATCCTGGTCACGTCCACCATTCCCGGCGAAGGCAAGACCCTCGTGTCCTGCAACCTGGCTGGCAGTTTTGCGCGTCATTCCAAGGCCACGCTTCTGGTCGACTGCGATCTGAGGCGACCGATGCTTCACCGCCACTTCAAGCAATCCAACGACAACGGCCTGATCACCTGGTTTCAGCACGGCGCGCCCCTCGAGGGTGACATTCTCGCGAATGCCTACCTGGGCATCACGAAGGTCGGTGAAAATCTCTGGCTGCTCTGTTCGGGCGGGCGGTCAAAGACGCCGACCGAACTCCTCGACAATCCCGTCTTCGGAAAACTGCTGGAAAAGGCGAAGACCCAGTTCGAACTGGTGGTGATGGACTCCCCTCCCCTCGGTGCGGTCACCGATTCCATGCTGATCGCAAACCGTGCTGACGAGATCGTCTATGTGTGCCGATTCAATCGAGCCTACCGCAAGCACATCCGCCTGTATTTCAACGCGCTCCGCGATGGCAAGAATGAGGTCCTTGGCGTCGTGCTGAATGGCATCTCCCCCCGCAGGATCGAATACTACACGAACTACCGGTACTACCGCAGCTACAAGAAATACTACGGTTCCCAAGCCTAACGCGACTTGCCCCGGAGAAAACGCGACGGCGCGAGGAGGCGGAGGCACGCGAAAGGTGGCATTGACTGTCTCGCACCCCCTTCGCTGCTTTGCGTCTCAGCGTTTCCCGTCGCCAGCCACGTGGGGCCGTGGCCTTCCAAAGCTTGCCGTCCTTCGGGCTCTCGGGTTCGCTTCGGGAAAATGCCAACGCTGCCGGTGTCCCCCTATCTCCCCGATTCGTTCGACGCCCGGAAGCCTGTGGCCCTCATCGCCGGGCAGGGACGCTACCCCATCCTGGTTGCGGATGCGATCCGGCAGGCGGGCGTGCCACTCCGACTGATTGCCTTTGAAGAGGAAACCCCACCCGAACTCTACGCATCTTTTGCCGAAGCGGATCGCCGCAGAATCCTCGTGGGCCAGTTGGGCCGGATGCTGCGGGCGATTGAGGATTTCGGAGCCGGCTATGCCCTGATGGCGGGACAAATCACGCCGCGTCGGCTGTTCAAGGGACTCCACCCCGACCTCAAGGCCACCCGCATCCTTTTCTCGCTCAAGCGTCGCAACGCGGAGACCATCTTCGGCGCCATCGCCGCCGAGATCGAAGGACTCGGTGTCGCGCTGCTCGATGCCCGCTCCTTCATCGAACCGCAGCTTGCCACCGCCGGCTGCATGACCGGCGGGCGTTTTCCCATCGATCGGAAATATCTCGACCACGGCATCCACATCGCGCGCCAGTGCGCCATCCTCGACATCGGCCAGGGATGTGTTGTGCGCAAGGGAACCGTCCTTGCCATCGAAGCCTTCGAGGGCACCGATGCCATGATCCGCCGGGCCGGTGAGTTCAAGACGGACGCGGCGCTCTACGTCAAGACGGTCAAGGCCCGCCAGGATTTCCGCTTTGATGTGCCGGTCTTCGGATCGCGCACGCTGGAAACCATGCGCGAGGCCGGAATCGCCGCCGCAGCCCTTGAGGCCGGCCGCGTCATCATGCTCGACAAGCCCCAGGTGCTCGACCAGGCACGCTCCTGGGGAATTTCGCTCTTTGGTTTCAGTTTGTCCGATTGAGGCCAATTGGCTATCAAGACGAGACTGAGCCGGAATCCAGCCGATCCTTGTATCACCACGGAG
>CAZOXB010000088.1:0-15141 GCA_964583635.1 uncultured Opitutaceae bacterium | reverse complement strand
CTCCTCGGTGATGACCGGGCTGCGTCCGGACACGACGCGGGTTTTCGACCTGAGATACCATTTCCGCCAAGGGCTGTCCGACGTGGTGACGCTGCCGCAGCTCTTCATGAAAAACGGATATTTTGCCGCGCGGGTGGGCAAGATCTATCACTATGGCAATCCGGGCGACATCGGTACCAGCGGGCTCGACGATCCCGCTTCGTGGAACCTGTTCGTGAACCCGGCCGGCCGCGACAAGACGACGCTGGAGTCGGATGTCATCAACTATACCCCGAAGCGTGGACTCGGATCCTCCCTGTCCTTTTTTGCCGACAAGACAGGCAAGGACGAGGAACACACGGATGGCAAGGTGGCCACGGAGGCCATCCGCCTGCTGGAGGAGAACAAGGATCGCCCGTTCTTCCTCGCCGTCGGCTTTTACAAGCCCCACTGCCCGTACATCGCGCCCGCGAAGTATTTCGATCTATATCCGCTCGATACAATCACGCTGCCCAAAGTGTCCGCCGACTATCTGAACACCGTTCCCGCGGCGGCATTGAGCTCCACCAGCCCCTGGCCGAACTTTGGTGTCACCTCCGAACAGGCGCGGGAAACGATTCAGGGATACTATGCGGCGATTTCCTTCGTCGACGCCCAGATCGGGCGCGTCCTTGATGCGCTCGATCGGCTGAAGCTCCGCGACAACACCATTGTCGTTTTCTGGAGCGATCATGGGTATCACCTCGGTGACCATGGGCTGTTCATGAAGCAGAGCTGCTTTGAGCATTCGGCGCGGATTCCGCTGATCATCGCCCCGCCGAAAACCAGACGTCCCGGAGTGGCCAGCCCGCGCACGGTGGAGCTGGTCGACTTGTATCCGACCCTGGCCGATCTCGCCGGCCTGACTCCGCCCGCCGGCCTGCAAGGCCACAGCCTGCGTCCCCTGCTGGAGAATCCGGTGGCGCCATGGGATCATCCTGCGTTCACACAGGTCCAGCGCGGCGGTTTCCCCGGGCACAGCGTCCGCACCGAGCGCTGGCGTTATGTGGAGTGGGATCGCGGCGAAAAGGGACGGCAGCTCTACGACTACACGATCGATCCCGAGGAGCTGACCAACCTTGCGGACGACCCCCGTTATGCCAGCACGGTGGCCGCCCTGCAGAAGGTTCTCCACGCGAACTACCCGCATCCCGTGGAAGGCGGAAAGGCGGCGGGTGCGGCGCGCGGCAAGGGAAAGAAAGGCTAGTCCAAGCTCCCCGAAACCCCGTGCCGCTCAGCGGTATTCCTCGCCGGAGGCTGCGTTGACGATCTTGAAGTTCTCCACGTGGTAGCCGGGATCGGCGCGGAAGGCGAGCTTGACCCCGTAGAGCTTCTCCATGCGCACCAGCAGATCGGCGTCCTCGCTGCGGAGGCGTTCGAGGATGCTGGGATGCACGAGGACGCGCAGGTTGTACTCCTTGCCGTCGTTGCGCATCTGGATGCGGCGGGCAACGGAGCCGAGGCGGCGCTGAAGCTCGACCGACATGGTGGTGGCGCTCTTCACGATGCCGCGTCCGCGACAGTAGGGACAATCCGTATAAAGATTGCTCGCGAGTGATTCCTGCTGCCGCTGGCGCGTCATCTGCAGGATGCCGAGCTGGGAGATGGGCAGGATGTGGTTCTTCGCCTTGTCCTCGACCATGCATTCGACCATCTTTTCATAGACCCCGTTGCGGTGGCGCCGCTCCTTCATGTCGATGAAGTCGCAGATGATCAGCCCGCCCAGGTTGCGCAGGCGGATCTGGCGGGAAATCTCCACGGCTGCCTCCAGGTTCACTGCATAGATGGTGTTCTTTTCGTCACCCGACCGGTTCTTGTGCGAGCCGGTGTTGACGTCGATGGCGATGAGGGCCTCGGTTTCATCGATGATGATCTCGCCGCCGCTCGGCAGCGTGACCTTGCGGTGAAACGTCTGCTCGATCTGGCGCTCGATGTTGAAGCGCTCGAAGATGGGGATGGTGTCCTTGTAGAGGGCTATCTTCGAGCGGGAACGCTTCGAGATCAGCCCCACCAAGTCGGCGGTCCGCTCATAGTCGGCCCGATTGTCGATCAGCACGCGGTCGACCTCCTCGGTCAGGAAATCGCGGACCGTGCGCTCCACCAAATCGGGTTCCTGGTAGAGGTTGACCGGCGAGCGGTCCTTCTGCATCCGGGTCGTGATTTCCTCCCACTTCTTCAGCAGGATGTGCAGGTCGCGCACAAAGTACCGGGACTTCTTGCCTTCGCCGGCGGTGCGCACGATCACGCCCATGCCCTCGGGGATGGTGAGCTCGTTGATCAGTTGCTTGAGCCGCTTCCGCTCATGGACATCCTCAATCTTGCGGGAAATGCCGCAGCCGTCGGAGAAGGGTGTGAGTATGAGGTAGCGTCCCGGGATGGACAGGTTGGTCGTCGTGCGCGGACCCTTGGTGCCGATGGGGCCCTTGGTGACCTGGATGACGATCTCGCTCCCGGGCGGGTACATCTGGGGGATGTCCTTGACGGTCGGTTCCGCCGGGCGGGGGGCGGCGTTCTTCTTCTTGTTGACACGGACGACCTCGACCGAGGAATCGGCCGCGGCCGGCAGCATGTCCCAGTAGTGCAGGAAGGCGTTTTTTGAGTAGCCGATGTCGACGAAGGCGGCCTTGAGGCCGGGGTCGAGGTTCTTGATCCGCCCCTTGAAGATGCCGCCGACCATGCGGTCGTCGGAGTGACGCTCGATCTCAAACTTCTCGAGCCGCCCGTCGACCAGGAGGGCGACGCGTTTTTCGAGCGGTTCGGAATTGATGATCAGCTCGCGGTAGGAGGTCTTCTGCTTCTGAAAAACACTGAGGATCTTCTGCAGAAAGGGGCGTTGCTTGGAGCGCTCCTGGGCATTTGCCCTGAGTTCGCGCGAGTCCACCTCGGGGGCGTCCGTGACGGGTGGGGGATTGGCGAGATCGGAATCAAACTCGGGTGAGTTGTCGTGTGGGAGTGAATCGTCGTTTGGCGTGGAAGCGGCCATGGTGGGTGTTGTCCTGTCGGATGACGGGGCCCCTCCTGGCCGCAGTCGCGGCCGCAGGAAATTCCGGCAGGGCGGTCGATATCGCGGAAGGAAGACACGTTCACGTGAAATCCTTTCGGAAGCGATAGACGCTCTGGACCAGTCCTTGCAGCAAGCAGCAACTGAGCACGAAAGAGCCACCGTAACTGATAAAGGGAAGCGGTATGCCCGTGATGGGCACGAGTCCGATGGTCATGGCGATGTTGACGAACACATGCACCGAAATCAGCACGGTCACGCCAAGGGCGAGAAGAGTGCCGAACCGATCCCTGGCGAGAGCGGCGATGCGGATGCCGTTGAACATCATCAGACCAAACAGACTGAGAACCGTGAGGCTTCCCAAAAATCCCTTTTCCTCGGCGATGACCGAGAAGATAAAATCGTTGTGCGCGACCGCGGGCGGCAGGTATCCGAGCTGCGCCTGCGTACCCTGCGTCCATCCCTTGCCGGTCAACCCGCCACTCCCGACTGAGATCAGGGACTGGTTCAGATTCCAGGCATCCTTGGTGCCGCTCGGATCGATCACATCCGGCCGGACAAACGTGAGGATGCGGTTCCGTTGGTAGTCCCGGAGGGGGATCCAGGTGGTCTGCTCGTAGGCACCCTTGTTGCCATGAAAGTCCAGGTTATTGGCTTTCATGTACTTGACGTATCCGTAGCTGTCCCACGCCACGATGCTGACAAGGAGCAGGAACGCTCCGATCGCACCCAGGAAGAAGCGGGTCGACAACTTGGAGACGTAAAGCATGGAGAACACCATCGGCGGCAGCACGATCACTGACTTCAGATCGGGCTGCAGCATGATAAGGAATATGGGCAACCCCACGGCAAGGGCCAATTTACCGAGAACGTTCAGGGATTGCCGCACGGTTCCCACCTCCGAGCGGATCAGCAGGCTGGCGGTGAACAGCAACACGGCAGCCTTCGCGGGTTCGGAAGGCTGGAAGGCAAAAAATCCGAAATCGAGCCAACGCTGCGCTCCAAACCGTTCTTCTCCAACAAAAAGAACAAGAACCAAGGGGACCAGGCAGGCGAGATAAAACCAGTGGCCGATGCTCAGCCACAGTCGGTAGTCCAGCATCGAAACTGCCAGGTAGACAAGGGTGCCCGCCGCAAGCCAGACGAGCTGGGTGATCCAGTTGTTGTAGGGCGTGGTGAGTTGGGCACTGTAAATGAAGGCCACGCCGATTGCGCTGAGCGCGGCCATGGCGATGGGCGTGAGCAAGTCCCACCGCTCACGGGTGGTGACTTTGAACAGGCCCAGCAGGGCTGAGGGTGCAGGCAGACTCACGGATCCCCTGAGCAAACGGGGGATTCCCCGGTCCGCAATCCCGGGGTGACTCCAAACGGTTGATTTTGGCCGGCCGCGGCGGCGCACCGGGAGAAAGCTTGTGCTTTCAAAGGCACCCCCCAAACCTGTGGTTTCCGTGATTTTGCGCGTCGCCGACTTCGCCGCAATACCATCACCCGAGGGCGTGCCATCGTACTGGTCGCTCGGGGTGTCGATTGTCGTGGGGCTGGCGCTGGGTATCCTGCTGGGCTGGCTGGCCGCCCGGCAGGCCCGCCGCTGGGCCTGTACGCAGGCAAAGCAGGTGGTGAGCGTTGCCAAACGGGAAGCCGCGGTGGCCGCGGAGGAGGCCAAGCAGAAGGCGGAAGCGGAGATTCAGTCGCGGCGAGCCGAGGCCAACCGCGAGTTCGACCGGCGCGAGATCGAAAGCGAAATCAAGTTGCGCGAGATCCGGGCCCATGAGGAATCGCTCATCCTGCTGGACCGCCAGCTCGAACAGAAGCAGGATCGGCTCACCCGCGAAGGGGCCGCCGTCAAGCAGGCGCGGGACGCCATGCGGCACCTGTCAAAATCCCTCCGCACCCGCCTGGAGGGCGCGGCCTCGATGGATGCGGAGGAGATCCGGAAGCAACTGCGCGAGGAGGTGCAGCTCGAGTGCCAGGACGAGCTGCGGGCGCTGCGGCGGGAGGTGCTGGAGCGTTCCGAACAGGATGTGGAAAACGAGGCCCGGCGGATCCTCATCACATCGATGCAGAGGCTGGCCTCCCGGCCGAACAACGACATCACGGCGACGATCGTCCAACTGCCCAATGAGGAGATGAAGGGCCGCATCATCGGTCGCGAAGGGCGCAACATCAAGGTCTTCGAGGCGGCCACGGGTGTCACCCTGCTGATCGATGAGTCGCCGCAGATGGTGCTGATCTCGTCCTTCGATCCGGTGCGCCGTGAAATTGCCCGCGTGGCACTGGAGGCGCTGGTCAAGGACGGCCGCATTCACCCGGCCAGCATCGAGGAATTCGTCAAGCGGGCCCAGGAAGAGGTCGGACTGCAGTCGCAGCAGGCGGGCGAGGATGCCGTCCAGCGTCTTGGCATCAATGGGCTCAATCCCGAGGTCATCAAGCTGCTGGGCAAGCTGAAGTACCGGTTCAGCTACACCCAGAACATGCTGGATCACTCCGTCGAGGTGGGCTTTCTCTGCTCGCTCATCGCCAGCGAGGTGGGGCTGGATCCCAGCCTGGCCAAACGCGCGGGCCTGCTGCACGACATCGGCAAGGTGATCGATGCGGAATACGAGGGCAGCCACGCCCACATCGGCGCGGAATTCGTGAAGCGCCATGGGGAGACCCCGATTGTTGTCAATGCGGTGGCCGCCCACCATGAGGAGGTTCCTCCCGAAACGCCTTACGCCGGGCTGGTCATCCTGGCCGACACGGTGTCGGCCGTGCGGCCGGGTGCGCGCGCCGAGTCGATGACCAACTACCTCCAGCGGCTGGAGCGGCTCGAGAAACTGGCGCTGTCGATCGAGGGGGTTCAGCAGGCCTTCGCCATCCAGGCCGGCCGGGAGATCCGGGTGGTGGTTTCACCCCTGCATGTCACCGACGAGCAGGCTCGCGATCTCGCGAAGACCCTGCGCAACCGCATCGAGGACGAACTGCAGTACCCGAGCACGATCAAGATCACCGTGGTCCGCGAAGCGCGCTTCACCGAGACCGCGACCTGAGTCGCCGCCCAGTGGGTCACGCTTCGCCGTAACCGGTTCGAACAAAACGCGGAGGCGCGGAGACGCGGAGAGTACGCGAAGGAAAGACCGAGAAAGCCATGGAGCGCAGAGATCGGTGGCAGGATTTCTGATACCGTGCTTTCGGTGGTCAAAATGGATTCTTCCTCGCGTCTTCCTTCGCGCCTTCGCCTCTTCGCGTTTTTCCGAGTCCAGGTCGCGAGGAGGAGATCTCCTCCGCCTCGTGTGGTGTTTTCCACCTTTCAACCGGCAGGGTTTTGCGGCTAGCTGGAGGGCATGGCAGATCCGGCGCTTCTCGAAACCTTTGCCAATCCCGCCCCGCAGCGTGATTTTGTCATCGAACACACCCATCACGAATTCACCTCGGTATGCCCCATGACGGGACATCCCGACTTTGCACAGATCACGGTCCGCTATGTCGCCGACCGGACGTGCGTGGAGTTGAAATCGCTGAAGCTTTATTTCCATGCCTATCGCAATGAGGGCATTTTCTTCGAGGCGGTGACCAACCGGATCTGTGATGACCTGGGCAATCTGCTCCAGCCCCGCGAACTCACCATCATCTCCCACTGGAAGGCGCGGGGCGGCTTCACCTCCGTGATCACGGCCGCATGGACACCGCACCGGGGATCGCGGGGCAGGTCCACCCGCCGCCGCAAGGGTTAGCCGGGGTTGCCGCGCCGGCAGCCGGCGTCCCTTGGAAAGGAAATGTGGTTTTGCGTAGTTCCCCGGCCGCGCCGGGACGTCTGAACCTTGCCGGGCGTTCCGCCCTCCTTTCATGCAACCCACCTCCTTCCTCCGCAGCCTGGCGCTTGTCGCCATGGCGGTGTTCTCGATCGCGCGCGCGGCACCGTCCGGACCCTTCAACCTGGATCTGCCGGTCAATCCGGTCTCGGATCATCTGGCGGTCACCCGGAGCATCCGGGCCGGCGAGACGGCGGATTACGCCACGTTCGAGGGCCCCGGCTGCATCAAGCGGATTTGGGTCACGCTGTCACGGCCGGTGGGATCCGGGCGGACGGTGGCCCCGGACGCCGGACCCGCGCGGAGATTCCAGAACCGGAAGATCATCCTGCGCATCTATTTCGACGGTGCGAAGGAGCCCAATGTCGAGGCCCCCCTGGGTGACTTCTTCGGAGTCATGCATGGCGTCGACTACTATCCGGTGAATACGCCGTTCATCAGCGTGAAGGAGCACAATGGCTACGAATGCTTCTTCGAGATGCCCTTCGCCAAGTCGGCGCGGATTGAAATCGCGAATGCGCCGGACGCCAGCAGCAGCTTCTATCTCCAGGTTGCCTGGCACCGGTATCCCGGCCAGGAAATGAGGGAAACACGCCGGTTCTGCGCCCAATGGCGGCGTGAGATGCCGACCCCGCGCTACGGCTCCGACTACATGATCCTGGACGCGGATGGACCGGGCCAGTTGATCGGGTTCTTCTACGGGGTCCGCCTGATCGACTCGGTGGATCGCTGGAGCCACGGTGGAGCGGAAAATCTCTACATCGACGGACTGGGCGAGGAACCGGCCTACCTCCGCGGTATCGGTGGTGAAGATACGTTTGCGACCTCCTACGGCGGAGTGCTGCATCACCCCGAGACGCACCTCTACGACGGCATGCCGTATTACGTTTCCGAGGATACGGGCGAGGCGCGAAGTGCGCAGCGGCTCGTCGGCTACCGGTTTTATGTGGCGGATTCGATCCAGTTCCGGGAATCCCTGCGCTTTCAGTTCGGTTCGATGGAAAACGACATCGCGTCGATGGTCTACTGGTACCAGCCGGGTACGCCGCGCCGTTTTGTGAAGATGCCGGACTGGCCGAAGATGCTGCCGGGCGCCGAACTCAAGGGCGGTCAGATGGACCTGCCGTTGCCGGACAACGGCGCTTGGAGCATCGGGCCCGTTCTCGAGAACACCGATTCGGTGGCGCTCAAGGCGGCCCTGGCCGGTTCCTCCGGTGCTCCGGGCGGTGCGAAGGAGGAATGGAAGGAATTGCCCACGCTGCACGGATTCGTCGACTTCAATCACCTACACCGCCCGGGGACGCGGGGGGTCGGCACCCATTACCGGAAGAAGGCCGCCGAGGCGGTCAGTGTGATCGAGGCACCGTCGGACATGACTGCGAAGGTCCGCATTGCCTGGGACGGGCGGCTCGTCCTGCGCGTCAATGATGCCGCCACCGATCTTGGCAACCACGGAGCATTCCGACAGCGCACGGTGGACGTGCATCTCCGGAAGGGGAGCAACCGCATTTCCGTCACACTCAGCAACGATACCGGCACCAATCACGGCGGTTGGGCATTCGCGTTCCGCGCGACGGCTCCGGACGGCGCCCTCCTGGTCCCGCGCGCGGGCGACAAATGAAATACCGTTACCGCGTCCTCGTTTTTCTCTTCTTCCTCTCGATCCTCACCTTCGTGGATCGCGTGTGCATTTCGGTCGTCGGCAAATCGATGCAGGAGGATCTGAGCCTGTCACCGGAACAGTGGGGATGGATGCTGGGGGTCTTTTCCCTGGCGTATGGCCTCTTCGAGGTGCCCGGGGGAATCATGGGCGACCGTATCGGTCCGCGGCGCGTGCTCACGCGCATTGTTTCGTTCTGGTCGGTTTTCACGGCACTGACCGGAATGGTGACGAATTTCTGGCAGTTGCTGGTGGTGCGCGGGCTGTTCGGGGCGGGAGAGGCAGGTGCATTTCCGAATGCCTCGGCGACCATCTCGCGCTGGTTTCCCATCGTGGAACGGGCCCGAGCGCAGGGCGTCGTCTTCATGGCCAGCCGGCTGGGAGGCGCCCTGACGCCGCTGTTGGTGGTGCCGCTGTTGCAGGCCCATGGCTGGCGAGCCTGCTTCATTGTCTTCGGAGTCGTCGGGCTTCTCTGGCCGCTGGCCTGGTATCTGTGGTTTCGCGACTCGCCGGCCGAGAAGCGCGGCGTCCCGGCCGCCGAAATCGCCGAGATTGGAACACCGCCGGCCTCCCGCGGGCATGGGGGAGTTTCATGGCGCCGCATCCTGAGTCGCCCGGGACTGATCTGGATCATGCTGATGTACTACGCCTGCTGCTGGACCGCGTTCTTCTTTCTCGGCTGGCTGCACACCTTCCTCGAACGCGCACGCGGCTTCAGCAAGGACGACCTCCTCGCGCTCTCCTGGCTTCCTTTTGTGCTCGGCGCCACGGCCGCCATCCTGGGTGGATTCGTGAGCGACGGACTGGTGCGGCGCATCGGATTGAAATGGGGACGCCGCGCAGTCGGGCTGGCCGGCCTCGGATTTTCCTCGATCTGCATCGCGGCCGTAATGTTCACCCAGGACAAGGTGTGGACCGTCGTCTGGCTGGCGCTGGGCTACGCCGGATCCGATTTCATGCTGCCGGTCGCCTGGGCCGTTTGCCTCGACATCGGCGGCCGGCAGGCCGGGGCGGTGAGCGGCGCGATGAACATGGCCGGACAGCTTGGGGCGTTTTCGACGAGTGTGGCCTTTGGCTATATCGTGAAGGCGACGGGCAGCTACGATCTGCCGCTGATTCCCATGGCGGCGATGACCGTGGTCTCCGCACTGCTGTGGCTGAAAATCGATCCGACCAAGCCCCTGGATAACACGGGTTGAACAGGGGCTTGGCATGGCCCTCCGGTCCCCGCGTCCGGGCCCGGTCGGCGTTCACCAAGGTAGCGGAAGTCGTAAAGATGCGCAACCTCACGGCATGAAGGTGACGATCGGCGCGGCTGTCACCTGGCGCGGCGGGATGTCGAGGCGCAACACGCGGGTCGGGACATCTGACTCAGCAGTCAGGTGGTGCTGCTTGCCCTTCACGACCAGCAAGGCGGCGTCCCGATTCAAATAGGTGTTAACTCCCGAGGCGCTGACCAGGACGGTACCCTCCAGGGCAACGTAGATCCGGTCGTTCACGGCATCCGTCTCAGCGGAAACCTGCGCATGGGGCGTGAGCGTCAGGATCGAACCGTGATAGCTGTCGGTCTTCAGGATTTCCTGGGAGGTAAAAGCGGGTGGCGAGGCTTCGAGTGTGGTGATCAATGGATTCATGATTTTTCTTGTGCAATAGGGTGTGTGACGACGAGGTGACCGCGAGCGGCGATGACAATGGGGCCCCTCTGCGACGACCGGTGGGTGACTGGCTGAAAGAGGCGTCCCCGTTGTACACGGGAGACCCTCGCGGCAGGGATCAGCGGAGGATCCGGTGCCAGAATCCGTCTTGGCGATGATCGTGGTGGGCGGCTGCCGGTCAGCAGTCGACGCCGGATGCGCCAAGGCAGGCCACGCCCGTGTCCGTCCTGCGGGGGATGAAAGAAATCATCCGTTTTCGCATGACGGGACGAATGCGTGTCATCTTCCAGCTTATGCCTGTAGCAGGCATGTCAACCCTACGGCCGCAATAAACGGGAAAGGCACGGGCACGCCGGAGCGTGCAGCCGTGTTCCGTCCACGTAGCCCACGAGGCGGCGGCGCGCCGCGGAGCGATCAGGAGGCCGATTTGCGCAAGGCTTGATCGATGTCCTCGGTGATGTCCGCGATGTCTTCGAGACCCACGGAGAGACGGATATAATCCGGGCGCACCCCGGTAGATTTCTGTTCTTCCGGGCTTAGCTGCTGGTGGGTGGTGCTTGCCGGATGAATCACGAGGCTCTTGGCGTCGCCGATATTGGCGAGATGGGACAGCAGCTTCAGCGACTCGATGAATTTCCGCCCGGCCTCGAGTCCACCCTTGATACCGAAACCGACCATACCGCCGAAGCCGTGCTTCAGATATTTTGCAGCGTTGGCGTGATTGGGATCGTCCGCCAGTCCGGGATACGTCACCCAACTGACAAGCGGGTGGCTCTTCAGGAATTTCGCGACGGCAAGCGCATTGTCCGAGTGCAGGCGTTGGCGAAGCGGCAGGGTTTCCAGACCTTGCAGGAGCTGAAACGCGTTGAACGGGCTCAGCGCCGCACCGATGTCACGCAGAAGCTGGACCCGTGCCTTGATGATGAAGGCGACGTTGCCCAGCCCCGGGAAATTGCCAAAGACATCCCAGTATTTCAGGCCGTGGTAGCTCGGATCGGGTTCCGTGAACTCCGGAAACTTGCCGTTGTTCCAAGGGAACTTGCCCCCGTCGATGATCACCCCGCCGATGCTGGTGCCGTGTCCTCCGATGTACTTGGTGGCCGAGCTGACGACGACGTCCGCGCCCAGCTCTAGCGGCCGCACCAGGCCGACGCCGATTGTGTTGTCGATGATGAGCGGAACCCCGGCGTCGCGTGCGATCCTTGACAGGTTCTCGAAATCGGGGACATCGAGCTTCGGATTTCCGATGGTTTCGGCAAAGATGGCCCGGGTCTTGGGTCCGATTGCCGCGCGGAAAGAGTCAATCTTGCCCGAATCGGCAAACTTCACCGTTCGCCCGAGCTTCGGCATGGTGTGGTGAAGGAGCTGATACGTGCCGCCGTAGAGGTTGTTGGCCGCAACAATCTCGTCACCGACCTGAGTGATGTTGAGGAGGGCAAACGTGGTGGCCGTCTGGCCGGATGCCACGGCAAGCGCTCCAACACCTTTTTCGATGGCGGCGATCCGCTGTTCGAGCACATCGGTCGTCGGATTCATGATCCGCGTGTAGATGTTGCCGAACTCCTTTAGTGCAAAAAGGTTGGCGGCGTGTTCCGTGCTCTTGAATACAAAGGATGTCGTCTGGTAGATCGGCACGGCGCGGGAGCCGGTGGTGGGGTCGGGGACTTGGCCTGCGTGCAGTGCCAAGGTGCCAGGGCGGTAGGACGTATTGCTCATGGAAAGTCAGAGAGGATCGATGTTTTCCGGAATCGCGACACGACAGTGCGTGCAGGCGGAACGTGCCGCGTCAAGGCGACGGGACGAATGGCCAGCAAGCTCTTTGCCCGAGCCGGGGTCAATCTCGAAAAAGTATCCAACCTAAAACAGTTCAGAAGGTACGCGCGTCGTCTTGCATCACGGTGTGCCGACGGTACTCAAGAGGCATCCGGATCTTGGTCATGTTTGTTAAAAACATCGTCATATCATCCATTTTTATCCGAGCTGTCATTCGTTGATATGGCCGCCGCACAACGAAGCGCCTTTCCTATGTCACAGCATTTCCTCCCCTTGATACCACGATGCGGATGCGAGCATGCTCCCATCTCCATCTTCCGCAGCAGCGCCGAGGCCTCGCGTGCGGTCGCGGCCGAAATCGCCCAACTCATCCGCGAACGTCAGCGTGAGGGGAGAAACGTGGTGCTGGGTCTGGCCACCGGCTCCACGCCGCTCGCGCTGTATGCCGAGCTCGTCCGACTTCACCGCGAGGAGAAGCTGAGCTTCGCCAACGTCGTCGCGTTCAATCTCGATGAATATCACCCGCTTCCGGCCTCCGACCGGCGCAGCTACCACCATTTCATGCGCGTGCATCTCTTCGATCACGTCGATGTGGCGGCAGAGAACCTGCACATCCCGAGCGGTGTGGTGCCGGCCGGCGAGGTCGATGCGCATTGCCGGGCGTACGAGGAGGCGATCCGTGCGGCGGGAGGCATCGATTTCCAGATCCTGGGAATCGGCCGGACCGGTCACATCGGCTTCAACGAGCCGGGCAGCTCACGGCACTCCCGCACACGCCTGATCACCCTCGATCCTCTGACGCGCCGCGATGCGGCCGGCGATTTTGCGGGTGAGGAACATACGCCGCGCCATGCCATCACCATGGGGGTCGCCACCATCCTGGAGGCGCGCCGGCTGGTACTGATGGCTTGGGGCCAGCACAAGGCACCGATTGTCCGCGAAGCGATTGAGGGCAGCATCAATACGCTGGTGACGGCTTCGTTCCTTCAGGAGCATGCGGCGGCGACGTTTGTGCTTGATGAGGCGGCTGCCGACGCCCTGACGCGGCGCCGCACGCCATGGCTGGTCGGGGCCATCGAGGACCAGGGCCTTACTTGGGACGACCACATGCAGCGGCGAGCGATTGTCTGGCTCTCGCAGACACGGCGAAAGGCCATTCTGAAACTGACGGACGACGATTACAACGACGCGGGACTGCAGGATCTGGTACGGTGTCGGGGATCCACGTATGAAACGAACCGCGCCGGGTTCTACCAGATGCAGCATACCATCACGGGCTGGCCGGGCGGGCGCGATCCGCAGCGCACGCAGCCGGGCGATGCGTTGGTGCGGCCCCTGCGTGCTCCATCGGCTGAAAAATTCCCCAAACGCATCCTGGTGCTGTCACCGCGGCCCGTCGACGACGTGACTGCGATGGGTGGTACGCTCTGCCGGCTTGTCGAGCAGGGACATGACGTGCATGTTGCCTATCAGGTGTCCGGTTCGGGTGCCGTTTCTGACGAGGCGATCTGGCACCGTCTGACGTTTTCCCTCGAGGCTGGGGTGCTCTCGCCCAAAGAGGCGGATGCCGTGGCCCGGCTTTGCCGGACCTACGAAGCGGATGGTCGGATGCCGCCATCGGCGGAATTGCGGCGCTGGAAAGGCCTTGTCCGCCGTCACGAAGCGATGGCGTCGGCGCGAGTGGTGGGGCTGCCCGTATCAAAGCTCCACTTCCTGAACCTCCCCTTCTATGAGGACGAAGGCATGCGCAACCGCCAGCTCGGACCGGACGACGTGGCGATCATGCGCGCGCTGCTTGGCAAACTGCGGCCGCAATTGATCTACGCTGCGGGCGACCTCAACGATCCGCACGGCACGCACCGCCTCTGTCTGCGGGCGCTGCGTGAAGCGCTCCGTGCATGCGCCGGCGAGCCTTGGCGCGATGACATGGAAATCTGGCTCTACCGTGGCGTCTGGGCCGGCTGGGAGTTGGACGAAATCGAAATGGCCGTGCCGCTGAGTCCGCAGGAGGTGGTGCGGCGTAGGCGCGCCATTTTCCGTCACGACACGCAGAAGGACCAGGCCGCCTTCCTTGGCAAGGACCGTCGTGAATTGTGGCAGCGGACCGATGACCGCAGCCGTCAGCTCGCGGACGCGTACAACGCGCTTGGACTGGCCGAGTATGAGGCGATCGAGGCATTCAAGCGCTGGTCGCCATCTGATTTCCTGAACCGCACGGACCTATAAGCCGAACGGCACCCGACGATTCGCGTTCCTATCTGATGAAATTCTCCCGCACCGACGCCGATGTCCATGTGCCCGGCTCCTCCGTGGCGCCCGCGGATGCCCTCGCGCGTGTCACGCACCTGTGTGTCGCCGCCCATCAGGACGACATTGAGATCATGGCGTATGAGGGCATCACCCACTGCCTCGATACGCCCGGCAAGGCGTTCGGTGGCGTGGTCGTCACCAACGGGGCCGGTTCACCGCGCACCGGCAGTTACGCCCACATGTCGGATGCCGAGATGCAGCGGGTGCGTCGCGAGGAGCAGCGCCGGGCGGCGGAGATGGGACGTTACGCGATCCAGATTCAGCTGGCGCATCCCAGCAGCGACGTGAAAACCCGGCGGCACGTGGCGGTGATCGGTGACCTCGTGCAGATCTTTGCGGGTTGCCGCCCGGAGGTGGTCTATCTGCACCAGCCGGCGGACAAGCATGACACGCATGTGGCGCTTCTTGGCCGCTGCATCGAGGCCATGCGGACGCTGCCACTGGAAATGCGGCCCGGCCGTGTCCTCGGATGCGAGGTCTGGCGCGACCTCGATTGGCTGGTCGATACGGACAAGGTCGCGCTGGATGCGGGCGGACACCCGGAACTGGCCGGCGAGATTCTCAAAGTGTTCGATTCGCAGGTGACCGGTGGCAAGCGCTACGACCTGGCGACGTTGGGGCGGCGCTCCGCGAATGCCACGTTTCACACCTCGCATGCCACGGACAGGATGAGCGGCATCACCTGGGCGATGGACCTAACGCCATTGGTGAAGGACGACACCTTGTCGGTCGAGGCGTTCACCGTCGCGCACATCGAACGGCTGAAGAACGATGTGGTCCGGCGGATACGCGCCCTGGGTTGAAGCAGTGTGGAGGCTCGGAACTCCCGACTTGCTGAAGGTACGACGCTTCGTCGTATCCAGATGGAGGAATAACTAACCCGACTTCCGCAACTCGCCCCGATTTCTGACTATTTTGGGGGTTGAGCGCGCC
>CAZOXB010000087.1:0-15177 GCA_964583635.1 uncultured Opitutaceae bacterium | reverse complement strand
GGTCGAAGTTCGGCGTCCTGATCCACGGGTTGCCCGCGATGCTCGAGTGTGTGCTGCCACCCCAGTCGTCGAAGATGATGAAGAGGATATTGGGGGCCGACGGCTCCACCGCCGCGTGGGCTAACCCGGGAAGCAGGAACGCGACAATGGCGAAAAAGAGGGGACACAGGCGGCGCAGGCGGTCGGCGGGTTTCATGTTGGACGGATATTCGTGATTCGGGACGAGGCCGCCCACGGCGGGCCGGGTGCAGGACGATTTGTCAAGCTTGGAATGGATTCGCCACGATCGGAAAATGGTCGGGGCGATAGGATTCGAACCTACGACCTCCTGGTCCCAAACCAGGCGCTCTACCAGGCTAAGCTACACCCCGAATATCGCCGGCGACCTGAACGCCGCGAAGGCGGCATGTCAACGCGCATTCTGATGGCGAATTTGAGCCTGTGAATAACCCGTTAGCAATATCAGGTCACTCTCTGCTTGCGTAGACAGGGTGTTCGACCTAGATCGCTCAGTCTCAATTTTTCTTACATGGACACTATTTCTCGCGAAAATCCCAGCTACCTGCCCCTGGCCGGTGTCATTGTGGGTGTGCTTGCTCTCGTGCTCGCGGCGATTGCTCTGGCCAAGGCTTCGTCCGCCGGCAAGACCGCGAACGAGCATTCGGCTCAATTGGCAAAAATCGAAACGCTCGAGACCGAACTGCGCAACGCCCAGGGAGTCGCTGAAAAGGCCGGACGTGACGTCACGGCACTGCGCAACTCCATGCAGAGCGCCTTTGACCAGGTCGCTTTGGAGCTGGGCAATGTGAAGGGCGAGCTGGTCAAGGTTCAGGAAGCCGCCAAGGCCCCGCGGGCCGCCGCCGCTGCGGGAGCCGCCAAGGCTGCCGGCCCGGCAGTTGCGGGTCCCGATGAATACGTCGTCAAGAGCAACGACAGCGGCGCCAAGATTGCCCGCACGCATGGTGTTTCCCTGGCCGATCTGATGGCCGTGAACCCGGGCGTGAACTGGAACCGGATCAAGCCGGGCGACAAGTTGAAGCTGCCCAAGAAATAAGCAGGGGGAGCGCCTCATTTTGCACCGCCCCTTCGGCCTCGCGTCGATGGGGCTTTTTTGCGCCCATGGGACCGTGAACAAACCCAAGGCCGGTTCATTTTCATCCTGGACACGGGGCACCACCCGGGTGCTCGCGAAAACCCGCATCCTCGAATTGCACGGTGTGCAGTTCTCGAATCCCGCCCGGGGCACGACAAGCGAGTTCACCGTCATTCATGCCCCGGATTGGGTCAACGTCGTCGCGACTACGCCCGATCGCCAGATGGTTCTGGTCCGTCAATTTCGCTATGGTATCAACGCCCCGTCGCTGGAAATTCCCGGTGGCATCATCGAGGCTGGGGAAACCCCGATGCACGCCGGGATTCGCGAACTCCGGGAAGAGACCGGGTTCGTGGGCAACCATTCCCGGTTTTTGGGGCGCATCCATCCCAACCCCGCCATTCAGGACAACGCCTGCCACCTGATCTGGGTGGAAAACGCCATGAATCACGGCGAGCTGGCTTGGGACGAACATGAGGATATGGAAATCGTCACCTTGCCGATCGACGAGGTGTACGCGCTCGCCCACGCCGGCGAGATCACCCACTCGCTGGTGCTCAATGGGTTGCTGCTGTTTGCGCCGCACTGGGCGGCGCTGAAGGCGACATCTGCTTAAGGCCGGGCTGTTTGACATGTGGGATCGCGCGGATAGCCTTGCCCGACACATGTCCACCGAAGCTCCCGCCTTTGCGAATGCTCCATCCGCCTTGGGAGAGGGTACGGACCATCAATTGCCGGCAGCCTTGGAGAAGGAAATTCGGGCGATTTATCGGCGGAGTCCCTTGTACGAGAGCCGTTTCCCGCTCCACGCCAGGCCATTGCAATGGGCCTGCTACCGGGATATGCCGTCGCTTTCCAAGAAGGAGATCGTCGCCTTGGGGCATCAGGCGTTCTTTGCGGATTACCGTGAAATCGAGCGTGGCCTGGCCACCAAGCGTTTCGAATACGAGTCCACCGGAGGCACCACCCAGTCGCCGATGACGGTGATCATGGAGGAGGGCTGGTGGAACGCCCAGACCGAGCGCGCCTACCGTGCCTCGCCGATCCTCCGGCAGTTTGCCGGCCGCCCCTACCGGAAGTGTGTCCTCGCCCCGGTCGGCTGCTCGAGCAACCTTTGCCCTTACGAGGACCATCCGTTTCCCCATCGTTATTTCGACGGTGTGGTTTACCTCAACCTGAGCAGCGATCCTTTCGTTTTCCTGGAGAGCGAATGGGATCGGATCGTTCTTGAGCTCCGCGCTGTCCAGCCGGAGGTCATCGAAGGTGAGCCGGTCTATCTTTCACTCCTGGCCCGCGCCCTGAAAAAGCGCAGCGTGACCGTCCCGAGCCTGCGCGCGGTGATCCTCACCTACGGCAAGGCCAGCCGGCAGCACGGCCGGCGCATCGCCGAACAACTGCCCGCGCCGCAAGTCGATCTTTACGGCTCGACGGAGGCCGGCTACCTCTTCGTGGGCGAGGCGTTCAAGGACGATTCACAGGTCATTGATGCCAACGCGTTTGTCGAGCTGGCTCCCTATCGGGGGCTCAAGGACGTCTTCCAGATCTACGTGACCACGCGCGATCGCGAAGCGATGCCACTGCTGCGCTATCACACGGGTGACATCGTCCAGCGCTTTCCGACGGGGTATCGCCTCTTGGGTCGCGAGGGCAATCTCCATTTCCGGCCGGACGGGTCGCTGGTCTCGCCCTCCGACGTCGACGCCGCGCTGCCGGGCGACTTCGCGTGCTGGCACTATTCGCTGGTTCAGGTTACGGAGACACGCTGGGATTTTCATTACGTGGCCGACACGAGCGCGGACCACACCGCGGTCGAGACGGCCCTTGCCCACCTCCTTGGTGCCGACGCCCGCGTCGTCGCGTTCCGCAAGCGTTTCATCGCTCCGGCGGCCAGTGGCAAGTTCGCCCTGCTCAAGCCACTCGCGAAGCCGGCAGCCTGACGCAAGCCGGTACGCGGTGGGACCGTCCGGACACAAGAAACCAACCGTTGTGGCTTCTCTGTCGATTTAGTGCGCCTAATAGCGTGCCCATGAGCGGATTGCCGTACCCCAAGCCCTTTACATTTTCATGCCCGGGTTTGTAGGATGGGTGGACAAGCATGGGGCGCATTATCGTTGTGCGCCCGGACCGG
Source organism: uncultured Opitutaceae bacterium (assembly GCA_964583635.1). Classification (GTDB taxonomy): domain Bacteria; phylum Verrucomicrobiota; class Verrucomicrobiia; order Opitutales; family Opitutaceae; genus UBA6669. The sequence continues at coordinate 11,956 of CAZOXB010000087.1, read as the reverse complement.
ACCGTTCGATTCCTCTCACGATGAGCCTAATCGGCAACCTCTTCCGCTCTACCATTGGCCGCAAATTCCTCATGGCGGTCACCGGGGTCATTCTCATCGGGTTTGTGGCTGGGCATCTGGTGGGCAACCTCCAGATCTTCAGCCATCCCGACAAGATCAACGGTTACGCCGACTTCCTCCAGTCGCTCGGACCGCTTCTGTGGATCACGCGGCTCGTGCTGTTCATCGCCATCGGAATTCACATCTGGGCGGCGGTGACGCTGACCTTGGAAAACAAACGGGCCTGCGGACCCCAGTCCTACGGGATGAAAAAGTGGCTCCGGGCGCCGTTTTCCTCCCGCTACATGCGGCTGACGGGCCTCGTTGTACTGGCGTTTCTGCTCTATCACCTCGCGCAATTCACGTTCGGCTATGCCTCGGCGGAAAGCTTCAAGGGGCGCCTCCCCGAGTACACCATGACGTCCGATTACCACATGCTGGGATTCCCCGCGGTGGAAAAGGGACGCCAGGTTCACGACGTCTACAGCATGGTTTTCCTCGGATTCGGGAGCCCGGTGGTTTCGCTATTCTACATCGTGGCGATCGGCATGCTCACCCTGCACCTGCTTCACGGCATCCAGTCGATGTTCCAAACGTTTGGCTGGCACAACGCATCCTGGGGCTCGGTCCTGCGCGCGATCGTGGTGATATTCTGCATCGGCTATTTCGTCGGCAACCTGTCCATGCCCGCGGCCATTCTCTCCGGATGGCTGAAACCTGCTCCGGGCACCGGCGCCGCCACCCACCTGCGCGTATCGTCCATCCCGGCCCCGTAAGCGTGCCTTCAACCGACTTTACCGAGCAAAGCTGAGCGTCCTCCCATGGCCAAACTCGAATCCAGGATTCCCCCCGGTCCGCTCGCCGACAAATGGCGCAAGCACAAGGCGTCGATCAGACTCGTCAATCCCGCCAACAAGCGCAAATACGAGGTGATCGTCGTCGGTGGCGGGCTCGCGGGTGCCTCCGCTTCGGCCACGCTGGCCGAGCTGGGCTACAAGGTCCGCACCTTCGTCTTCCACGACAGCCCGCGCCGCGCCCATTCGATCGCCGCGCAGGGCGGCATCAACGCGGCGAAGAACTACCAGAACGACGGCGACAGCGTGTATCGGCTTTTCTATGACACGCTGAAGGGCGGCGACTATCGCTCGCGCGAGGCCAATGTGCACCGCCTTGCCGAGGTCTCGGTCAACATCATCGACCAGTGTGCGGCGCAGGGTGTGCCCTTCGCGCGTGAATACGGCGGTCTGCTCGCCAACCGGTCCTTCGGCGGCGCCCAGGTCTCGAGGACCTTCTACGCCCGCGGCCAGACGGGCCAGCAGTTGCTGTTGGGCGCGTATTCCGCGTTGTCACGCGTGGTCGGCCAGGGGCTCGCCACGCTCCACACCCAGGAGGAGATGAGCGACCTCGTGGTTGTCGGCGGGCAGGCGAAGGGAATCATCACCCGCAACCTCGTCACCGGAAAGATCAGCCGCTGGGCCGCCGATGCGGTCGTCCTGGCCACGGGTGGTTACGGAAATGTCTTCAACCTTTCCACCTACGCGAGGGGCTCGAATGCAACCGCCATCTGGCGCGCCTACAAACGCGGTGCTTGCTTCGCGAACCCGTGTTACACGCAGATCCATCCCACCTGCATTCCCGTTTCCGGCGACTACCAGTCCAAGCTGACCCTGATGTCGGAATCCCTCCGCAACGACGGCCGCATCTGGGTGCCGAAGAACAAGGAGGACTGCCGGAAGGCCCCGTCTTCCATCCCCGAGCAGGATCGCGATTATTACCTTGAGCGCATGTACCCGAGCTTCGGCAATCTTGCCCCGCGCGACATCGCGTCGCGTGCCGCCAAGCGGGTGTGTGACGAGGGGCGCGGCATCGGCGAGAGCGGGCTCGGAGTCTATCTGGATTTTGCCGATGCGATCAGCCGCCTCGGCGAGCCCGCGGTGCGCGAACGCTACGGCAACCTCTTCGACATCTACCACGAGATCACCGACGAGAACGCCTATCGCACGCCGATGCGCATCTACCCGGCATCGCACTACACCATGGGCGGGCTTTGGGTGGATTATAACCTCATGTCGAACGTCCCCGGGCTGTTCGTGCTGGGCGAAGCCAACTACTCGGACCACGGCGCCAACCGCCTCGGTGCGTCCGCCCTGATGCAGGGCCTGGCGGACGGTTATTTCGTCATTCCCTACACGATCGGCGACTACCTCGCCTCGCAAAAACCCGGGTCGCGTCCCTCGGTCGAAGGGCCGGAATTCCGGCAGGCGGAGGAGAATGTCCAATCCATCATCAACCGCCTGCTCGGAGCCAAGGGCACGCATCCGGTCAGCCATTTCCACAAGCGCCTCGGTCAGATCATGTGGCATTACTGTGGCATGGCCCGCACCAAACAGGGGCTCGAAACCGCGCTGCGGGAGATTCCGAAACTGCGCGAGGAATTCTGGGCCACGGTGAAGGTTCCGGGGGCGGCTGCCACGCTCAACCAGTCGCTCGAGAACGCCGGCCGCGTCGCCGACTTCCTCGAACTGGGTGAACTGATGTGCCTCGACGCCCTGACGCGGGAGGAAAGCTGCGGATCGCATTTCCGCGAGGAATACCAGTATCCGGATGGTGAATGCAAACGCGACGACGAGAAGTTCGGGCATGTCGCCGCCTGGGAATACCAGGGAGCCGCCCAGCCCCCGCTGCGCAATGTCGAGCCGCTCAACTACGAGTTCGAGAAGATGAGCGTGCGCAACTACAAATAGAAAGGCTGAAGGGCTGAATGGGGGAGGACAAACCAAGGAATTCACCAAGCAACCCGGCCAAGACTTTCCACCCAGCCCAGATCCGCCCTTCCCACCCTTCAGTTCTCCCTTTCTTCCGCCTTTCAGTCTTTCAGTCCTTCAGTTTTTCAGCCCTTCCTCCCCATGGTCGCCAACGCCTCCAACCAACCCATCTCCGTGACCTTGCGCGTGTGGCGCCAGGAAGGTCCGGGGCAGCCGGGCCGTTTCGTCGATTATCCGGCGAAAAACGTGAACGTCCACATGTCGATCCTCGAGCTGCTCGATGTCGTCAACGACGAGCTCACGCTCAAGGGCGAGGAGCCGATCGCGTTCGCCCACGACTGCCGGGAAGGCATCTGCGGGACGTGCTCGCTGATGATCGGCGGCAAGCCCCACGGTCCGAACCAGGGGGTCGCGAGCTGCCAGACCTACATGCGCAGTTTCCACGATGGCGAAGTGATCGTCATCGAGCCTTTCCGCGCGAAAGCCTTTCCTGTCGTCAAGGACCTGATTTCGGACCGCTGCGCCTTTGACAGGATTCAGCAGGCCGGAGGCTTCATTTCGGTGCGCACCGGGGCGGCCCCGGACGCCAATGCGATTCCGGTGCCCAAACATGATGCCGAACTGGCCATGGATGCGGCCGCCTGCATCGGCTGCGGCGCCTGTGTCGCCGCGTGCAAGAACAGCTCCGCCACGCTCTTCGTTGCCGCCAAGGTCTCGCACCTCGGACTCATGCCGCAGGGCCAGCCCGAGCGCGACAGCCGCGTCCTGGCGATGGTCAACACGGCCGACGATCTCGGATTCGGCAGTTGCACGAACCAATACGAATGCAGCGCAGCCTGCCCGAAGATGATCAGTCACGATTTCATCGTGCGGTTGAACCGCGATTATGTCGCGGCCAGCTTCCGCTCTGCCTTCCGGACGCCCACCGCCGCCGGCGGCTGATGTGGCCACGACGGAGCGTGGCCCCCCATGGTCAGCTCCAGCCTGCGCTATTTCTTCGCCGGGACGCCGGTCAGGTCGACCGCACCCTGATTCCGCGTCTTGATATCGAGCGTTTCCTCACCCGCATCGACATAGAGAACGCTCTCAATGCGGTAGTCCACCGGAGAGCGCTGCACCAACTGCTGCCAGTTGGCCGCCGTGGCGGCATTGAGGGAGAGCAGGACGTCCTGAGTTGCGGTTGCCAGGGGGGGAAGCCCGACTGCGTTTGTATTCATCACCTCGCCGGCCAGGCTGCCGTTGAGGAAGAGCTTGTGACGCGCACGGGAGATTCCCACCGGCACAACATTTTCGTTGGTGAACCGAAGGTTCATGACGATCTTGCCGTGGGACGTGGCTTCCGCCGCCGGCGAGCGTAGCCCAAGCACGGCAACGGTCACGCCACCGAGTTTGCCCACCGATCCGCATCCCGTCAGGGCGGTCAGCGAAACCAGGCCGAGGAGCCAGAGCAGCAGGGTAGGGAAAGCACGCACCATGACTCCACGATGGACGAACCGGACTTCGGTGCGCAAGCGGCGAGTGACGGCAATCCCGCGGGTGCATGATGCGGCCTGCGCCCCTCAAGCGATGCCCGCATCTCAGAACATCGAGAGGGCCTTGGCGCTTTCGATTCCAACCCAGACCACCGCCGCGACCGCGCCGCAGGCGACCACGACCCGGACGAACCGCTGGCGGCGCAGACGGGTGTCATGGGCATCGGGGTTGCCCGACCGCCCCAGCCCCTGCTGCGACATGAAGCTGACGAACTGTGCGTTGCGCAGCGTCGTGCGACGGATCCGCGAATTGTCCACCTTGCCAAAACGGTAGGTGGGACGATGAAAAAGGGCGGTCAGAAAACTGCGCAGCACGACAGTAGCACTTGCGGAATTTTTGTTGGTTTTTTCAAGGGGAAATGCGCAGCGTCGGGTGCTTTCACGCGCTTTTTAAGCCGATTGCGGCCGCGCCTTCACTCCATGCATCATTTTCGCTACATCGCACAGGCTCTTTACTGCGAATCGGTGGATCTCGCCGAAGTGGCCCGGCTCTATGGGACGCCGACTTACGTCTACAGCGTCGCCACGATGGCGGACAACTACACGCGTTTGAAACAGAGTCTGTCCGGGCTCGATCTGCAGATCTGTTACGCGATGAAGGCCAACTCCACGCTGGCCGTGCTGCGCCATGTTTCAAACCTCGGCGCGGCGTTCGATCTGGTCAGTGGCGGCGAGTTGCGCCGGGTGCTTGCCGCCGGCGGCAGTGTGAACCGCAGCGTTTTCGCAGGAGTCGGCAAGACCGAGGAGGAAATCGCGCTGGCGCTTGAAAACGGGATCCTTGCTTTCCACGTGGAGAGCGAGCCGGAGATGGCGCGCATCCACCACGTCGCCGGCCGGCGGGGCGTCAAGGCGCCCGTTGCCATCCGCATCAATCCCGATGTGGATGCAAACACCCACGCCAAGATCACCACCGGCCGGTCCGGCAACAAGTTCGGGATTCCGTTCCGGGCGGCATCCGCCGCCTACCAGGCGGCCGTCAAATATCCGCATCTGCAGATCCGGGGCGTGCAGATGCACATCGGTTCACAACTGACTGAGATCGCACCGTTCGTCGAAGCCGTGGAAAAAATGTTGCCGCTGGTGGCCGAGTTGAAGGAACGGCACAACCTCGAGTATTTCTCGATCGGTGGCGGCATCGGCATCGTCTATCGGGATGCCTTGGCGAGCGGCACGGCGGAGTGGTGGGATGCCCGGCCCGCCGGCCAGCGTCCGCTCACGCCCGAGGCCTACGGCGCGGCGCTGCTCCCGCGGCTCAAGCCCTTGGGATTGAAGATCCTGATCGAGCCCGGACGATTCCTCGTGGGCAATGCGGGGGCGCTGCTCTCCCGCGTCGAGTACCTGAAGCGCGGGCAAAGCCGGAATTTCCTCATCGTGGACGCGGCCATGAACGATCTGGTCCGCCCGGCGATGTATGACGCCTATCACGAAGTTGTCCCGCTGCGGCGGGATACCTCGCGGCCGGCGCTGATCGCGGACATTGTCGGACCGGTTTGCGAGAGCAGCGATTGCTTCGCCCGGGATCGGCAGATCCAGCAGATTGGCGAAGGCGAATATGTCGCATTCCTGAGTGCCGGAGCGTATGGCTACACTATGGCGAGCCGCTACAACAGCCGTCCGATGCCGGCGGAAGTTCTGGTGAAGGGAAGCACGTTCGAGCTCATCAACGCGCGGGAATCCCACGAAACCATGATTGCCGGCGAGCGTGTTCCTGCGTTTCTTGCCTGACCGTGCGAGCCCATCGCCCCGGGTGGGGCGGGGCGTGCACGATCCTTATCCACCGCGCGATTTCGCTATCATCCGCCCGCCGCTTCCGTTCTAATCTTGGCATGAATCTCCTCGTGATTGGCGCCGGTGCATGGGGAACGGCCTTTGCCATCCACCTCTCGAAACGAGGGCATACCGTATCGCTGGCCCCGCGCCGATTTGAACAGGCGGTCCAGCTTTCATCGACCCATGAAAACACCGAATATCTGCCGGGCATAATTCTCCCTTCGAGCCTGCAGGTGGGCCATGAACTGACACCCCTGCTGATGGAGGCGGAGGCCGTGCTGCTGGCGTGCCCGTCGCAATCCCTGCGGACCACCTGCGAACGGATCCGTGACAGCCTGTCCCTGGCGACTCAGTTGAAACACATCATCAGCCTGTCGAAGGGGCTCGAGCTGGGCACGCACCTGCGGCCCTCCGAGGTCATCGCGGCCGTGCTGCCCGGCTATACGGTGAGTGCATTGACCGGTCCGACGAATGCCGGCGAGGTTTCCCGCGGCCTGCCGGCGGCGATGGTGCTCGGCTGCCGCCAAAGCGATGCCGCAATCGCCGCGATGCAGGCCGGGCTGAGCAGTTCCACCCTGCGCATCTACACCAGCAGCGACCTTCCGGGCGTCGAAATCGGCGCCTGCCTGAAGAACATCTATGCCATTGCCGCCGGTTGCTCGGATGGATTGCGGCTGGGCGACAACGCCAAGGCTGCATTGATGACACGGGCACTGGCGGAGATGGTGCGCCTGGGAACGGCCTTGGGAGCACAGCCCGAAACGTTCTACGGCTTGAGCGGTTTCGGTGATCTCGTCGCCACCTGCACCGGTGCCTGGAGTCGGAACCGCGGCTTCGGTGAACAGCTCGGGCGCGGCGGGAATGCCGCGGAACTGCTCCGCGGCAGCCGGTCGGTGGTCGAAGGATATCGCACCACGGAGTCGTTCCACGGACTCTGCCGTGAGCGCCGGATCGAAGCGCCCATCCTTACCGAGGTCTACCGGATCCTCTATGAGGGCAAGGTCCCCGCCGACGCCCTCGCCGCACTCATGTCGCGCGAGTTGAAAAAGGAGTGAGCGCAACCCGCTCCGCGCCGGCGGACGCCGGATCAAACTCGAATCCTTCACCGAAGGGTGCGGCCGTTATCGATTCGACGCTCATTTCGCCGTTGTGGATCCGCAGCGTGGGCCAGCCCTGCGGCGAGCGGGTATAGAGATCGCCATGATGCGCCAGCACGAGAGCCTGGATCGCCGGCGGCCATGACGAGAGTCCTGCGAAATAATGATGGCCGTTGCGTTCCACGCTGGTGATTCCCAGCACGGTTTGCACGGCGAGATCCTGCAACAGGGCGATCGGCCCGACATTCGAAAGATCCTCACCGCTCATTTGCCAAGGGCCTTGGGGCCGGCTCCGGCGCAGGTGGGCGATGCGGCAGGCATTGAGCAGACCCTTGATCACGCCCTTGCAGTTCTTATGGCTTGTACCGCAGTAACCAAGCTCGAGCGCCCGTGGCAGGCTGTCCAGTGACGCATCGGACTCGTCAATGATGATGGGCGGCCTGGCCGGCCAGCGTTCCGCCATCACGCCAATTTCATCGCTGAGCGCAAGGTCGCGGTGAAACGGCTGCTCGACGAAGAGCAGCCCGCGGCGCAACGATGCGAGTTTCGGATCTCCGAGCACGTCCTCCCAGAAGTCGCGAAACGCCTGGACCGACTTGAAGTTCTCATTCCCATCGAGCGTGCACAACCAGCCTGGAGCGGCGCAGTGATCAAGGACATCGACAATGCGAAGCAGCCGCTCACGATCCGCGGCGCCTCCGACCTTGAGCTTGAAATGACGCAGCCCATAGGCCCGGATGCCGGCCTCGAGGGACTGCGGCAGGCCGTCGTTCACACGATCCACCGCCGCAACCTCGTTCTCCCACAACGGATCCACCAGACCCACGGTGTGTCGCGAAAATACATGGCGGGGCAGTGTGGCCGGCAGCCAGTCGCGTGGCTGGGAACCGGCGAGTTCGGAACTTATTGAGCCAAGATCGATGCCAAGCAGGTTTTCGCGAATTGCGTGGGCGAAGGGTTTCCGGTGCGCGCGGCAATAGGCGTCGATGACCGCACGCTCGACCAGCGACGTTCCGAAATGGGCGAGCAACGGAGGGATCGATCTCGCCGCGGCCCAGGCCGCCTGGGCCAGGTAGAGTTCGTGCCAGCCTGCAAACACCGTGCTCGCGCGGATTTCCGCCGCCACCGACACCGCGTGCCCGATCACCACGAGCATGTCGTCGATCTCCTCCCGGGGATCCTTGGCGGGGTCCTTGGTGAACCATTTCGGAGGCAGATGATCCGCGGCGACACCGACACCCGTCACTCCACCGCCGAACTCAACCCGCACCTGGAGGAACACGTGCGGCAGCTCGGTCATCGTCACGATGCCGTACCGGAACGGCATGCGGGCATGCAGATGGGTTCTCCAAAGGACGGATTCAACGATGCGCATCACGGGGAAAAAATTGAATGCAGCATGTTTTGAATCAAGGGCGCAAGAGCGTTCAACGAACCGCATCGACGAACGACCGGTAAAGTCGGAGGATGCGGTTTCCCAATACCCGCTTCGCGACCAGCCCGGCGCTCATCGGCAGCGGACTCCTCCGACCCATGCGTGTGCGGAATTGCGATTCCGGCTCAGTTCAGACCGATGACCGTGATGTCCGAGGGATATTCGACACTCAGCTTGAGGGGAAATTCGCGCTTTTCGCCCGGTTTCAGGGCGATCCGCCACACCAGCACTCCGTCGGCTTCACGGGTGATTTCCTTCTGCCCTTCAACGGCTCCGATCTCCCGTTCCGCGGGGGTGAGCAGCTTCACCACGATCTTCTCGTCGCGCGAGACGGGAACCGCCTCCTTGAAGACGATCTGTTCCGCGGTCTTCTTGTTGTTGGTGAGGGTGACCATGAACTCGTAGGTCACACGACGACCCTTGCTCGTGAATCCGGTTTCTTCGCTGAATCGATTGACGAGGCGGCGCTTGACCGCGATGCCGTCATCCGACCCCAGCGCGAGGTCAAACTTCTCGCCCGGCATGACAGTCCTGAGTTGACCGGCAGCCACAAAAGTGTCGTCCAGGAACAGGTTCGACGGTCCGGCCAGAAGCGGAAAGGCGGTTGTATTGGTGACCGTGGCGTTGAGAAACGCAGCTTCGAGGAGTTTGGGGGTGGATTCGTAATGCAGCGTGGCGGCGAGCTGGGCGCCGGTGATGGGAACGCGCTGCGCTGAGTTGTCGCTCGGCAGCGTGACCGGTGTCGCGATGCGGAAGGTGGCGCTCGTGGCGGCGGTTTCGACGGTGGCCTGGTCAAAGGCCATTTCCCTGATTTCTTCGGCGCGGTCGCTCATCTGGGCCACTTCCCGGGAAGCGCCCAAGGAGACCTTCGAGCTGGTCATGGCAGGCGCTGCCATGGGGCGCGGCATGGGCCGGTACACATCGACGATCCACGGCGGCAACGCCGGTGCGCTGCCCCCCTGGCTGGGCCGCGCGGTGGACAGGGTCAGCGCGACCGCGTTCCAATCCTCGCCGGTGCCATTGCGGACGACGCCGAAATAATTCAGTTCGACGCGACGCTGCTCCGAGCGGAGGCGTACGTCATAGGCCGGAGTCCAGGAAGCGCCGTGCACCGCATAGGAAAGCGAAACGTCCAAGCTGCCGGCCAAGGCTGCCGCCACCCGGACGGTGACGGTCTTGAAACTGCGCGCCGCCGCCTGCCGGCTCCGCAGAAGGGCGAGTTGCGCATTCACCGCCGCCATTTTCGCCGCAACCTCTTCACGCTGCCGGTCGAGCGCCTGCTGATCGTTGGAGAGCCGGGAAAGCGTATCGAACTGGAAAGCCAGCAGCTTCTGCCATTCGTCGATCCCCGGACGCGGCCCCGTGACGCTGGCATCGCGCGGCGGCGGCGAGGTCACCGCCGCCTCGATCCGCCCCAGCAGCGCGCGCTGCTGGTCGAGCAGCGCCAGCCGGGCCTTGTGGTCAACATCCTGCCGCTGCAATGCCTGCAGTTCATCCTCGAGGGCCTTGATCCTCGGGTGTACGGTGGCCTCGACGAAGGTCTGCCGCGCCGAGACGTCGACCAGCATCGCGCCAGCGGTGCCCCGCGCCCCGACCTGCAAGGACGCGTCCAGCAACCCCGCAGGCAGTTTTTCAAAAATCAGCTCCGACTCACCCGCGGGCAATTGGACCTGGGCCGTGCGGGTGACGATGGCACGGTCGAGGTAAACAGTCGTCGCCGAAATGCGGGAATCCACCGGAACCGGGGATGCGGTCACAACGGAACCGCAGCTGAGCAGGACGGCGGCTGTCGCCGCGGAAAGGACTTTGAAGGAATTCATGGGATCAGGATAAGACTGCTATCAGGCGCAAACGATCCATGTAACGCGTCATTGCGTACATTTACGACCTCGTAAACGTCTTCCTTCCGCCCGCCGCTCCCCCTGCGGCAAAGAACACCGCAGGGGCGCCGGAGTCCACCGCATTCTCGCGCGGTTCAGGTGAGACAGGCCTTGAACGCTTCGGTCAGTCCCTGCCGGTCGAGATTTTTGCCGATGAAGACCAGGGTGTTCGTGCGCGGGTCGGTTCCCCATTCACGGTCGAACTTGGCATCGAACAGCATGTGAACCCCCTGGAACACCAGCCGCCGGTTGCTGCCCTTCACGCTGAGCACGCCTTTCATCCGGTAAATGTCGCCGCCCTTCGTCTTCAGAAGATCGCTGATCCAGGCATTCAGCCGGCTGCCGTCAAGGTTTCCGGGAACGCTGATGCCCACGCTGGAAACATCGTCGTCGTGGGAATGGTTCGCGTGGAAATCCTGCTGCCAGCCCGGGCGTGCATTCTGGCCCATGACCGCAATGTGGAGCGGTGCGTGGCCATCCTGCTCAAACACCGCATAGAGTCCGGGCTGGTCAATCCTGACGCGGAACGTGCCGCAGCCCTGTTCGAGTTGAAGCCGCTGCAGCGTGCCGCCCGGCGAAATCGTCGCGCCCGCCTCCACCTTGTTCTCCCAATCCGAGAAGAGCACCGCCGCCGCTTCGCACGCCGGTCCGATGTCCTTTTCGTCAAATGACGCCACCGGGAGTATCACGATATCCATCGCCTTTCCGTCGCCATGGTGATGATGATGCGCGTGCTCCCCGTGCCCATGATCGTGGGCGTGGTCATGATCGCAGTGTCCGATCTCCAACGCATGCGTGCCTTGGGGCAGCGCATACACGCCGGCCCATTCGAACGGATACTCGGTGTCAAGGAAGCCGGGATCGATCCCGGTCGCACGCGACAGGTTGAAGCCGCCGACATCAAGCACCGCCGACAACGGCACCTCGGCATTCCTCGCACGATGCACGCGGGCCGCCGCATTCATCTTTCGGATACGCGCCTCCAGCGCATCGAGCTCGCCGGGGGAGACGAGATCCGTCTTGTTCAGGATCAGCACATCCGCAAACGCGATCTGCTTCTTCACCTCCGGCGAGGTGTCGATGTGCCGGACCACGTGCATTGAATCCACGACCGTGACAATTGCGTCCAGCCGGAAGCGGGTCCGCATCTCATCGTCGGTGAAAAATGTCTGCGCCACCGGACCGGGATCCGCCAGGCCGGTCGTTTCGATGAGGATGCCATCGAGCCGGTCCTTGCGTTTCATGAGGCGTCCGAGGATGCGGATGAGGTCCCCCCGCACGGTGCAGCAGATGCACCCGTTGTTCATCTCGAAAATTTCCTCGTCGCTCCGGATGACCAGTTGGTTGTCCACGCCCACTTCGCCAAACTCGTTTTCAATCACCGCGAGCTTCCTGCCGTGCTGTTCGGTGAGGATGCGATTGAGAAGCGTGGTCTTGC
>CAZOXB010000086.1:0-15207 GCA_964583635.1 uncultured Opitutaceae bacterium | reverse complement strand
CACGGTGCGCCAGCGCCGCGGCATCGACATCGCCGCCGGCTGCGGGCAACTGGCTGGCGCGGCGTGAAGGTCGCACCGGCGCGCGGGTGAGAGCGACGCGTTGCTATCCAACCGGTGCGGAACGTCGCGCGCGCACGGCTTGGGCGAGGCAGTGCAGCATGGGCTGGGTTTCGTCCCAGCCGAGGCAGGCATCGGTGATGCTTTGTCCGTAACGCAGGGGGCGATGCGCATGGCTCTGGCGGCCGGAGATCAGGTGGCTTTCGATCATCACGGCGGCGATTGCCGTTTCACCGCCCGCAATCTGCGTCGCGAGATCGGCCGCGACGGCGGGCTGGCGCGAAGGATCCTTGCCGCTGTTCGCGTGGCTGCAGTCGACCATCAACCGTTGCGGCAGGCCCTTGCCGCGCAACAACTCGGCTGCGCGGCGGACATGGGCCGCCGAGTAATTGGGCCCGGAAGTGCCACCCCGCAGTACCAGGTGCGTGCTCCGGTTTCCGGTGGTCCCCATGACGGCCGGTGCCCCTTCGCGGGTCAGCGAGGGAAACCAGTGGGGATGCCGCGCGGACTGGATGGCATCGATGGCCACCAGGAGATCGCCGTCGGTGCGGTTCTTGAATCCCACCGTCATGGACAATCCGGATGCCAGTTCGCGATGCACCTGGCTTTCCACCGTGCGCGCACCGATCGCCCCCCAACTCACGAGATCGGCAAAGTACTGCCCGAGGGTCGTATCGAGAAACTCGGTGGCGGCGGGAAGGCCATGGGCGGTCACGTCGAGCAGGACCTGGCGGGCTTTTCGCAATCCCCGATTGATCTGGTACGATGCGTCCAACTCGGGGTCGTTGATGAGACCCTTCCATCCGACGACGGTGCGCGGTTTCTCAAAGTACACCCGCATCACGAGCAGCAGATCTCCGCGGAATTCGCCGGCGATTCCGGCGAGCCGGCCCGCATAGTCGGCGGCGGCGACGGGGTCGTGGATGGAGCAGGGGCCCACCACCACGAGCAGGCGATCGTCGCGGCCGTCAAATATCGCTTCGATCTGCTGCCGCGTGTCGCGGACCAAGGCGGTCTGCGCGGCGGTCATGGGGAATTCCTCCTCCAGAATGGCGGGTGCAAGGAGCGGTTTGACGGCGCAGATCCTCAGATCCGCAGTTGCGGGGGATGAGACGTTCGGCATCACCGGAGACTCGTTTGGGGGGCACTAGGCCATGCCCGCGATTTGCGCCGCCTGGCTGGTCAGTGCGGTACGGACCGGGTCCGCGGCGGGTGCCTGGGGAGAGGTCACACCGAGGGTGCGGGCCCTGGCGCCCAGCGTGAGCCAGGCGAGCGAGGCGGATTCGCCCTGGCCGGCCTGGTGGGCGGCCGTGTTCTGTGCGGCGGCGGTGGTGGTGAGCTGCTCCGGAGCGAGCAAAGTTTTTTCCCCAAGGAAGAGCGTCAGCGAGGCACCGAGGACGTCCAGCCATGCCTTGGGTGAAGCGGGTGGCGTGTAGGTCATGCCCGTGCCGGCGGGAAATGCGGCCCATTCCATGAACTGGCGGATCTGCTGGTGCAGCTTGGTCAGTTCCAGGTCCATGGTCGCAGGTGACCAACGCGCGCTGAATTGCTTTCGTTCGCGAAACTTCCTGACCTCCCAGATGCGCATGAGAAGCTGGGTTTCGTCATCCGTCCTCTGGATCGCTCCCGTGAAGATGTAATCCAGTCCCGTGCCGCTCGTGTCGACGAGCTGACGAAGGTTTTCCGTGGTCCATTCGGCGGAGAAGAGCGCGTAGTGCCGGGCGTCGGGAACCATGCCGATCGCGGCAATGGGGGCATAGGACGGACTGAAGCAGAACGATTCCGCCAGCCAGAGCGGCAGGGCGCGCGTCAGGCGTCCCTGCTCCTCTTCCGGCTCCTTCATCAGCGGGTGGACCTGCGGATTTCCCAGGATCGCGAGTTGGGCAAAGGCGACGCGGCGGACGCGATCGCCCTTGGGTGGCAGGATCTGCGTGGCGATGGGCTCCAGGCCGTACAACCAGATGGGTTTGCTGATGCTGATCAGGCTGATCGAGACCGGCCCGCCCGCGGCCGGAGCGGAGCCGGTTGGGGAGTGCCCGGCGATCCCGGGCGGCGTCGGCGCCAGAAGACCCTTCTTCTCGGCTTCAATCAATTCGGCGAGCGCGTTGGAGAATCCATGCAGCCGCTCCTCGAGCTCCGCCTGCCGGAGGGCAAAGAGGATGTCGAGCGTGTGTCGGGCCGCCGTGGTGTTGCGGACGGCGAGATAGGCCTGCAACAGGTTCAGACCGGTGGCGGGCCCATGGCGCTCGGCATCGTAGCGTGGAGCGATCAATTCGGCGATCGTCTCGACATGCCCCGTCATGCCGAGGTCGCCTGAGATGGTGACCAGCACATCGGCGCGATCGCCGGCCACGGCGAGGATGCGTTCGTAGAGAACCAGGGCCGCGGGAAGGTCGCGTTGATCGAGCTTCTCACGGGCGGCGAGCAGCACGCTGCCGATCGATTCCGGGGAAAGCGGCCCTTCGCCGGAAGCGGCCGTTTCCACCTCCCCCGAGGGCGGGGTGTCCGCCGAGGTCGAAGGGGACAAGGCGCCCGGCGTCGCCTCCGGGACCGGCGGAGTCGGTTCGGCGGGAGCGGCGGACCTTGCGGGGGAAGATTTCCTGGCGGAAAAACGATCGAAAAAACCCATGGATGCAGCCAAGTCCGGGGAAGCGTCGCTGGCGAAAAGAAAAAGTGGGGACGAGGGGCCGGGTGGAGTTGGAATGCCGGGTCTGGGAGTGCCGGGCGGGAGGAGGGGGAATCGCCGAGGGTGACGCGGACGATGAGATGCAGCGACCGGTGGCGACGCGGCCTTGCGGCTTCAGCCTCGGGGGAGGGGCGCCGGAATCTGGCTGGGGGAGGTGCCTTCGCGCAGCGCGACTGTCGCGAGGACCTTCGGGACATAGAGCTGGGTTTCGCCGGGCAGATCGGCGCTGATGGCAGCGAACGTCTTCACGCTCCGGCGGCCCAGCGCCCGGCCGACCCGCCCTTCGCCCGCGTTGTAGGCGGCGATCGCGAGTGGCCAGTCGGCGAAGCGGGCATGCAGCTTGCGCAGGTAGCGCGCGGCAGCCTGGGCGCTCTTTTCCGGATCGGTTCGCTCGTCGGGCAGGAACGTGCTCAACCCGAGGCTCTCGGCCGTGGCAGGCATCAGTTGAAAGAGGCCCTTGGCACCCACCGGACTGCGGGCCTGGGGATTGAACGACGACTCCACCTCGGCGATCCACGCCAGTTGAGGTGGAATGCCCTCGTCGGCGAAGGCGGCCTTGAGCTCAGGCATCAGCGCGGCCGAGTTTCCCGGTGCCGGGCGTCCGGCGAGGCGCTTCTTCCACAGGTCATAATGCGGCACGGCGATGTCCGGGGGCGCCGCGGCCGGAGGCGACGCGGGTGAAGCCGACGGACCAGTGCCGGGTCTTGGCGTGGGGGCTGCGGAGGGCGGTGGAGCGTGGGCAGCCTCATCGGCTGCTTCCACGAGATCGAGGCGCTCGCGCAGCCAATCCACCAGGTCGGATTCGCCGGTGGCGGATTGCAAGGTCAGCAGGGCCGTGCGGACGGCGGGCGCCAGGGCGGCCAGGTCCTCCATGGACCCCGATTGCAGGGTGTCCTCCAGCTTCTGGAAGAATGTGTTCCAGGTTTCCGGCGAAACGAATTCATACTCGGCCTTTATTTCATCCGGAGCGTACTCGTCGAAGAGTCGTTTTCCGATCTCGTAAAGGCCGCTGGTCGCCGGAGCATCCGGACCGGACTCGGGAGAACGGCTCCCTGATTTCTCAGCCGCGATACTTCCGGCGGCGAGGAAAGCACTCAAGGCGATCAGAGGAACTTTCATCGTCCTCACCTGACCGCCTGAAATGTACTGGGGTTTCAGTCGGGAGATGCGGGGGCGGGTTTCACCCCTCGCATCTCCGACGTCTCGAGCAAACTACTTCTTAGCCTTCTTGGTGGCTTTCTTTGCCTTGGCGGCGGGTTTTGCTTTCGACGTTTTTTTGGAAGCGGCTTTTTTGGCCATGGTATCTGTATTTTGGTTATCGTTTTTTCGGCCGATCAACGCATGTGTCGATCGGTCGATGATGAGAACGTCCAAACGTTACGAAGATTTTCTGACAAAACGCGAGACTGAACTTGCATAAATGTGAAATCGTTCGCGTTTTTTTTGAGCCGATGCTTCGCGCCTGATCACAACGACGCGCGGCGAGCATCGCGGTGACGAAGAAAAATCCGGGACATCGACGGTCGGAACGACGATGGAATTTTTCCGATTTTACCTCTGGAAAACGCGTGTTTCGTCCGGTGCCGCGCCGGATGAAAATCGTTTTGATGGAGCCGGTGCTTCAGATCTGGTCGAGCGTGCGTGATGCATCGTTCCGGGATGCGGACGAATGTGCCTCCGTGATCGCGTTTGAGATTTTTTTCGCGATTTCCGGCATGAGAGCCGGTTCGTGACCCGCCATCAACTGGAGGCGAAGACGTGATTTTCCGCGTGGCACGAGCGGTGTTTCCAGCAGGGAGAGCAGCACCCCCTGCCCGGCGCACAAGCGCACCGCGTGCCGTGCGACGGCCTC
Source organism: uncultured Opitutaceae bacterium (assembly GCA_964583635.1). GTDB lineage: Bacteria > Verrucomicrobiota > Verrucomicrobiia > Opitutales > Opitutaceae > UBA6669. Next base: position 10,612 of record CAZOXB010000086.1, on the reverse strand, counting down.
GCTGCCAACCTTCGTGACGACGATCGGACCGAGACTGCCGCCGGGTGGGATGCCGCAATCCACCAGGGCGGCCCGCAAGGCGATCACCGCCCTTCGCAATGCGGCGCGCCTGGCTGATCCTTCCGGCGAGCGGATGATCGCCAGCGCCTGCGCAGCGGTCGCGACCTGTGCCGGTGACAGTGCGCAGCTGAAGGCATGGGTGGGCGAGCGTGCCTTCAGGTAGTCGCAGGTCTCCGCCCGCTGCGTCGCCACAAATCCTCCATTGCTGGCGAGACATTTCGACAAGCTGCCGATGACGATGGGTATTTCACCCCAGACGGACTGGAGTTCCGATTCTCCGGCACCTTCGGGTCCGACGCATCCGAAATCATGGGCGGCATCCACGATCAGGCAGGCGTTGTACTCTCCGCAGAGGCGATGCAGCGTGGTGAGATCGGCGCAGTTCCCGTCGACCGGGAAAAGGCTGCTGGTGGCGACGAAGATTGCCCGGCTCCCGTACATCGCCCGCAGACGGCGGAGGCAGAGCCTGGCGTGGTCGGTGTCGAGGTGTCGGAAGAGGTGGATCCGCCACGATGAGGCCGTTGCTCCGCTGCGGATTCCGTTGCTGATGCACGCATCCATCAGCACAACATCATCGGGACGTACGAACGCCCGCATGGCATCGTACCCGGCGGTCCATCCGGAGGGAAACAGCGCCACGTGCGGCAGGTGCAGCAGCCTGCCCAGGTCGCGTGCAAGCGCATCGGATGCCTCAAGCGTGCCGGCGATCGCTGCCGGTCCGGCGCCGTGCGTTCCGAAGCGATGGATCGCGCCGATGGCGGCCTGTTTCACGAGGGAGTGGCTTGCCAGCCCGAGGTAGTCGCTCGCCGTGAAGTTGAATCCCTCAAGAGTCGCGCCGTCAGACTCGCGGATTGAGCAAAAGGCTCTGGGCGCATCCTGCAGGCGACGGACCCCGGGTTTGTGCCCCGCCTGAAGCGAGAGTTGGTGGATCCGGAATGACAACGGGGAAGCTGGTGTGGAGATCGCGTGCGAATCAGGCCGGACGCGGGAGTGTCCGGTCTGCGTGGGCTGACTGGGAAGGGTGTGCATGGGAGCTGAAGTGGAGGTGGAGCGGAAGGACTGGGTGGCGGCCTGGATCCGTCCGATGCCAAGCCGCCTGCGAAGCATACTCCTCCGCGGGTCCCGATTTCCCGGGATAAAGGGAAATTCTTTCGGGAATTTTTCCCGGGTGATTTTCCAATCTTCCCGAGACACCGGTGGCCGGATTTGTTAATATGCAGGCCTGCCATGAGCCCCGCCAAACCCGACAACCCACGCCGCGTCGTGCTGGTCGAAGATCACACGCTCGTCCGCCAGTTGATGTCCATGCTGGTCAAGGAACAACTCCACCTCACCCTGGCCGCCGACTGCCGGACTGTCGCGGAAGGCATTGAAGCCAGCCTCCGCGAAAAGCCGGATCTCGTCATTGTCGACTGGATGCTGCCGGACGGACGCGGGTTTGACGTGGTGCGGGGTGCCGGACCCAAGCTGCCACGGACCAAGTGGATCTTTGTGTCTTCCAACGAGCAGGAACACATGGTGCGCGAGGCGATCAGCCTGGGCGTGCACGGATTTGTGCTGAAACGCTCCGATCTCTCCCTGTTGCGGGAGGCGGTATTCAAGGTGCTTGAAGGCGAGAGTTACTACTGCCCCGCAAGTTCCCGGCTGCTGGTGGAGAGCCTCCGCAGCGAAGCGAGCACGGTTGGCAGCAACCTGACATCGCGCGAACGTGAGGTCCTCCGGGGCTTCGCACGGGGGGATAACAACAAGGTCATGGCGGATCGCCTGGCGGTGAGCACCAAGACCATCATCAACGTCCTGACCAAGGTGAAGGAGAAGCTCGGCATATCGGAACCGGCCTGCCTGGTGCGGTACGCCATCAAGCACGGCTACGTCGAGGAGCCGTGAAACGGTTGCCAGTCCCGCGTTGACCACCGGGTCCGCTAGGCTAGGTTGGACCTTCCTGCGGATGAACCGGGTGCACATCAAGACCTACGGGTGCCAGATGAATGAGCGCGACAGCGAGGCTGTCGCGGCCATGCTGCGTGCGCGGGGATACCGGATAGTTCCCGACGAGGACGATTGCGACATCCTGCTCCTGAACACCTGTTCGGTGCGGGATGCGGCGGAGCAGAAGGCGATCGGCAAGGCGGGGTATCTGTCCGCGCGCAAGCGTCGCCAGCCGGATTTCATCCTCGGCATCCTGGGCTGCATGGCCCAGAACCGGGGTGCGAGCCTTCTGGATCAACTGCCGGATGTGGACCTGATTGTGGGCACGCAGAAATTTCACCAAGTCCCGGGTTATCTGGACAACCTGAGGGCTGCGCAGGCGGCCGGGGTGCCCATCGGCCGCAGCATCGTCGATATCGCCGAAGAGACGGGATCCCAGAACACGATCAAGGACCACTTGCTGTCCGGCCCCGAGGACGGAGCCGCTGTGCACCGGCAGGTGACGGCTTTCGTTTCGATCCAGCAAGGCTGCAACATGGCATGCGCGTTTTGCATCGTGCCCAGGACCCGCGGAGACGAACGGTCGCGTCCCATGGATGACATCGTGCGCGAGTGCGAGGCACTGGTTGCGCGTGGCGTGCGTGAGATCACGCTGCTCGGCCAGATCGTGACCAGTTACGGACGCCGCGATTATGCCGGCGTCGAAGGACGTTCACCCTTTGTGCAACTGATGGAGCGGGTGCATGCGATTGAAGGCCTTGAGCGCATCCGCTTCACCTCGCCGCACCCCCGCGGGTTCAAGCAGGATCTGGTGGATGCCTATGGAAGGCTGCCAAAACTCTGCGGCCATGTGCATTTGCCGATGCAGAGCGGGAGCGATCGGGTGCTGCGGGCCATGAATCGACCCTACTCCGCCGCGCGTTATTGGGAGATTGTCGAGTCGCTGCGGGCCGTGCGCCCGGACATGTATTTTTCGACGGATGTCATCGTTGGCTTCCCGGGTGAGACCGATGAGGAATTCGAGCAGACCCGGCGCCTGTTTGAAGCGTGCAACTACGACATGGCGTACATCTTCAAGTACTCCGTGCGCAGTGGTACTCCCGCCGCCGCGCTGGAAGATCAGATCCCGGACGACGTGAAGGAAAATCGCAATCAAGTGCTTCTTGAAATTCTTCGGCAAAATTCCCTGCGGCGCTCGGCCGCCTTGGTGGGAACGATCGAGAACGTGCTCGTGGAAGGACCTGACAAGACAGGGCAACACTTCATGGGGCGGACGGATGGCAATCGGGTGGCGATTTTTGACGCCGATCCTCGATTGATTGGCGAAGTGGTGCCTTTGAAAATCCAGAGGGCGACCGTCAGCACGCTGTATGGCGAACTTGTTCTCGCTGGTGTGGCGTCACCGGTTTGATGATTCTTTCCCGCTCATGTCACTTTATCTCGCCACACTGCTCTGCGGCCTCGTCCTGTTGGTGCTCGGGGTGCTTTTCCTTCTGGGCAACCCCATGGTCGTCACGACGTTCAAGGCCCTGCCGCGATCGCGCCTGGCAACCGTGATCTTTTTTGGCGGAGCGACGCTCTGGTTCCTGTCCAAGATCTGGACGTTGTCCGAGGCCGACTTCGGCGAGTACCGCAAGCTCCTCTTCATTGGTTTTGCGGGTGTCGCCGTCGCCTCCTATTTCTATGTGCCCGATTTTCTGGCGGTGCGGGGGCTGGCCGCGCTCATGCTGCTGGCGGCGACCCCGTTGCTCGATGCCGCGTACATGCAGTACGCCTTTCCGCAGCGGCGGTTCATGGTCACGGCGGTGTTTGCCGGCATAGCGTTGGCCATCTACCTGGGAGCGGTACCGTTCCGCTTGCGCGATTTCTTTGGCTGGCTCTTCAATCGCCCGGTGCGTTCCCGCGCGGTGGGAGGCCTGCTGGCGGCGTACGGCCTGCTTCTCGCCGTCGTTGCGTTCACCTATTGAGGGGGGAAGGCGGAACGATGCCCACGAGCGCACCTGTTGACGCGGCGGCGTCGGCCCCACCCGTGCTGCTGGTCATCGCGGGCCCGGCGGGTTCCGGCAAGACCACCCTCTGCGAGCGCATGGTGGCGGAGGTTCCGGGGTTTTCGCGGGTCGTGACCACGACGACGCGTCCGCCCCGGACCGGGGAGATCGATGGCGTGCACTATCATTTTCTCCCGCCGGAGGAATTCGACAGGAAGGTGGCGGCCAACGCCTTTCTCGAATGGGCGGTGGTGCACCAGAAGCATCGCTACGGAACCCTGGCGTCGTCGGTTCTGGAGCCTTTGTCGCACGGCCGGAACCTGATCATCAATGTCGATGTTCAAGGTGTGGACGCCTTCCGCAGGGCGGCGGCGTTGAATCCCCTGCTCGCGCGACATCTCGGGACGGTGTTCATCGAGGTGCCGATCGAGGAACTTTGCCGGCGGATGACCGGGCGCGGGCAGGATTGCGACGCGGACATCGCCCAACGCCTTCGCACGGCCGAACAGGAGCTGCGGCAGGCGGCCGCTTTCGATTTTCGCATCCAGAGCCGCAGCCGCGACGAGGACTTTCAGGCCCTCCTCGAGGTATACCGGCAGGTGCAGCAGCGGATCCGCCCCGGGTGAGGTGTAGCCGTAGCCTGAATTCGGCAGTCCTTCTCGCTGCCGCTTGGCATCACAAAGACTGCTACCCTGGGCAGACTGGTGCCTCACGATGGTTATTGTAGGCCAATGCGGACAAATAATGAGACAATCACGAATGGGCGTCTGCACCGACAGCACCCGGGATCGCGAAGGTCGCGGTCGGATACGGGCCTTGCGGAAGATTCGGCCTTTGACTAGCCTGTAGGCATGAAATACTTGGAACGCATCACCTTCAATCCGAACCAATGCGGCGGTCGGCCTTGCATCCGGGGGATGCGCATCCGCGTGAAGGACGTTATCGACCTCGTGGCGGCCGGGGTTTCCGAATCCGAAATCCTCGCGGATTATCCCGACCTTGAGGCGGAAGACATCAGGGCGAGCTTGGAATACGCCGCTGCCCAGCTTGATCACCCCGTACTCATGGCCAGCCGGTGAAGTTTCTGGTCGATGCCCAGTTGCCTCCAGCGCTCGCTCGCTGGCTTGCAGAAGCCGGTTTCGAGGCACAGGCGGTGCGCGAGATCATCCCGCGCGTGCCGCAGATCGCGGCGCATCTGCGACAGGGCACTCGGTTGGTGGAGATGCGCTGACTCCGTTTCCGCCTGTGCGCGGAAACCTCAGCTCAGCGTGCTGACATCGACACCGAGCACCTTGGCCGCGGCCACGCGGTCGCCGCCGAGGGCGTGGATGACCCGTTCGACGTACTGCTTCTGCTGTCCGGCGAGGTAGTCGCTGAGATTCGGCCATTGTTTCACCTCGCGCAGCCGCATGGGCAACTGCTGTGACGTGACGATGCGGGCGTCGGTGGTGGCGGCGATCCGGACGACGAGCTGCTGGAGTTCACTGAGGTTGCCCGGCCAGTGATAGGCCTGCAGCACGCTGAGGGCATCGTCGGTGAATTCGATCAGCTTGGAGTCAAAGTGGGGGTTGGTCGCCTTGGAGCTGAAATGCTTCACCAGGACCGGGATGTCTTCGACGCGATCGCGCAAGGGGGGCAGCACGACCGGCAGTGAGGCCACCCGGTAGAAGAGTTCGTCGTGAAACTGCCCTTCGTCGGTCAGCCTTTCCAGGTCATCGCTCGTTGTGCAGATCAACCGGAAGTCCTGGGAGGTGTTGCGAAGGACGCTGACCAGCTCCTTCTGCATGGGCATCGGGAGACATTGCAGGTGTTGGAGGAACAGGGTTCCGCCCCTGGCCTGGGCGATCCATTCGCCGCCGGCTCCGTTCTCACCGAGAAGGCCGCCCCTGAAATTGTCCTCGGAGCTCAGCGAACAATCGATGCGCACCAACGGAGCGTCGGCTGCGGCATTGCTGGCATGGAGGATTTCGGCGATCGTGCTCTTGCCCGTGCCGTTTTCGCCCTGCAGCAGAACGGGTGTGCGCACGGCCGCCAGCTTCTTCACCTGCTGGACGAGCTTCTGGATCTTTCCGCCCCGGCCGACCAGGCGGTTTTCGATGTCCGTCGCGCGTGTGGCCGGCAAGGCCGTGGCGCTGCTGCGCTCCGCGGTGAGCTCGCGAAATTCCAGGCCCCGTTTGAGCGTTGAAATCAGTTCGTCGACGCGGAACGGCTTCTGAAGGTAGTCAAAGGCCCCGAACTTGAGCGCCTGGATCGCCGACTCCGTGCTCGCGTACGCGGTCATGATGATCAGCACGCAGTTCGGATCGTAGGCCTTGATCTGCTTGAGCAGCGTGATGCCGTCGACGGGCTTCATGTCGATGTCGGCCAGCACCACGTCGAATTTTTCGGCCTTGTACCGCGCGAGCGCCTTTTCCCCATCCGTCGCAAACGCGGTGGCGAAACCGGTCGGCTGGATGACCGCATCGAGCATCTCGTGGATGGAGAGCAGGTCGTCGACGATGAGGACGGATGGCATAGTGCGGGAATGTACTCAAACACACGCAGGCAGGCCGTGGACCTGACGGCGTGTCACGGACCAACGGTTGTTTACATGCCTCCGACCACGGAGCCCAGCTGGAAGATGGGGAGGAACATCGCCATGACGATGCCACCGACCACGACGCCGAGGAACACGATCAGGATTGGCTCGATCAGGGAAGTGAGGGAGGCGACGGTGGCTTCGCATTCGGTGTCATAGAAATCGGCCACCTTCTGCAGCATGCCGTCGACGTTGCCGGTGGATTCGCCGGCTTTCACCATGTGCTTCATCATGGGCGGGAAGAACGTATTGGTCCCGAGAATTTCGGAGACCTGGCCGCCCTGGCTGACATGTTTGGCGATGTCCTCGCACGCGGCCTCCACCTGAACCTTGTTGCTGGCGGCGGCGACAATCTCGAGGGTGCGCAGGATGGGCACGCCCGAACGGACGAGCGTCGCATAGGTGCGGCAGAAACGGGAGAGCGCGATCTTGTGGATGAGGGGACCGAAGATGGGTGCCTTGAGCAGGGTCCGATGAAGCTGCGCGCGGCCGACGGGGGTCCGGATGTATTTCTTGAACGCGTAGACGATGCCGAAGATCGCCAGGGCGATGGCCCACCAGTAGCTTCCCATGAACGCGCTCAGGTCGATGAGCATCTGGGTCGGGGCCGGCAGCTTGGCGCCAAAGTCCTTGAACATGTCGGCGAACACCGGGATCACGAACATGATCAGGACATTGACCAGGACCACGGCGAGGCCGATGACGGCGATCGGGTAGGTCATGGCGGACTTCACCTTCTTGCCCAGTTTGACCGACGATTCGAAATAGCCGGCGACCTTGCCGAGGATCTCCGCGAGATTGCCGGAGGCCTCACCCGCCTCCACCATGGAGACAAACAGCGAGTTGAAGGCGTTGGGAAATTGTTTGACCGCCGTGGAGAAGGAACTGCCCGCGGAAATCTCGGTGCGCACATCGCGGATGATGATGCGGAAAACCGCGTCCTCCGTCTGGTCCTGCAGTGCCTCGAGGGTCTGCACGAGCGGCAGGCCGGCCGTGAGCAACGAAGAAAGCTGCTGGGTGAATAGCGCCAGTTCCTGAAGTGGCAGCTTGTACCGGCGGGCCTTGCGCTCGAGACCCTTCTGTTTGGCGAGATTCTGCGCCGCCTTGAGGTTGGGGCGCGCACCCTGGCGCGCACTCGGACGAAGCGTGGCGGCCGCCTGGGCAGACGGTGCGGAGGTGATGAAAGCCATACACCTATATGTCGGAACCGGCGATAAGTTCGCGCAACTTACTTTTGTTCAAATAGCTGTAAAAATCCCCGGTAAAGCAAACGTCAAAATGCACGGGCGACAGCAGGAAAGCCGGGACGGCGGTCGTCGTGCATGCGGAAGCTGACTTCGGGAATGCCCCGGTTAGGCTAGGCGGCATGGAGCGGGTGGACGGAATCGAACCGACGATACCTCTTTGGAAGAGAGGAGTTTTACCACTAAACTACACCCGCGAAGGCAGCCCACGATTTTCGAGGGGGCGGCGAACGTCAAGTCTAACGGGAGCCAGGAAATTGCGCCCCGGAAGCTGCGCGTTCAGCAATCCTTGTCGCCCTTCGCGACCACTGGCAGCATGGCCAGTGCCGCTTTGGGGGCATCGCAACGTGAACATCATCCTCTTTGAAGCTTCCGAAGTGTCGTCCCCCCTGTCGAAGGCCGATTCACGGGCGGTGCATGTGCTCGAGGTACTGCGACGGCGCGAAGGCGACTCGTTCGATGCCGGTGTGGTCAACGGGCCGCGGGGGAAGGCCGTGGTACGACACATTGCCGCGGGACACCTCGAGCTGGAATTCCGTTGGGGCGATCCGCTCCCGCCGTTGAGTCCGCTGACGCTCATCGTGGGGTTGCCACGGCCGCAGACCGCCAGGAAGATCCTCAACGAGGCAGCGACCTTTGGGGTCACGGCGCTGCATTTCGTCGCCACCGGGCGCAGTGATCCCAACTACGCGGCCAGCACGCTCTGGTCGTCGGGAGAATGGCGGCGTCATCTTCTGGCTGGCGCGGCGCAGGCATTCGACACGCGGATCCCCGAGGTGACGTGGACAAGGACGCTCTCATCGGTGGCCATGGCGTGTGGTCGCGCAGCGCAGGACGCGCAGGCGGCGGACTTCAACTCCACGGATGCTGCGCCGGAGCTGATCGCCCTCGACAACTATGAGGCGAACCTGCGTCTGGGGAAGATCGACCTGACGATCCCCCGGAGCGTGTGTCTGGCGCTGGGCCCCGAGCGCGGCTGGGACGGGGACGACCGGGATGTTCTGCGGAGCAGCGGATTTCAGCTCGTCCATCTCGGCCAACGGGTCCTGCGCACCGAAACCGCCCTCGTTGCGGCGCTGGGAATCCTGTCCGCCAAGCAGGGGCACATGTGATGACGGATGCCGGCGTTTGCACGAAGAGGCGTTCGTGTGTCCGAGGGAGTGTCCACTACGGGACCTCAACTGGCCGGCGGGCGCAGCCTGAAGACGGATATTCCGGGTTGCCTCGGCTTGGCACCGCCGATGCGTTTGAAATGCTCCCAATCGACGGGCTCCAGAGTGATTTCTCCGGGCGTTTCGAAAAAAACCAGCGGATCCTGATGCGGGTCGACCCATTCGCGCAGGTGGGAAAACAGGGCGGGCGCCAGATCGGGGATGTGTTCGTAGGGCGGGTCCACGAAGATGAGTTCGGGCGGAAGCTCCGCGCCCGCAGGCTTCCAGTCGGTTACGTCGCTCGCGGAAATCCTGGCGAGCGCGTTGGGGGATTTTTTCAACGCCTTGGCGACCGTGTTCAGGTTGCGCTGGAGGCAGTGGAGGCTCTTCGCGTTTCGTTCGACGAATGTCACGCAGGCGGCTCCGCGACTCAATGCTTCCAGACCGTAGGAACCGCTGCCGGCAAACAAGTCCAAGACCCGGGCTCCGACCACCCGCGCCCCCAAGCTGGAAAACAAGGACTGACGCAATCCATCCGTGGCTGGTCGCACGGCGTCGCCAGGTGGCACCACTAACGGAATGCCTTTTGCAATTCCACCGCTAATCCGCATGGCTGCCTTTGCTGGAATGGAAAAAAGTCAAGAATTGCCGCCGGGAAGCAACATCCGGATCCGGTCGCTTACTGAGGGCTGATTGCATGGGTGAACATGCAATCGAGTAGGAGCGTCTTGGGCGAGACTACATGCTGACGATTGACGGGAACCCTGTCCGCCCGGGCGGGTATGTATCGTGGCTCATGACTATGCATTTGCCTTCGGGTTGGAGATTTATTTTTGATTAGGCGCCTAATTGTTCGTGGTGCCTTTGGGTTTTGACTACGCCCCTGCACCGCTGTTGACCGCTGTTCGGACCGCCAAACACCATCCACACATGAAACGTCTGCACCTTCCCGCCGATCCTCGGCGCGTGATCGCATGCCTGCTTGCGATCGCGGTGGAGACGTTGGTGGGTCCGGATATTCGTGCGAATGAAGCCAATGTTTGGCCGTTTTATGTCGCTCAGCAGAGTGAAGCCGCACTGGCGACGGAGTCGTGGCAGGCGCTGGGGCCCTTGATTTTTGAGCGTCCTTTGCCGTCGGTTCTCAATCAAGGCCCGGCCGATACGGCGGGTGGCCTCCGGCCGTTGTACGTCTGGCGAAAGGACCCGGCCGGAGGGTTGCGGGAGGCGTACGGGGTGTATCCCTTTCTGACCTACCGTCGGGGAATCGCGGGTTCCGAGCGCTGGAGCTTTTTCAATCTGATCAATTATTCCACCACACTTCCCAATCCGGATGAGCCGCGTTCACCCGGGGCGGTTCCCTTTCGGGCATTCGACATCTGGCCATTCTACTTTTCCAAGAAAACGGGCAACGAGGCGCTCGATTACCAGGCGCTTTTTCCCATTGCCGGAGAAGTGAAACACCGGTTCGGGCAGGATCGCTTGAGCTGGGTGCTCTTTCCACTGTACGGTCGGTTCGAGAAGCGCGGCGTCACCACAACGACCGCGCCCTGGCCCTTCATCAAAGTGGTCCGCGGTGACGGAAACACCGGGTTCGAGCTCTGGCCTTTGTACGGCGAGCGGCAGAAGCCAGGCAGCTACCACGAGAGATTTTTCCTGTGGCCG
>CAZOXB010000085.1:0-15284 GCA_964583635.1 uncultured Opitutaceae bacterium | reverse complement strand
GCCGCCACAAGGGCGATCAGCGCGCCGACAATTCGAAAGAGGAACGGGCATCCTCTGGGGGACTCGGGACAATGTGGCAGGATTTGCATGGGAGTTACGGTTCTAATGAATTGGGACGCGAACAGGGGACGCAGGGAACGGACCCGAACGGATCAAGGGATGCCGCCGGCCTCCAGCGGAGCGGCCGGGGCGCGATCGGATTCGGGAATCCGTGACACCGGACGGGCTGCGGGAAAATCGGGGTCATCTGGGGTATTTGGCTTGACTGAATATCTATTCTGTATCGCGATTCATGGGAACAAAAACCTGCCGCCCAATCGTGTCAAGCGCCCATTTGCACTCCTCCGCCCCGGTGTCCGGTCCGAGACAAAGGAATGCCTTTGCACGGAGTCGACAAACTCCCTTGGCGGCACCACTGTTGCCTTCCCCGGGCGGGCGCTCCCACGCTGCCGGAGCCCAAACAACGCCGTCACACCTCATGCCTCCCAGCTTTTCAGACGATCGCCTCCGCCTCGCCGCCCGGCTCTATTACGTCGACGGGCTTGGACAGAACGAGGTCGCCAAATTTGTCAAGGTTTCCCAAGCCAAGGTCTCCCGGTTACTCGCGCTGGCGCGGGAACGCGGCATTGTGCGCATCACGGTCGCGGACTACGAGCCCCGCCATACCGAGCTGGAGAAGAGAATCTGTTCCCGGTTCAATCTGGAGACGGCCGTGGTGATCAAGACCCTGGACGGCCTTGCCAACACGGATCTGCGGCAGGCCGTCGGCCGATTTGCGTCCGACGCCCTCAATGACCTCATCGGGCCCGGGGACACCGTTGCGCTCGCCGGCGGGCGCACCATCCACGAGGTCGTGCAGCATCTGCCCGAGCCGCGCAACAAGGCGCTGACCGTGGTGCAGGCCATGGGCAGCGTCGATTCCAACGTCAGCGCCTTCGACGCGCAGGAGGTGGGCCGTGTGCTCGCCCAACGCCTCGGTGGCAGCTTCCTCGCCCTGAATGCACCGGCCTTCATCCCGGACAAGCGGACCCGCGACGCCCTGCTCAAGCTTCCCCAGATGCGCGCCGTCCACGATTGCCTCGACCGCGCCCAAGTGGCGATCGTCGGGCTCGGCACCCTGGAAAATTCCGTCTTCGTCGAGCGCGGCACCCTCAGCAGTGCCGACAGCGCCGCACTGCGCAAGGCAGGCGCGGTCGGGGAGATCTGCGGCCGCTTCATTGACCGGAACGGCAGCGAGTGCGACACAACATGGCGGGACCAGGTGATCAGCGCGGAGATTTCACAACTGCGCCGGATTCCACGGACCATCGCCATCGTTTCGGGACGGGACCGGACAGCCGCCATCACGGCCGCCATCCGCGGCGGGATTCTCAAGGGCCTGATCATCGACGAATCCGGCGCCACCGAGCTCCTGGCCGCCGGCACCCAACCCGCCCCCGTGAAGGGCAGGACCCGGAGGAAATGATCGCCACCCTCACCGGCCTGCGCGCCCGGATCACCCCGCATCCCAACCTGCACCGCGTGCGCTGACCCGATCCGCCGTTCTCTCACGAGGAGCCTCGTTGCCACGCTATAATATTTATCATGCATAATAACGCGAATTCTTCGCCGCCTCAGCCCGCGCCGGTCCCGGACATTCCCCCCGCCCGCCTTTCGGTGCACGAAGCACTCGCCTCCGCCGCCGAGACAAGGGAGCTCCGGCTCGGCTCCGGCGTCGCCCGCGACGTTGCCGGCATTTTTCGGACACAGTTCCCGGGACGCAAGGCGCTCGTCGTCGCCGATACGACGACCCATCGCGTCGCCGGCGATCGCGTCCAGCGCCAGTTGGCGAACGCCTCCCTGGCCATCGCTGCGCCCCATGTCTTCGACGATCCCGGCCTCTACGCCGAAATCGGTTTTGTGGAGAAGCTTGAGGAAGTGTTCCGCCGGCACGACGCCATTGCGGTCGCGGTCGGTTCCGGCACCATCAACGACCTCGTGAAGCTCGCATCCCACCGGCTCGGGCGCCCGTACCTCTGCGTCGCCACGGCCGCCTCGATGGATGGTTATACGGCGTTCGGCGCTTCCATTACGTCGCATGGCGCCAAGCAGACGTTCAACTGTCCGGCACCCCAGGCTGTGGTGGGCGACCTGGAGATCATCCGCACGGCTCCCGCAGAAATGACCGCGTCGGGTTACGCCGACCTCCAGGCCAAGGTCACGGCCGGGGCGGACTGGCTGGTCGCCCACGCCCTCGGCGTCGATCCCGTCAATCCCCGCGCGTGGGCGATCGTCCAGGGAGGATTGCGCGACGCCCTCGCCGACCCCGCCGGCGCGCGGCGCGGCGACGCCGGCGCCATCGGTGCGCTCACCGAGGGGCTCATGCTCGGCGGTTTCGCCATGCAGTGGAGCAAATCCAGCCGCCCCGCATCTGGAGCCGAACATCAGTTCAGCCACCTGTGGGACATGGAGCACCACACCCACAACGGCTCCGCTCCTTCCCATGGCTTCAAGGTGGGCATCGCGACTCTGGCCGTTGCATCGCTCTACGAGAGGCTGCTCGAAGTCCCGTTCGACCGGCTCGACGTGGACCGCTGCGCCACCCAATGGCCCGAATGGGCTGCCGTGGTGGATGACATACAGGCCCGCTTTGGAAAGGCCAGTTTCATCGGCACCGCGCTCGAGGAGACCCGGGCGAAGTACATCTCCCGCGAAGATCTGCGAGAACAGCTCCGCCTGCTTGCCTCCGTCTGGCCGGGGCTGCGCGAGCAGCTTCGGGCGCAACTGCTGCCGCTCGCCGACCTTCGCCGCCGCCTGGAAATCGTCGGCGCGCCCACCCGTCCGGAGGAGATCGGCATCACCCCGGAACGCCTTCGCCAATCCTTCGTGCGCGCCTTTTTTATCCGCCGCCGTTTCACCGTCCTCGATCTCGCCGTCCGCACCCAAACCCTGGAACCCAGCCTGGCCACGCTCTTCGGTCCGGGTGGCGCCTGGTCCCGTTGATTCCCGATGTCCGCCGTCAACACCTCCTCCGCCCAGGCCGACGAAGCCTCCCGTTTCCGTTACTGGCAGCGCCGCACGCTGATCGCGACGATGGTCGGCTACGCCGCGTATTACTTTGTGCGCAAGAACCTGAGCGTCGCCATGCCGGCGATGCAACAGGACCTCGGGATCACCAAATCCGATCTCGGACTGTTTCTCACGCTGCACGGGCTGCTCTACGGCGTCTCGAAGTTTGCCAACGGATTCCTGGGCGACCGCGCCAACGCCCGCACCTTCATGATCACGGGGCTCCTGCTGTCGGCACTCGCCAATGTCGTGTTCGGGCTCAGTTCCGCGGTGGTGGTTCTCGGCCTGACCTGGATGGCCAACGGCTGGGTGCAGGGCATGGGCTTTCCTCCCTGCGCCCGCCTCATGACGCACTGGTATCACCCGGGAGAGCTTGCCACGAAAATGTCGATCTGGAACACGTCCCATTCCATCGGCGGCGCCTTGGTGGTCATCTTCTGCGGCTACGTGGTTGCCTTCGGGTGGCGCTGGGCATTTCTCGCCCCCGCGGTGCTCGTCACCCTGGTGTGTGTCTTCCTCTGGTTCACCCTCAGGGACACCCCTCGCTCGGTCGGCCTGCCCGAGATCAAGGTCACCGGCGCCGATGGCAAGGAAACGGGGACCGAGGCTCCCGCCGACTTCAAGCGTTTCGTGCGCCGCCAGGTCTTTGGCAACCCTTACATCTGGATCCTCGCGATCGCCAACTTCTTCGTCTATACGTTCCGCTACGGCGTGCTCGACTGGGGTCCGACCCTCCTGACCGAGTCCAAGGGCATTTCGCTGAGCCATGCCAGTTGGATGGTCGCGGGTTTTGAGATCGCCGGCATCCTCGGCATGCTCGCCACCGGCTGGCTGACCGACCGGGTTTTCGGAGGACGTGGTTCGCGCACCTGCGTCTTCTGCATGTCGCTCGCAGCGATCTGTCTCTTCCTTTTCTGGAAACTGCCGACCCTGCCCCCCCTGCTCGCGACCCTCCTGCTCGGTGGCGCCGGGTTCTTCATCTACGGCCCGCAGGCGCTGGTCGGAATCACCGCCGCCAATCTCGCCACCAAACACGCCGCGGCAACCGCCGTGGGCTTCACCGGACTCTTCGGCTACCTCAGCGCCATCGTATCCGGCTGGGGCCTCGGTTATCTCGCCCAGCACTACGGCTGGAACGTGGCCCTCGGCAGCATGGTCGGAACCGCGGTCATCGGCACCCTGCTGTTCCTCCTCGCCTGGCCCGCCCGCGGCCACGGTTACGGGCAGACCCACTGACATCCCATGACCTCGACGGCATCCCCGACCACGGGCGGTCACGGAACTGACTTGGAAAAGCTCCGCCGGATCCGCCATGTCGCGCTCGACATGGATGGAACGATCTACAAGGGCGGCACGCTCTTCGCCTTCACACCGGCCTTTCTCCACCGCCTGCACGCACTCGGCATCGGCACCTCGTTTCTCACCAACAATCCGTCCAAGAGCACAACGGACTACCTCGCCCACCTGCAGAAACTGGGGCTGCCCGCACGCCGCGAAGAGCTTTACACCTCCGCGCAGGCAACCATCGACTACCTTCGCACCCATCTTCCGCAGGCCCGGCGGCTTTTTCTTCTCGGCACCCCCAGCATGATCGCCGAGTTCGAGGATGCCGGTTTCGTCTCCACGCGGGACGATGCCGCGGACGAGCCGGATGCCGTCGTCGTCGCCTTTGACACGACGCTGGCCTTTTCGCGCCTGGGCCGCGCCTGCTGGTGGGTGCACCGGGGGAAACCCTACCTGGCGACGAATCCCGATTTCGTCTGTCCCACCGACCAGCCGACCATCCTGGTCGACTGCGGCTCCATCTGCGCCGCGATCGAAAAGGCCGCCGGCCGCCGGCCGGACATTACGCTGGGCAAACCCGATCCTGACATGCTCCGGGGCATCCTGCACCGGCACCACCTGCAGCCGCATGAGATTGCCATGGTGGGCGATCGCATCTACACCGACGTCCGCATGGCCCAGCGGGCCGGCGCCCTGGGTGTGCTCGTCCTCTCTGGCGAGGCCACTGCCGAGGACGCCGCGCGCAGTTCGCCCCCACCCGACCTCGTCGTTCCATCCCTGGCCGAACTGGGAGACCTGATCGCCTCCGTCCACCGCTCTCCATGAATCCTCCTGCCTCCCGTTCCCAGTCCCTGGCTCAACTTTCCCGCGACGACTTCGATGTCCTCATCATCGGCGGCGGCATCGTCGGGAGTGGCGTGGCCCGCGACGCCGCCATGCGTGGGCTGCGGACCGCCCTGGTGGACCGGCACGATTTCGCCTTCGGGACCAGTTCGCGCTCCAGCCGGCTCCTGCATGGCGGCCTGCGCTATCTCGAGCAGGGCCGCATCGGTCTCGTGCGTGAGGCGAGCCTGGAGAAGCGCGTTCTCCGCGACATCGCGCCGCACTTGGGGGATCCTCTCGGCTTCGTTTTCCCAATTTACAAGAAGAACGGCCGGCCGCTCTGGCAGCTCCGGATCGGAGTCAAGCTCTACGATCTGCTCTGCAACGGCCGCAACTTCGGCCCCTCGCGGGGTTATTCGTCGGCCGAAACGCTCGGCATCCTTCCGGGGCTCAACCGGGAGGGTCTGCGTGGCGCCGTCCGGTATTTTGACGCCCTGACCAACGACGCACGCATGGTGCTCGATACGCTTCGTTCCGCAGCCGAGGCCGGCGCCACCGTGACAAACTACACCCGCTTTCTTTCGGCCCATGCCGATCCCGGCGGCTGGCACTGCAAGATCACAGACGAACTCGGCGGCCGGGAATTCGCCGTCCGCGCCCGGACGATCGTCAACGCCACGGGGCCATGGGCGGAAGGGCTCGGGGACAGCGCCGTGAAACTCCGCCTCAGCAAGGGCATCCATCTTGTCGTCGACCGGAGTCACCTGCCGGTCACCGATGCGGTCGTCATCGCCGAGGGGAAACGCATCCTTTTCGTCATTCCCTGGGGCGAGCGCCTGATCATTGGCACGACCGACACGGACTACCGGGGAGAACCCGAAGCCGTCGCGACCGAACCCGCCGACATCGCCTATATCCTCCGGACCGTCAACGAGGCGTTCCCGGCTGTCGCGCTCAAGGCGTCCGACATCATCAGCGCGTGGGCCGGCCTTCGTCCGCTGATCGCCAATCCCGACGGATCCCCGTCCGACATTTCCCGAGCCCACCAGATCCGCAGCCCCCGGGCCGGCTGGTGGGACGTCGCCGGCGGCAAACTGACGACCTACCGGCTCATGGCGGAGCAGACGGTGGACCACCTCGTGTCCCACCTGCGGCGTCATGCCAAGCCGTGCCGCACGGCTCAGGAACCGCTGCTGCCAGCGGACGAAACCCGCTACAGCGGAATCCTGCCGGCACCCTTTGCACGCGAAGCGGTCGCCCATTACCTTCAGCACGAATGGGCCGTCAGCCTCACCGATGTGATGGTTCGTCGCAGCGGTTGGCATTACTACCATGGCGATGCCGCAACACGCGCAGAAAAGGTTGCCGGGTGGATGGCCGACCTGGCCGGATGGACCGCCGCGGAGACAAACAACCAGCTCCGCGCGTACCTCACATCGTTCAACACCACCCGCGATCACCCCGCCACCGCCTGACTTCTTTCAGAACGCCACACCCTCCTGCCATGTCACTCCTGCGTCTCTTCACACTCCTCGTCACCGGCCTCGCCCTCGGACTTTCCCTTGGCTGCACTCCTGCAAAGCACCCCGCAAACCCAAACGCGAAGAAGCCTCTGCGCATCGGCATCTCGTTCCAGGAGCTCGACAACCCCTATTTCGTGGCCATGCAGGAGGCCTTTGAGGAGGCGGGCAGGTCCCTGGGCGCGGAACTCTTCGTCACCGACGCGCGGCACAACGTCACCAAACAGATCGCCGACGTCGAGGACCTCGTGCAGAAGGGCATCGACATCCTTCTCCTGAACCCGACGGACTCCGCCGGCATCGAGTCCGCCGTGCGCACCGCCAAACAGGCGGGAGTGATCGTTGTTGCCGTGGATGCCCAGGCGCAGGGACCGCTCGACAGCTTCGTCGGATCCCGCAACTACGACGCCGGGCGGCTCGCCGGTGAGGAGCTCGCCCGCGTGCTCGGCGGCAAGGGCGACGTCGCCATCCTCGATGGCATCGCCGTGGTGCCGATCCTCGAGCGGGTTCGTGGATTCAAGGACGCCATCGCAAAGCATCCGGAAATGCACATCGTCGCCACCCAGAACGGCCGCCAGGAACGCACCACCGCCATCGCCGCCACCGAGAACATGCTCCAGGCCCACCCCGGTCTGCGGGGACTTTTCAGTGTCAACGACGGCGGCGCCGTCGGCGCGCTCACGGCGATTGAAGCGAGCAAGCGGGACATTGCACTGGTCAGCGTCGACGGTCTCGCCGAGGTTGTTTCGGCGATCCTCAAGGGTGGACCCTTCAAGGCCACGGTCGCCCAATTCCCGCGCGATCAGGTCCGCATTGCCCTCGGTCTCGCCCTCGCCGCCAAATGGGGTGCCCGGATCCCCCGCGAAGTCCCCATCGACGTCAAGCTCCTCACCCCCGCGAACGCCAGGGGATTCGCTTGGTGAACACGCTCCGCCGCCGCCTTGCCTGGCCGTGGCCTCCCGAGTCCTATGCCGCACTCGGCCTGCTGGTCCTGTGCGGCGTTCTCTCGTTTGTTTCGGACCGGTTCTTCGACTGGGAAAATTTTCGCAACGTCGGCCGCCAGATTTCGATCAACGCAATCATCGCCACGGGCATGACGTTCGTGATCATCATCGGCGGCATCGACCTTTCCGTCGGCGCCGTGATGGCACTCGCCATGACAGTCTCCGCCAGCATTGTGCTCGCCGGGGGAAGCCTGCTGCTCGCCATGGCCGCCGCACTCGGCACCGGCGCCGCGTTCGGTCTCTTCAACGGATTGCTCATCGCCCGCCTGCGCCTGCCCGCGATCATCGTCACGCTGGCAACCATGGAAATCCCCCGCGGCCTCGCACTCCTCACGACCGGCGGCTATCCCCAGACCGGCCTGCCCGAGTCCTACGGCGCCCTCGGGCGCGGATCCCTCGCCGGGATTCAGGGTCCCACGCTAGTGATGTTCGTGGTCGTCATCCTGGGCACGCTGCTGCTCCGTTTCCACCTCATCGGCCGCTACTTTTACGCCATCGGCGGAAACCCGACCGCCGCACGCTTCTCGGGCATCCCCGTCGACCGCTGCCAGGTGCTTGCCTACACACTCAGCGGTTTCACAGCCGCGCTGGCCGGCCTCGTCCTGAGTTCGCGGCTCATGTCGGGCCAGCCCAACGCGGGCATCGGCTATGAACTGGACGCCATCGCCGCGGTTGTACTCGGGGGCGCGGCCATCACCGGAGGACGCGGCTCCGTCATCGGCACGCTCATTGGTGCGCTGACCCTCGGCATCATCAACAACGGCCTCAACCTTCTCAACGTCTCCCCCTACCTCCAGATGGTCATGAAGGGCGGGGTCCTGCTCCTTGCGATCTCCCTCGGCCTCAGCCGGCGCCATCGCCCCTGATCGCCCGGCCGGAGGGCCACGCCCGGGCGGCGCCAGGCTTGTCGCATACCGACTCGGAGGGGTTTGGCCACCCGCACCTTGGACCGGGAATTGTGCGCCCTGTTCGCATGGATTGCCGCCGGCTTCGTGCAGAAACTCGCTCCGGAGCATTGCAGTCCGCGTCCTTGTCGGCAGGCTGCACGACCATGGCCGACCGGCCCGCCCATGAGTTCGCCGTCCACATCCTCGTCCGCGCCCCAGCCCACCCTCGCCCGTCCTGCACCGGAGGCCGACGGCCATGCCCACAGCCATGGGTGCGATCACGGCGAGTGCCATCACACCGCCGCGCCCTCGTTCCTACCTGACGCCATCCGCAGCCGGTGGACGGTCCTCACCATTGCGACCGCCGGGATTTCCCTGGTCATTGGCTTCTTTGGTGGTGCGTTTGCAGGGCTCCCAGCGGGGGTGACCCTGGCGTTCTTCTTGCTTTCCTATGCAGCCGGCGGTTTCGACGTTGCCCGTCAGGCGATTCCCGAGCTGTTCCGTGGACGGATGGACACGGACCTGCTGATGCTTGCCGCCGCTGTCGGCGCCGCGGTGCTTGGCAAATGGGCGGAAGGGGCGTTTCTGCTCTTTCTCTTTGCACTCGGGCATGCCGGCGAGCACTACGCGCTGGACCGCGCCCGCAATGCCGTGGGCGAACTGGGCAAGCTGATGCCCTCCACCGCCTGGGTCAAACGATCCGGAGGCCTCGTGGAGGTTGCCATCGACGAGGTTGCCCTGAACGAAATCGTCGTGGTCCGCCCCGGCGACCGCGTTCCCGTGGACGGCTTGATCGTCACGGGGGCAAGCACGCTGGATCAAAGCGCGATCACGGGTGAAAGCGTGCCGGTGGCGCGCGAACCCGGCGACCAGGTCTTCGCCGGCACCATCAATCAGGACAACGCCCTGGATGTCCGCACCACGCGACTGGCCGCTGACAACACGCTCGCGCGGGTCATGCACCTGGTCACCGAGGCCCGGCATCAGCAGAGCCCCACCCAGCAGTTGACGGAACGCTTCACCCGGTGGTTCGTTCCCGCGGTCTTCATCGCCACGGCGCTGGCCATCGTCATTCCCTTCCTGTGGCTGGGCTGGACGTGGACCGACAGCTTCTACCGCGGCATGCTGCTGCTCGTTGCCGCCTCGCCCTGTGCGCTGGCGATCGGCACGCCGGCCGCCGTTCTCGCCGGCGTCGCCCAGGCGGCCCGCCGCGGCATTCTCATCAAGGGCAGCCTCCATCTGGAGAATCTGGGCCGGCTGAAATCGGTCGCCTTCGACAAGACGGGCACGCTGACAACCGGACAGTTCTCGATCGTCGAGATCGTCCCTTTTTCCGAAACCTCCGAGCAGGAAATCCTGCGGGTGGCGGCGGCCGTGGAAGACCAGTCCAACCACCCGCTGGCCACCGCCATCGTTCGCCACACAAAATCGTGCCGGCTCGAATTTCCCGCCGCCACCGGCATTGAAAATCTCGCGGGACGCGGTGTGCAGGCCTTGGTGGAAGGCCGGACGGTGGTTCTCGGGGCGCTGCGCGCGTTTTCACGCGATCCATCCCGGCCGCCCCCTGCCGAACTGCGTGCAACGGTGGCCCGCATGGAAGGCGCGGGCATGACAACGGTGATCGTGCGGCGCGATGGTTTGTTTCTCGGCGTGATCGGGCTGGCCGACCAGCCTCGCGCCTCCGCCAAGGCCGCGCTGCGCCGCCTCGGGGATCTCGGCATCGAGCACCGCATCATGCTGACCGGCGACAACGCATCGGTGGCGCAACGCGTGGCGGACGAACTCGGGATCGCGGAAGTCCGCTCCGAGTTGATGCCCGGCGCCAAGCTGACGCTCATTCGCGAGTGCCAGGAGAAGTACGGGCCGATCGCGATGGTCGGTGACGGTGTCAATGATGCGCCCGCCCTCGCGGCAGCGACCGTTGGCGTGGCGATGGGTGGGGCCGGTACGGCGGTCGCCCTCGAAACCGCGGATGTGGCCCTCATGGGCGATGACCTTGCCAAGCTGCCCTATGCCGTTGCGCTGAGCCGCTTCAGCAGCCGCATCATCAAGCAGAACCTCGCCATCGCGCTCATCGTGATCGTGCTGCTGATTGCGGCCTCGGCCGCAGGCGCAATCCCCCTGAGCGTCGCCGTCGTCTTCCACGAAGGCAGCACTGTGGTGGTGGTCCTCAACGCCCTCCGTCTGCTCGCCTGGAAGGAATGATCCTCAGAACTGCGGTTGAAACCACAGATTTTGGGATGAACACGGCCTTCCAAGGCATTACAGAATCTCAAGCCTTTCACCTTGCGGGTGAATCGACCCGAGGGGCCATTTCATCCGTAATCTTCCGTATCTGTGCCATCCGGGTGATCCGTGGTAAGATTGAACTGCGGAATTTGGGTTTATCCTGTGCCTGTCAAATTCGTTCACCCAGCAGACCCATTCGTTGGCAAGAATGTCCCACCGCATGAACCCCTGCGGAGCCACGTCTCTGTACGTGAACCCCCTCACCTTCCTGCACGTCCCCAGTCTCCGGTTTTTCGCCGAATTCCGAGCCCGCAGGCGTCCCACCGGAGAGAATCTGAGGAAGCTGGAGTTGCCCGGGTTCGCCGGTCGCGACAGCGGCCGAGGGGAAGAAATCAGAAGGCAGGCAACTCCAACCGCTTCCCCCGCTTCCTGTGGAATGCATGTGTCTTTACTTCAAGCAGCAAATCCATCAACTCGACTAGCCTATCCGCCCTGCTATCCGGCTTGGCGAGGGATGCCCACCCTGGGGCGCATGCAACGCGTATCGCCTGTTTACCGATGTCTCCACTGGAACTGAAGAAAACGATGTCGACAGGACTCCTGTCGTTCCCCGTCACCGATTTCGACGCGGCAGGTGAATTTCGGGCCGACACCTATGTCAGGCGCCTCGAGTGGCTCATGCCCTATGGCGCCACCGTGCTGTTCGCCGCCGGCGGCACGGGTGAATTCTTTTCGCTCACCGCGAAGGACTATGCGGACGTCGTTGCCACCGCGATTGAGACCTGCCGCAAGGGCGTGCCGATAGTTGCGGGCGCGGGCGGTCCCACCCGCCAGGCGATCGCCTTCGCCCAGGAAGCCGAGCGACTCGGAGCTCAGGGCATCCTGCTGCTGCCGCACTACCTGACCGAGGCCGGACAGGATGGGCTGGCTGCCCATGTGGAAGCCGTCTGCCGGTCGGTGCGATTAGGCGTGATCATCTACAACCGCGGCGCCTGCCGCCTGCAGGCCGGGACGCTGCTGAAGCTGGCGGATCGCTGCCCCAACCTGATCGGGTTCAAGGACGGCATCGGCGAGATTGAGTTGATGGTGACGATCCGCCGGAAGCTTGGTGACCGTTTCGCGTACCTGGGCGGTTTGCCGACCGCGGAGATCTATGCGGCGGCCTACAAGGCTCTCGGCGTGCCCGTGTATTCTTCGGCGGTGTTCAATTTCATCCCCAGGACGGCGATGGAATTTTATCGCGCGGTCGCGGCCGACGACCATGCGACGATGGGCCGCCTGATTGACACCTTCTTCCTGCCGTACCTTGAAATCCGTAATCGCAAGCCAGGCTACGCCGTCAGCATCGTCAAGGCCGGCGCCAGGATCGTCGGGCGGGACGCCGGTCCCGTGCGCCCGCCACTTGTGGATCTGGCGGCGGACGAATTTGCCAATCTCGCCGCGCTGATCAAGGACCTCGGCCCGCAATAGCGCCTGGCATGCATCCGGTCACAGCATCTCCGATGGAATCCCCGACGCGATTCCGTTACGTGATCGTGTTGTTCCTTTTCCTGCTCACCTCAATCAACTATGCCGACCGTGCCACCCTCTCCATCGTCGGCACCGATCTCGCGCGGCAGCTGAGGCTCGACGCGGTCGCGATGGGTTATGTGTTTTCGGCGTTTTCGTGGGCTTACGTGATCTGCCAGATCCCGGGTGGCTGGCTGCTCGACCGCTTCGGCTCGAAGGTGATCTACGGCTGGAGCATTGCTCTGTGGTCCGTCTTCACGCTCCTGCAGGCCTTTGTCGGCGTATTCGGGGCAATCGGGGCGGTGGTGGCGCTCTTCGCGCTGCGCTTCCTGCTTGGCGTCGCGGAATCGCCTTCATTCCCGGCCAATGCCCGCATTGTTGCGGTCTGGTTTCCCACCGCGGAGCGCGGCACGGCCAGCGCGATCTTCAATTCGGCCCAGTATTTCGCCACGGTGCTTTTCGCACCGGTCATGGGCTGGATCACCCACGCCTTTGGCTGGCCGTACGTGTTCGGCTTCATGGGCAGCCTCGGTCTCCTGCTGGCCGCCATCTGGCCGAGACTCATCCGTGCCCCGCGGGATCATCCGCGGGCAAACGCCGCAGAAGTCGCTTACATCGCTCAAGGCGGCGGGCTCGTGGACATCGAGCAGACGGCTGCGAAACCGATATCGGGCAAGGGCTCGCGGGTGCTGGTCCAATTGCTCGGCAACCGCATGCTCCTCGGCGTCTACTTCGGCCAGTATTGCATCACGACGCTCACGTGGTTTTTCCTCACCTGGTTTCCGATCTACCTGGTGAAGGAGCGCGGGATGTCCGTCCTGCAGGTTGGCTTCGTCGCCGCCCTGCCGGCGCTGTGTGGTTTCGTGGGCGGCATTGGCGGCGGCGCATTCTCGGACTGGCTGCTCCATCGCGGCCATTCGCTCACGGTCGCACGCAAGACGCCGGTTGTCGCCGGTATGCTCCTCTCCGTCAGCATGGTGGCCTGCAATTATGTGCAGTCCCAAACGGTGGTGATCCTCCTCATGAGCACGGCCTTCCTTGGCAAGGGCATCGGCGCGCTCGGCTGGGCGGTGATCTCCGATACATCGCCCAGGACCGTCACGGGCCTCTGCGGCGGGTTGTTCAACACTTTCGGCAACGTGGCCGGCATCACCACGCCGATTGCCATCGGCTACATTCTCAAGTCCACCGGCTCGTTCAACTGGGCGCTGGTCTACGTCAGCGCGCACGCCGCCCTCGCCGTCGTGAGCTACTTGTTCGTGGTGGGTGAAATCAAACGCGTCGAACTCCGCCCTGATTGATCATGCCGACTCCGTTTCCCGATCTTGCCTCCCCGAAAATCACCGCGATGCGCATCGTCCCCGTGGCGGGACATGACGCCATGCTGCTCAACCTGAGCGGTGCGCATGGGCCGTTCTTCACCCGCAACGTTGTCCTGCTGCAGGACAGTGCCGGCCGCACGGGCCTCGGCGAAGTGCCGGGAGGCGAGAAAATCCGCCGGACGCTCGAGGAGTCCCGGCCGCTGGTCGTCGGCCAGCCCGTCGGCAGCCACCAGGCCGTGCTCGCGGCGGTTCAAGCCCGGTTCGGCGACCGCGATGCCGGCGGGCGCGGCCTGCAGACCTTCGACCTCCGCACCACGATCCACGCCCTGACCGCCATCGAATCGGCCATGCTCGACCTGCTGGGACAGGAGCGCGGCATGGCGGTGGCGGACCTGCTCGGCGAGGGTCGGCAGCGTGACTCCGTCGAGGTGCTGGGTTACCTCTTCTATGTCGGCGACCGCCGCAAGACGACCCTGCCCTATCGGTCCGAGGCAAATGCGACGGACGACTGGCTGCGGCTGCGGCATGACGAGGCGCTGACATCCGCGCAAATTGTGCGGTTCGCCGAGGCCGCACAGACACGTTACGGATTCAACGACTTCAAGCTCAAGGGCGGTGTCATGGACGGCGAGGTTGAGATGGAAGCCGTCGCCGCGTTGAAGGCGCGTTTTCCGCGGGCGCGCATTACGCTCGATCCGAACGGAGCGTGGTCGCTGTCGGAGGCGGTTCGGTTGTGCCGCGGTCGCAGCGACCTGCTCGCCTATGCCGAGGACCCGTGTGGTGCGGAAGGTGGGCGCAACGGCCGCGAGGTGATGGCGGAGTTTCGCAAGGCGACCGGTCTGCCCACGGCGACCAACATGGTCGCGACGGACTGGCCGCAGCTGGAGGATGCGCTGCGCCTGCACGCCGTCGACATACCGCTGGCTGACCCCCATTTCTGGACGATGGAGGGCTCGGTCAAGGTGGCGCAAATCTGCCGGCAGCACGGGCTGACCTGGGGCTCGCATTCAAACAACCATTTTGATATTTCGCTCGCCATGTTCACGCACGTGGCCGCGGCTGCTCCGGGCAAGGTCACTGCCATCGACACGCATTGGATCTGGCAGGATGGCCAGCGGCTGACCAAGGAACCGTTCGTGATCAAGGACGGACGGCTGGACGTCCCCAAGAAGCCCGGGCTTGGCGTCGATATTGACCTTGGGCAATTGGCGCAGGCCCACCGGCTGTATCAGGAGATGGCCCTTGGCGCGCGCGACGACACGACCGCGATGCAGTTCCTGATACCCGGCTGGACGTTCGACCCGAAGCGCCCGTGCCTGGTTCGATAGAGAATTGTTGGACAGCAACGGAGCAACCTGGCCACCGAATCCGGGTTGCGCGTGGGAGTCGGTTCATTCCCTCCCGCCAACCCCACGCTCCATGAGTCTATCCTCAGTCTTCCCTCATTCCTGCCGGCGACCGATTTGGTGGCATGGACCGAGAGCGGCCCCGTTCACGGACCAAGCACGTTGGCTACCGTCACCTCATCGCTCCAGAACCGTCCCTGCCGGTCGGTGGTCACGGTCCGGGGGGCATACCGTCCTAAGATACAAGAAGTAAGGACGGACCCGAATGGCGCTTAGATAAGGCGTAAAACTTTTTTATTGAGTGGCTTGCGAC
>CAZOXB010000084.1:0-15468 GCA_964583635.1 uncultured Opitutaceae bacterium | reverse complement strand
CAAGGGTCGCACCCAACTCGTTCTCCAGGGAAATCGCCCATCGCCACTCGCCCTGCGGGAAGGCGACTGGAAGCTGATCGAAACGCGGGCCGGCAGCGAGCTCTACAACCTCGCCACCGATCCCGCCGAAACCCGCAACGTCGCCGCCAGCGAACCTCAGCGCGTCGCCGCCCTCGCCAAGGCACTCGCCGCCGAGCGCGCCAAGTCCTCGCCATGAGAGGCCTCCTGCCCTTTTTCCTCGCGCTGGCCGGCACGGCGGCCGCCGCACCCCACCCCAACATCGTCCTCATCCTCGCCGATGATCTGGGTTATGGCGACATCGGATGCTACGGCGCCTCGGGCATTCCCACCCCGAACCTCGACACTCTCGCCGCCCACGGGCGCAGATTCACCCAGGCCTACGGCCCCGCGGCCACCTGTACGCCCTCGCGATTCGCGCTGATGACCGGCGAATACGCCTGGCGCCTGCCGGAGAAAAAGACGGCCATTCTCGATGGGGATGCGCCGCTGAACCTCACGCCGGGCATGCCCACGCTCGCGAGCGTCCTCCGCTCCGCCGGATACGCCACCGGCCTGGTCGGAAAATGGCACCTCGGGCTCGGCGACGGCGCTCATCCGGTCGACTTCAATGCCGAGATCAAGCCGGGGCCGCTCGAAGTCGGATTTGATTCCGCCTTTTTCATCCCGGCCACCGTGGACCGGGTGCCCACGGTGTTCATCGAGAATCACCGGGTCGCCGGACTCGACTCCGCCGATCCGATCCGCGTGAGTTACCGGACAAGGGTCAATCCAGAGCCCACGGGTCTGGAGCGTCCCGACCTCCTCAAGGTCGGAGCCGAGGCGATCCACTCCAACGTGATTGTCAACGGCATCAGCCGCATCGGTTCGATGGCCGGCGGTGTCAAGGCACGATGGGTCGATGAAGAGATTGCGGAAACCCTTGCGGGCCGTTCCGCCAAATTCATCGAAGCCCACAAGTCCGGGCCGTTCTTCCTTCTGCTGGGCCTGCACGACCCGCATGTGCCGCGCGCCCCGAGTCCTCGCTTCGTCGGAGCGACCACGCACGGACCGCGCGGAGACGCCATCGTGCAGCTCGACTGGACTGTCGGCGAGGTGCTTCGTGCACTCGACAAGACCGGCGTCGCAGGCAATACGCTCGTGATCTTCACCAGTGACAACGGTCCCGTGCTCTACGACGGCTACTATGACAAGGCCGAGGAACTCACGGGTGCCCACCGCCCAGCCGGCGGACTGCGCGGCTGGAAATACCTGCCCTACGAAGGCGGTCTCCGCATCCCGTTTATCGCGCGTTGGCCGGGCAAAATCACCCCCGGCGTCGACCAGCGCATGCTCGGCCTCAACGACATGCTCGCCACCTTTGCCGCGCTCATCGGAAAGAAGCTGCCGGCCGGCGCGGGACGCGACAGCCTTGACCAGTCGCGCGTCCTCCTCGGCAAGCCCGGCGCGCCAATCCGCACCGAGATCGTCGGACAGGGCATTTCGAACACGCTCACCCTTCGCGCGGGCGACTGGAAATTCATCCCCGCCAGCCCGCAGCAACAGGTCTCCGGCATGGGAGCGGGCGCCGATCCGAACGACCGGCGCTGGACCGCTTCCATCGTGCACGAGGACGCCCTCTACAATCTTGCCAAGGATCCTGCGGAATCCCGAAATCTTGCCGCCAGCCAGCCCGACCGGGTGGCCAAACTCCGGGCCCGCCTTGAGGCCATCAAACGCAACCACTGATCCCTCATGCACCTGATCGTGCGCACTCCACTTTGGCTCTGCCGCCTCGCCGCATCCACGGCACTCGGCATCGTCCTCGCCCAAGTCGGCGCAGTGCCTTTGCAGGCAGCCGGTCTCCCCGCCGAAACCGGCGCAGACAGGGGTCAACTGGTCTTCTCTGACGATTTCGATCGGAACGGACTGGGTCCCAAACTTAAATCTCCCATTCCGGCGTTCACCGTGGCGGATGGCCTGCTCATCGGTCGTCAGGAGCGCCCGGATCATGGGGGCACGCTGGTCGCGGTGCTTCCCCTGCCCGATGGCAACGTCATCGTCGGGTTGAAATTCCGCTTCGAAGGCGCCCGGTCCTTCATTCGCGCGTGAGTCGATGTCGGTATTCGGTGCTCGCACGCGGGACACATCAGCCGTGTCACTGTCCGGCCGGACCGCATCACCCTCTACGACGACAAGGAAGGCGTCATGCGCAACGACATCTATGCGTTGCGCCGGTCGGGCGATGCGGAGAAGAAGGCGGAAGGGGACCGACTCGCCAGACATGCCATCGTCGATTTCCCGATCAAGCTGGAGCAGAACCGCTGGTACGTTCTGTCCGTCGAGATCACCGGTGACCGGATGCAGGTGAGCATCGATGGAAAATCCGTCGGCCGGCTGCGGAGTCCCGGCCTCGCCCATGGGACCAAGCCGACGTTTCGCCTGAGCGTCTGGGGATCGACACCCGCCAAGACCGTCCAATTCGATGAATTGCGGGTCTGGTCGGTGGTTATGCAGCCCAAGACGCCATGATGCCCACCCTTTCCGCCCATGAAGTCCCGGTCCGGACCCGCGCCCCCGCTGTCCGTCGGATTTCCGGAGGCAGCCACGTCAGGCAGCGCGGCTGCCGGAGCGGCATCGCCCTGTCGGAGCGTTCTGCGATGAGCCGGTGGCCTTTTTTCCGGAGCGCCGTTCTCGCCCTCGGACTTCTCCACGCCATGCCTGCGCTCCGCGCAGAACAGACTTTCGGCCGGCTGCCGGACGGCCGCGAAACCCATCTCTACACGCTCCAGGGGGAGGAGGGCTTTCAGGTGAGCCTCTGCGATTTCGGCGCCAGGATCGTGCAGCTCCGCGTGCCGGATCGCGCCGGTGCGATCGCCGACGTCGTGCTGGGATTTTCGGATGTCGCCGGATACGCCGTGGATTGTCCCTATTTCGGCGCGACCATCGGCCGCGTTGCCAACCGCATCGCCAAGGCAGGATTCACCCTGGACGGCCGCGAGTACCCGCTCGCGGCGAACGAGTCACCCCAAGGCGCCCGCACACACCTGCACGGCGGCCGACGCGGATTCGACAAGGTGTTGTGGACCGCCGAGCCGACACAGCGTGACGGACGGCCCGCCGTGCGCTTCCACTACCGCAGCGCGGATGGGGAGGAGGGATATCCGGGCGCCTTGCAGGTGGAGGTGATGTACTCGCTCACCGCCGGGCGCGGGCTCCGCATCGACTACACCGCCACGACCGACAAACCCACGCCGGTCAATCTGACCAATCACGTTTATTTCAATCTCGCCGGTGAGGGGCGTGGCACGATCCTCGACCATGAGCTCACGGTGCGTGCGCATCATTACACGCCTATCGAATCGAACCAACTGCCGACCGGTGAGATTGCGCCTGTGGCAGGCACGCCGATGGACTTCATCCGGCCGCGGCGCATCGGCGAGCGCATTGCCGCGGAACACGAACAGATCCGCCGCGGAAAGGGCTACAACCACAACTTCGTTCTCGATTCCACGGACGGCTCCCTCGCCCTCGCCGCCATCGTCCGTGAGCCCGCCTCAGGCCGCGTGCTCGAGGTGCTCACGACCGAGCCCGGGATGCAGCTCTACACGCTCAACACCTTCACGAAGACCCGCCCGGGAAAATCCGGGCGCGCCTATCCGCCGCACGGAGGCCTGGCCCTCGAGACGGAGCATTTTCCCGATGCGATCAATCAGCCGCGATTCCCCAGTGTCATCCTGAGACCGGGAGAAACGTTTCGATCGACCACTGTTTACCGTTTTCCGCGACCCTGATCCGGGTCCGGCCCGCCTCCCATGCTCCTGCCCTGCCGCCCTTCCCTGCTCCTGCTGCTCGCCCTCGCGTGCCTGGCACCGTCCGCGCCCGCCTCCCCGCCCAACATCATCCTCATCCTGACCGACGACCTCGGCTACGGAGATCTCAGCAGTTTCGGCCAGAGCCGCTTCACGACTCCGGGGCTCGACCGCCTCGCCGCCGAGGGAGCCCGGCTGACCCACCATTACGCGGCCGCACCCGTCTGCGCGCCGTCGCGCGCCTCCCTCCTGCTCGGTGTTCACCAGGGACACGCCAATGTGCGGGACAACCAGTTCGACAAGGCGCTGGAGGACAACCACACGCTGGCGACGGTCCTTCATCGCGCCGGCTACGCCACCGCTGCAATCGGCAAATGGGGTCTGCATGGACAGCCGGTCGGCGGCGGTCCCACGGGACCTGATCCGCATGCGCCCGCCCATCCGCTCAACCGCGGCTTCGACTCCTTCTACGGCATGCTCCGGCACATTGACGGCCATGAACACTATCCCAAGGAGGCGCCCTACTTTGCCGCGAAGGCGAAGGCCCGGGGCGCCGTGAAGGTGTGGGACAACCGCTCCGACGTCACGGCCGGCCTCGACAAATGCTATACCACCGACCTGTTCACCGCGCGGGCCAAGAAGTTCATCGTGGAACACGCCCGTGGCGCACCGCGGCAGCCCTTCTTCCTCTACCTCGCCTACGACACGCCGCATGCCGTCCTGGAACTGCCCACCCAGGCCTACCCTGCCGGCGGCGGCCTGCAGGGCGGCCTGCAATGGCTCGGTGAGCCGGGCCACATGATCAACACCGCGTCCGGCCAGATCGATTCATGGACGGATCCCGCCACCACCGGCTTCAGCCAGCCCTGGCCCGACGCCTACCGCCGGCAGGCAACCAGCGTCCGCCGCATCGACAACGCCGTCGCCGATCTCGTCAGGCTCCTTGCCGACCTTGGCATCGACGACAACACCCTGGTCGTGTTTACTTCCGACAACGGTCCCGAGAAGGAATCGATGCTGGATGAACCGTTCACGCCGGAGTTCTTCCGGAGCTACGGCCCGTTCGACGGCATCAAGCGTGACCTTTGGGAAGGGGGATCGCGCGTCCCCACCTTTGTGCGCTGGCCCGGCCGCATTCCCCCCACGCGTGTCATCGCGACGCCGAGCGCCCAGTGGGACTGGCTGCCGACGTTTGCGGATGCCGCCGGCCTCCCGGCCCCCGCGCGGGCCGACGGCATCTCGCTTCTGCCCGCACTCACCGGACGCCGGACCACCCAGGCACGCGCGTCATTGTATTTCGAATACAACGTCGCCGGCAAAACGCCCGCCTACACCGACTTCGAACCGGCGCACCGCAACCGTCCCCGCAACCAGATGCAGGCGATCCGGCTGGGCGATCTCGTCGGCGTCCGCTATGATATCAAGGCGCCCGGCGATCCCTTCGAGATCTACGACATCACGACGGATCCGAAGGAGAAGAAGAATCTGGCCGGCGACCCCGGTTACGCGATCGTTCAATCCCGTCTGCAGGCCATCGCGCTGCAGTCCCGACGTCCCGATGCGACGGCGCCGCGGCCGTACGATGAAATGCCCGTTCCGGCGCTCGACCAGATTGCTGCCGCGCCACCGCCCGGCATCACGTGGCAGACGTTCACCGGCGACTTCCCGTGGGTGCCGAATTTTGAAGCCATGACTGCCAGCGCCTCCGGTCGGATGCCGCGACCGGATGCCGGTGCCAGGGAACTTGCCGGCGCTTCCGGCGTCCTCTTCACCGGCTGCCTCGAGGTTCCCGGTGCGGGTGACTACACCTTTTTCCTGACGGCGGATGCCGGGGCGGAGTTCCGTCTGCACGAGGCCACGGTCATCGACGCCGACTTCGGCTACACGGGAGGCACGGAACGAAGCGGCACGATCCGTCTCGCCGCCGGCGTCCATCCGTTCCGTCTTTCCTATCGTCGCGGCGGATCGGCCGCGCCTGGACTGAAGCTTGAATGGAGCGGCCCGGGGGGTTCCCGGCAGCCGATTCCCGACTCCGCCTGGCGCGGGCCCGTGGCACTCGCCTCCTCGGCCGCGGTTTCCCAGCTCCGCGCCGCACCCGGGGATTTTCCTCCCCACCCTGACTCCGTTCCCAACCCCGCGGTGCCGAAGGGCGATCTCATCCCGTTCGATTTTGCCTCCCCGCACCTCTTTCCCGGCACCACCCGCTCCGTCACACTCTACGTGCCGAAGCAGTACGATCCCGCACGGCCGGCCTGCGTATTCGTCAACCAGGACAATGTGCAATGGAACGCGCCCGTCGTTTTCGACAATCTGATCGCGCGTGGCGAGATCCCGGTGCTCGTCGGCGTCTTCGTGCGCCCCGGGGTGGTCCGCACGGCCGACAGCCGGACCGCCTACGACCGGCTCAATCGAAGCTACGAATACGACGGCCTCGGTGATGGCTATGCGCGGTTCCTGCTCGAGGAGCTGCTTCCCGCCGTCGAAACCAGGAGCACCCCTGACGGGCGGCCGATCCGGCTTTCGCATTCCGGAGCTGATCGCGCCATCGGTGGATCGAGCAGCGGTGCGATCGCGGCCTGGACCGCGGCCTGGGAGCGGCCGGATGCGTTCACACGGGTGTTCAGCAATGTCGGCACCTACGTGGGTCTGCGCGGTGGCGACACCTACGCCACGCTCGTCCGCAAATATGAGCCGAAGCCGCTCCGCGTCTTCCTCGTCGACGGCGCCAATGATCTCAACATCTACGCCGGCGACTGGTGGATGGCGAACCAGACGATGGAGCGCGCCCTCACGTTTGCGGGCTATGACGTGCGGCACGTCTGGGGCGAGGGCGGGCACAACCAGAAGCACGGTGCCGCCGCTTTCCCCGAGGCAATCCGCTGGCTGTGGCAGGGCTGGCCGGCACCGGTCCAGCCGGCCGCGCCAACGCAGAACGCCGCGCTCACCGAGCTGCTCATCCCCAGCGAAGAGTGGCAGGCTGTGACGGGAGCGGCCGGCAAATCCTCCGGTGTCACCGCTGACAACCGGGGCGAAGTTCATTTCCCTGCGGAATCCGGCCGTATGACGTTTGGCCCGGACGGCACGCGTTACACCCTCGGCGCCCACCGCGTCCTTGCACGCGACGCAACCGGCCGCGAGACGATCCTCGCTGGCGATATCGCGGGCCACGATCTTGTCGCCGCGCACAACGGCAATCTCTACGTGACCGAGCCTTCGGAGAACCCTGCGAAGGATGCCGGGAAACTCTGGCTTCTCCGTCCGGGCCATGCGCCACGCGCCGTGGATACCGGTTTTCGCGGGATCAGCGGCGTCACGCTGTCGCCCGACCAGTCGCTCCTCTATGCCGCGGACGGCCGCTCCCATTGGGTCATCAGCTACGTCATCCAGCCCGACGGATCGCTCGCGTACCGGCAGCGGTTTTTCTGGCTGCACAAGGCCGACGCGGACGACCACAGTTTTGCGGACGGCCTCGCGGTCGACCGCGACGGACGCCTCTACGTGGCCACCCGCCTCGGAATTCAGGTCTGCGATTCGGCGGGGCGTGTAAACGCGATTCTGCCCCTGCCCGCCGGTCGCGTCACCAGCCTCACGTTCGGCGGACCGGCCTTCGACACACTCTACGCCGCATGCGGAGACAGGATCTTCCGTCGAAAACTGAAAATCACCGGCGCACCCGCCTGGGCGGGTCCCCACAAACCGGCTTTCTCCCGGCCCTGAAACTGACTTCCCTGCCGCGCCCGCCGACAGCGGCGCGGAACATCGCACCACCCCTTTCGCCTTCATCCGCAAACCTGCCATGATTCTTTACTCCCGCCGCGCCTTCACCTCCTTCATCGCCAGCCTGCTGGTGATCCTGCCGATCACCCTGTCCGCCGCCGGCAACGAGACTCCGTCGGCCTCCCTCGTCTACAAGACGATCGAAGGTCGTGAGCTCCGGCTGGACATCTTCAAACCGGCGGACTGGGCCCCGTCCGACCGGCGCCCGGGCATCGTGTTTTTCCATGGCGGCAGCTGGACTCGCGGTTCCCGTGGGCAAATGGCCCCGCAGAGCGCCTATCTCGCATCGAGGGGAATGGTGTGCATCAGTGCCGAGTACCGCCTGCTCCGCGGGGGCGATTACCAGGCCTCCGACCTTCCCGCAATCTGTGTTGCCGACGCCCGTTCCGCGTTCCGGTGGGTACGCGCCCACGTCGGCGAACTCGGCATCGATCCGACCCGTCTCGCCGTCGGCGGCGGCTCCGCCGGGGGATACCTTGCCGCACAACTGGCCCTCTCGCCCGGCGGCGATGATCCCGCGGACGATCTCTCGGTTCCCTTGGCACCGGCAGCGATGGTGCTGTTCAACCCCGTCGTTGGCGGGCGCCCGTCCGAAATTGCCGACGCAACCTTCGAGCGGCGATTCAAGGAACATCTGCACGAATTCCTGGAAGGCTCTCCGGCCAACCATGTTTCCGCGAAGGCTCCGCCGACGATCATCCTGCACGGAGAGGCGGACGCCGTCATTCCACCCGTCCAGATCCGGAATTTTGAGCGCTCGATGAAGGCGGCGGGAGTGCGCTGCGAGGTGCATATGTACCCGGGCCAGGGGCATTCGTTCTTCAACCGGCGCAAGACCGGCGACCGCTATTTCCGCGAAACCATGATCGCGACGGACCGGTTCCTCGCCTCCCTCGGCTGGCTCCAGGGCGAGCCCACGTTGTCGCTGCCAACGCCAGCCGTGCCCTGATCCGCACGACGCGCCTCCACTTCCGGCCGATGGCACCCCGCCACTCATGAAACACGCCCTGGGCATCGATATCGGTGGGACCAAGATCGGACTCGGTGTCGTCGCCGGCGACGGCCGCGTGCTCGCGCGGGCAGTCATTCCCACGGATGCCGCGCGCGGATTTCCGTCGTCGGTGCAGAGAATCGGAAGCGCCTGCCGTTCCATTCTCGGCGAATCCGGCATGCCGCCCGCCGCCTTGTCCGGCATCGGCATCGGCTGCACAGGCCCCGTGAACCCCCGCACCGGCGTGGTGGACAATCCGCATACGCTGCCCACGTGGGATGGATGCAATCTCGTCGCCGCGCTCTCCGCCGAGATGAACCTCCCGGTGTGGCTGGAGAACGATGCCGACGCCGCCGCGCTGGGCGAATACCATCACGGCGCCGGTGAGGGATCCGGCAGGATGGCGATGCTGACCTTTGGAACCGGCATCGGCGGCTCCGTGCTGCTTGAAGGCGAAATCTACCGCGGTGCGGGCGGCGAACATCCGGAATTCGGGCATCTCCCCGCCATGCCCGACGGCCCCGAGTGCTATTGCGGCGAGTGCGGCTGTGCCGAGTCGCTCGCATCCGGAACGGCAATCGCGAGCGCCGGCAAGGCCCTCGGCTACGCCGACACGGCCGCGGTTTTCTCCGCCGGCCGGGACGAACCGGCGCAGCGGGTGCTTTCGCAGGCGCGGCACGCCACGCGGAGCCTGATCTGGAGCCTGCTGCACACGTTCCTGCCCGACCGCATCGTGCTCGGGGGAGGCCTGGTGGAGGCGCAGCCCGATTTTTTCCTCGCGGCGGCGCGCACCGCGGTGGAACGCGCCCGGCTCCTGGTCGCGGCCTCCGTCAGCGTCGCCCCCGCACGCCTCGGCAACCTTGCCGGCGTGGTCGGAGCAGCCCGCCACGCGATTGATTCCGCGACCGCCTCCGCGCGGGATTGAGGCGGACTCCTCTCCGCATGGCGGCCTGCGGCGGGCGCCCAAAGGACGCGATCGGACGCCGATCCGTCGTGCAACACCGCAACAGCAACCGGCCGGCGCGGGCGCGGAGGCTGACATATCGCAACACGATATTTCGGACGGGGAATTGATCTGGATCAAGGACGGGCGGGTTTGTGCGGCGTAGGATCAATCCATGATCCCACGAGTGCACCTCAAGACTGCGTTGCCCGGGGACATGGGGGCCAGGCTCCGTTTCGCGCCCTGTTCACGCCCCGATCCACAACTGTCCATCCGAGGATTACCATGAGCCGTCGAAATGTGATTGATCTGGTGCTTTCCGTACTGGCCTGCGCGGGCGGATTCATCCTGTCCTGGCCGTACTGGCGGGATTTCAGCTACTGGGCGGAATCACCGGCCATGTGGTGGGTGTATTTTGCCGTTGGATACCTTATGTCAGTCTATGTATTCTACGCATTCATGGGCTGCCTGCGGACGCTGTTCCTGCACGACTCGCTGGTGAAGATGGGCTATTATGATCCGAAGAAGCCCGCCGCGGACAAGCCGGAGGAAAAGAAATGAGCTGCGCCGACGGCAGTTGCACCGAACCGGCCAAGCGCCGGCGGGCATTGATCATGCTGGGACTGATGATGCTGGTCTTCATCGTGCTCTCCGGCTTCTCCTTCATCAGCCAGCGTGCGCAGGTCACGCCTGACCAGATTGCCTTTGGCCGCCATCAGGCCACCGACGGCAAGCGCGTGTTTCAGGCGTACAATTGCATGGATTGCCACACCCTCGTGGGCAACGGGGCGTATTTTGCGCCCGATCTCACCACGGAGTTTGCCAATGTCGGCCCCGCCTGGCTCGCGGCATTCCTGCCTTCCGCAGGGGCGTGGCCCACCGCGGGTGCCGTGCAGGCCCAGCTCATGAACGCCGATATCGCGGCCGAGGCCGGTGTCACCACGATCGAGGCCTATTTCACAAAATATCCCGGCGCCCGCTCCCGCGTCGAACGGCGCGGCGGCGGCACCTCCTACATGCCCAACCTGCCGTTTCACGGGGATGAGGTCGGGCAGCTGATCGCCTACATGAAGTACACTTCCGCGATGGACACCGAGGGTTGGCCGCCGAAGGTGAAGACCGGCAGCATCGAACGGCGGGTTGCGCTGCTGCGCGGCTCGGCTCCGGCGGCCGTGACGGTGGCAAATGCCACGCCGACTCCCGCCGCACCGGCCAGTCCGGCGGAACGCGGCGCGCAACTCTCACAGAACTACGGCTGCGTGGCCTGCCACTCAATCACCGGACAGCGGGTGGTCGGCCCGCCGTGGAATGGTCTCTACGGGTCCCAGGTCAAACTGGCCGACGGCACCACGGTGACGGCTGATGCCGCCTACCTCATCGAATCGATCGTGAATCCAAACGCGAAGGTGGTCGCCGGCTTTCCCGCCGGCCAGATGCCGCCGTACACCGGAATCCTCAGCGATGACGACATGAACGCCATCGTTGAATACATTCACAGCCTGGAGGGCAAGTGATGCAAATCCAATTTCAGACCCAGCGCCTCAGCATGCGCTTCTTCATCCTGATGCTGATCCTCTTTCTGGCGCAGCTCGGCTTCGGGCTGCTGCTGATCGCCCAACACTCGGATCCGACACTGCTTTCCGGTGTGCTCAACTTCAACGTCGTGCGCGCGGAGCATGTCAACCTCGGTCTCCTGTGGATCCTCGCCGGCTTCATCGGTTCGATCCTGTTCGTCGGCCCGCTCCTTTCAAAACGGGAGCTGGCCGCGCCGTGGCTCATCCACGTGCTGTTCTACGCCTATGTCGCCGTCGTCGTGTTCAATGTGTTCACGCAGGGGCTGGCCATGCGCGGCATCGCCGGCTGGTGGGCGGGACAGCCCTGGCTTCAGGAGGGCCTGGAATACATCGAGGGGGGCCGGATCGTTGACGTGGTGGTCATGATCGGATTTGGCATACTCGCCTACGTCGTACTGCGGACCTTTCCGCGGGTGCGCGAGTGGAACGAGATTCACTGGGGCCTGGGCCTCGGCGTGGTCGCGCTTCTGGTGGTCTGGCTTTTCGGACTGATCTACGTGCCGCGTCTCGACCTTCAGGAATATTTCCGCTGGTTCGTGGTGCACTACTGGGTGGAGGGCGTCTGGGAAGTCATCCACATCAGCCTGGTCGGATTCCTGCTGGTGTTGCTGTTCAAGGTGGATGTGAAATCGGTCGGTTACGCCGTGTTCTGGGGCGTGTCGCTCGTCTGGCTTTCCGGCCTCCTCGGAAACGCCCACCACTATTTCTGGATCGGCACGCCGGAATTCTGGCAATTCTGGGGATCGATCTTCAGCGCATTCGAACCGCTGCCGCTCATCTTCTGTTTCTGGCACATTTATCTCGACGCCCACCAGAACCGGAAGCCGTTGGAGAATGCGCCCGCGTTCTACTTCATCCTCGGCTCCGTGGTGCTGGAACAGGTCGGCGCCGGCATCCTCGGCTTCAGCATGACGTTCGCCCTGACCAATGTGTGGTCGCACGGCACATGGATCACCCCGAGCCACGGGCATCTGGCGCTGTTCGGCACCTTCGGCATGCTCGTGCTGGGCGCGGCCTATTACGCCATTCCCGTCATGCGCGGGGTGAAGCGCTTCGACCAGCGCCTCGGCAAGCTGGCCTTCTGGCTCGTGTTCACCGGCATCCTCGGCATGGCGCTGTCCTTTGCCCTCGGCGGCACCGTGCAGATCTACGCCTACCGCACGCTGGGCCTGGACTGGTTCGGCGGCGACATCCTGCTGCTGCTCAACTTGCACGGCATCCTCGCGGGCGTGTTCGGGGTGGTCCTGACAATCGGCGCCGGGGTGCTGACCTACGACCTGATCACCATCGGCCTCATGGGCAGCACAGCGGGCCCGGCCGTCGCGACCGCCGGCCGGGGGGAAGTTCCGACCGGCTGGAGCCGTCCGCTCACCGGGTTTGAAACCGGGGTCTGGCTGACCGCCATGTGGATCTTCGGCCTCATCATCACGCTCGGTCTGCTCAGTTTCAATCTGGACCAAGTGCGGGTCGAGGGCAACCCGACCATCCCCTACCTGATGGCCGGCATCGGCTATCCGGGCCTGCTGCTCGTCACCCTGCTGTTCGTGTGGCGTTTCCTCGCCTCGATGGAGGCGCGCGTCGCCACCGCACCCAAACCCGTACCCGAGCCCGCCCTGCCCGCGCCCACCAAGGCCTGAACCGGGTATCCACTCCGTCGCCACAGAGCAACCGCTCATCACCGAGCGCCTGCGCCGCCACATGGCCGAAGGCCACCGGGTCAATCCGCGGTTCCCGATGCCCGCCGACCGGCAGGGCTCGTGGGGTGCAAAACCTGTCGAGCTCCTTCAATCACTGCATCCCTGAAAGCAGTTTGGCTCAGGCGTATCCACCAAACCGAAATTCCTGTTCCGCCGGGGGCAGTCCTCCCCCTTTGCTATCGCGTTTGCGTCGCCACAGGAAGGGATGGCGGAACGATGTCCTCATAACGGGCATTTTCGCCGCCCACCTTCACGTCGGTTACAAAGATTGTCCTCGTCTTTTCCTTCACTGAGGGGTTCGAGAACGCAACCCGCCGTTCCTCGTTCTTCAAGTTCCAATTCGGGTGGTAGATGCCGGTTTTGAAATATGGCGAATAAATCACCCCTATCGTCGTGTAGATGTTCGGCCCCTGCCGGTCGATCACGAGGCGTCCATCCTGCCAGATCTTGAGGAAGCCGTCCTGGCCCGGAGACCATTTCGCGTGGACGACGAACGAGACCCACGTGCCCGGCCGCACGGGCTCCGGCAGCGGATCGGCCGTGCGGGTCGGCCCGGTCTGCGCTTTCCCGTAGTTCTGCTTCACCCACCATTTGCCACCGCTGATCGAAATCGCCAGATTCGGGAAGGTGGCCCGCCAGTTGCCGGGCACTCCATGCCATTGCATCACGATGTCGTCCCCTTTCTCGCCGTCGATCACCCAATCTCTAGGGATGAAGATGCGTTCACCATACCACCGTTCCGTACTGCGGTCCTCGTGCGGCAGCGAAAGTTCGGCGCGAAACGAGTTGGGTGCGCGCGGCACGACGAATTGGACTGCCTTGCGGCCCGCCGCGAGTCCGGGTGCCTGAACGATCGCCATGCGATCGGCGTTGGGCACGATCACTCCGTAATCCGCGTTCTCCGAAAAACGCCACCGGCCAAACTTGCCGGAGCGGAAATCATCCTGAAACAGGATCGGCTGTGTGTAATCGAAAACTTCCGCCGCTTTGACCGACCGTTCGCGCGACTCGGCGCCAAGAACCGGCCCCCACCCCAGCGCGAGCAGGGTCGACGCCACATGAAGCCACGGTGCGAGGCGGCGTGCGCGGACCGGCGGTTGCATTGCTATTCTCTCCGAAGGCATCAGAACTTTGGCAAGGGGAAATCAGCTCAGAACGAGAACGTGTTGGTGATGACAAACGAGCGCGGCTCGGGCACGGTAAAAACCGTCACCGCACCGACGGAACTCGCGCGCTGCGGTATGATCCCCCGTTCATCGAGCACATTGCGGACGTTCAACTGGCCGCGCCAGGTCAGCTTACGGCCCAGTTTGCGCTCG
Source organism: uncultured Opitutaceae bacterium (assembly GCA_964583635.1). Lineage (GTDB taxonomy): Bacteria > Verrucomicrobiota > Verrucomicrobiia > Opitutales > Opitutaceae > UBA6669. The sequence continues at coordinate 1,358 of CAZOXB010000084.1, read as the reverse complement.
TAACCGAAGAACAACTCCAGGTCGGTCGTCGCACGACCGTAAATCGGCAGATTGATGTCCGGCACGGCAATCTGGTCCGGGATGCCGGCGAACGGGAACTCGTTGGGCAGGGTCTGGGTGCGATAGCCGACGACCGAGCGGGATCGCCACCGATAGCCGCTCCCCATGAACAGCCCCCGAAGCGCACCGCCGTCAAAAGTGTAGCGTCCGACAAAATTCGCCCGCTTGCTGCGGGACTGTTCGGTCGTGCGACCGTCCGCCTGCTTCATGAGGTTGAGATTTCCGATCAGCGTGCGGGCAATGTCGCGAATGGTGGTCGCGGACGTCGATTCCGGATCGGTGAGGCTGCCATTGTCACTCCAGACTTTCAGACGGCTGTTGATGTAGGAAATCCACTGCGCACCAATATCCGATTCGACGGCTTCACCCGTGGTGCCGTTGAGGGTGAACCGCCAGCGGCGGCTGGGATTGGCCGTCAGCTCGAACTCGTAGCCGCTGGCTTCCGCCATCGATGTGACTTCATAGGTGGAAACAGCGCCCGTGACAAACGTGGTCGGCGGCGCATTGATCAATCCCGCCTGCGTGGCGTTGTCGAGGATGACTTCAATATCGTTGACCGGATTGCGGAGCTGCACGCGGAAATCCGAGCCGTCCGGTCCTGACGTGTTCACGTAGCGGTTCAACCGAAGCGCCAGGCGTCCGTCGAACAATTGGAGCCGCACCCCATAATCCGTGCCGACTCCCTTGGAGCCGACGAGGTAACTGTTGTCGGGGTAGCGGGTGCCGGGAGACGCACTCCAGCCGGTGGAGCGGTTGAAGAAAAGGGAGGCCATCGGCGTCACATGATAAACGGCCCCGGCACTATACGTGCTGCCCCTGAAGAAACGCTGGTTGGAGGTGCCGATGGGAATACTCATGACCGGCATCCACGCCGAATTCGGACCGCCGGAACCGATGCGGCTGAGCAGGTCCGGCTCGTCGACTGCGCTCCAGTTTACGACCCGGTCGCGCCGCAGGCCCGCGGTGATCACGAGGCGGTCCTTAAACAGCATGCTCTGCGTCGAAAAAGCCATGCCGTAAAGCGTCGTGCTCTTCAAATTGGTGGCCCGGGCGGTGCCGCCGATCGGATTGTCCGGACCATAGACGGTGTAACCCGGCAGTTTGGTCGTCTTCATGGGATCGAAGGGAAGGTTGAGATAGAAGACCTTCCCGGTCGACGCCTCGCGCGGATCGGAGACATATGCCCGCCATTGATAGGCATAGGTGGCATTGGTCCAGTTGTCGATGGGGTTGACGCCGTCGGGCACGATGCGCAGATCGCTGTCCGGCTGGCCGTCGACGGCAAAGGTCCGCTGTAT
>CAZOXB010000083.1:0-15493 GCA_964583635.1 uncultured Opitutaceae bacterium | reverse complement strand
CACCGCCCGCCGCCCCATCCCTTCTGATCCTCACGCAATTCGTGAAGGTAAGCCTCCGCCACTGCAGCCCGCTCTCCTCCCTCACCCGCCGCCACTTGGGCTGCGGAAAGCGCCTGCAACGGAGTCCTGCGCTCCCGGACGCTCCCAATCGGCACCAATTCCGCCACAGGTCTCCCTCGATAGCTGAGAGTCATCCTCCCCCCTCGCAGAAGCTCCCGTACAATCTTCTCAGATTGCGTCCGCAAGTCCACCATGGTCACGGTCTTCATACCTAAACATCAACTTCAACATGATGGTGAATTCAAGTCTGGGTTTGGAGCCAGGTCTCCAGCCAGCGCTTTGCCAGGAAAACGGAACGGGCTGCCAGCCAGACTCCAAACTCGGCGTTTGCGCCTACTTCACCCGCGGGCGCAGCACGAGGTTCCGATAGGAAACCGGGCCGTGGTCGCCTTGCAGGTAGAGCGGTCCGGGACGGGTGACATCTGCGGTCAATGCGCCGCCGGTGACACCGGCGACCGGCTGGTTGTCGATGATCGTGATCCCATTCAGGACAACCGTGATGTGACGATCCACCAGCGTCATATCCAGACTCTGCCATTCTCCCGCCGGTTTTTCCGCGGATTTCGTGGGTGTGATCCGGCTGTAGACAGCGCCCATGTTGTGGGAATCGATCGGTTTGCCATAGGAATCAAAAACCTGGATCTCATAGATTCCGCGCAGGTAGATTCCACTGTTGCTGCCTTCCGGGACGCTGACCTCGCCCTTCAGGTTGAAGTCCTCGAATTCCCGATTGGTGCGCAGGTTCGCAAAACGCTTCCGTGGTTTTCCCTCCTCCGCGGGGAGGGGACGGTTGCGCAGTTCGCCACCGTCCACGGACCAGCCATTCTCGCTGGTCTTCTCGATCACCGACCAACCGGTGAGATCGTGCCCGTTGAAAAGCGTGATCGGCGCACCCCATTTCACCTTCGACAGGTCGGGCCGGGGCGGCAGCGGCGGCAGGCGTTTTCCGGAAAACTCCGCGCGCGTGAATCCATTGGACCCCGCCCGCGGCAGCACCTGCGTGAGCGCCAGCTTGTCACCCTCGGCACGGGCCGTAAACGTTTCGGTGACCTGTTGCGTGCGAACCACCCTGCCGGACGCGTCCTTGCGCGGCACGTCGCGCACGCGGGTGAACGTGGCGATGCCATCGGCCACGATGACGTCCGAGACCGGCAGCACGCTCCCTCCGCCCCAAAGCAGAGAGCCGTCATACCAGCCGTTCTTCTTCTCGAGTTCCAGCCACCCCGCCCTGCCATCCGGCAAGGTCAGCCCCCAGCGGCCAAACACGGCGTCCGCCGAGGATGCAGCCCGGACGACGGGCATGACCGCATGGGAAACAAGAAGCACGCCGAGCACCACGGCAGAGAGACGGATCGATTTCATGGGGGGGGGGACGTCAGGAGTCAAACGTTGAGACCTGCACCCCGGATTGCTGGTCAAGTCCATCAGCAATGTCAAAACTTCGCCGGATCGCCCTTTCTCACCTGCCACCATGATCCTGGGCCCCTCTGACCAAAGGGGGATCATGCAACGGAGCGTTGCCACGATCGCCGCTGGTGCGGTTCCCGCGCCAGCAGGAGAGGAGACAGACGTGCTCGTGACTCTTGCGTAGTGCCTCCATGAAGAATCGGCGCACGCTATCAGCGGGTGAGCGTGAGCATGGCAAAAGGAAATGGCCGTCCGTTACTCAAGAATTCCCTGGCGACGTCCAATTCACGGGCAGACCGGCACGAAACCGGACCATGGCGCCATGGTCGGCATAGGCATAGGGTGGCAACAGGCGGAGCGGAAAATCGGCGAGAGCCAATTTTGCGAGGAGCTTGTCGTAAACCCCATCCATATGCGTGGCGGCCGGATCAATGGCAGACTTGAGCGCTCGATGCACGGCGCGAAATTCTTCCTTCATCGCCGCGAGATCGGGCCCGCGTGCCACATGGAAAGCCCGGCCACGACGATGATTGCCCGCCGACAAGGCGGCCAACAGTCCGCATTCCTGAGAGTCGCGCATCGCTGCATAGCCAAACTCCGTAAAGAAACATTGCAACATGGGCGCTTTGCCGAGGATATCCGCAAAGGCCGTTGAATTTTCCCCTCCCATCTTCACGGCGACAAAATTGGGATGCGAGCGCGCCAAGCGCGCATAAGCCTCACCCTCAAGCAGGCGTTTGGCACGCATGAGGTTATAATGCAGAAACCGACAGTCGGGGAAACGGCCGCAAGTCTCCGCAAAGAATCGATCCACCTCCGCGTCGGTCAGCACACCCCAACACGGCAAGGAGAGCTGGAAGTCACGGAACCCAAGTGCACGGCCAAGCTCAATGCGCTCAATTACCGTAGGCAGCGACAGGCTGATGATTCCAATCATCGGATGGGCATTTGTTGGCAGGACAGCGCGGAATGAGCGCAAGATCGTCTCATACATTCGGTCCGTGACGGCATAACCTTCTCCAGCCGTACCGAACAAATAAATGTGAGGAGTGAAATCCCCGACTATATGGGTAACCGCCCGACGAAAGATGGTTTCATCAAATTCATACTGTTCGGTCCATGGAATCGGACACGTGGCGAGAATGGCCGGGGGGTAACGCTTCAGGGTATTCATGGGCTCGATTCTTTCGACGAATCCTGCATCGAAACACGCCTGCACCCATCCGGCGATGGTGCCGCCTCCTCCGCATCATGAGCATTCCGGATATCCGCCGCGGCCGTCAACCGGTAGGCCAGCAGCAGGATGACGCCGGCCAGTATACAAAGTCCGGAAATGCCGGCGAAAACAACCTGAAGCCCGATCATTCCCTTGAGCAAACCGGCCAGCAGCACTCCGCAACCACCGGCCCCGGTCGCGCACGCATTGAGCAAGCCCAGTGCGGTCGCACGGTAATGCGCGGGAACGATCTCGCACAATATCGGTTTTTCACTCGCCTGGCCGATGCCGCGGAACAACGAGAACCAGGAGATGGCAGCCACCACAACGCCAAAACGGGGCGAGATTAGAAAAACCAGGAGCGAGGGCGCGGCGACGATATAACAGGCGCCGTAGGCGAGCAATCGTCGTTGGGGCGCCCGGGTAGCCGCCCGGTCTGAAATCCAGCCACCGAGGACGATGCCGATGAGCACGCAGGCTTGTAACATGAAGGTTCCGGCAAAACCCGCCTCCGCCAGCGACAATCCGTATCGGTCCCTAAAATACAACGGCAGCCAACTGAAGAATATCCACATCCCCATGCCCGTGAGTACGGATTCAAAGACGAGCAGATGGAACGTTGGCAATCGCAGCAGATAGCGCAAGGCGGGGCCGAGCATCGGTTTGGCGCGTTGGGCCACCGCCACCGTCTCCTGAGGCAGAAAATATCTGGCAACCAATGCCAGGAATAATCCTGAAGAACCCACTATCCAGAACGCCGGCCTCCAGCCCATATGCTCGGCAAGATAGCCTGCGGCGGTACCACCTAGAACCATGCCCCCGTTGACCCCTATCGAAATCAGACTCATCGCCTTGGCCCTTGTCGAAAGGGGATGATGCTGGGCAATGAGCGCGAAGGCCGCCGGAAGGAACAGGCACTCCGCCAAGCCCAAGGTTATCCGCAGCGCGAAAAGGGATGAGAACGCATGCGCCATACCGTGCAACACGGTGATAAGGCTCCAGATGAGCAGGCTCCAGAGGACCACCTTGGAACGAGACCACCGGTCGGCCAGATTGCCGGCCAAGGGTGATGCCAGCGCGTAGGCCCAGAGAAATCCTGAACCAAGCATGCCGAGTTCGACATCCGATAGCCCGAGACCGGTACGCAATGCCGGCATCATGGTGGCAACCGTGGTGCGGTCGGCATAGTTCACGGCTGACGCGACCGCGAGAAAGGCAGCCATGCGCCAACGGGCCTGCCTGTAAATTGGCTCGGGGTTATCCATCGGATTGACAGCGGTCATGCCCCGACCTCGCGGCCAGTCTCCGGAGGGTAAGCCCGAACTTCGAGGATGCGTGCGTGATCAAGCCCATTGGTCGCGGTCACGGTGATGCGAAGTGCAACCGGGCGAATCGGATCGGGCAGTCTGTGAACGCATCGCCGCTGGTAGTTGCCGGTCACCGCAAGCAGCTCCCGCCAAGTATCGCCGTCCTGCCAGTCAATCCGATAGTCGCGCACCGTCTCGACCTGCGGCTGTCCCCACTGCATGGCCGCCGTGTATCCATCCGCCTGCGACAGGGTAAGAATCCGGTGCAGGCCGGTATCGAATACCAATTGGATCTCCGACACATCAACGGCCTTGAGCCAGCGAATCTCCAGACATGCCGGGAGGCTCAGGGACGGATCGCTCATCCAACGATGCAAACCCGGAACCGCGCGGCCGGGCGGGGCGTGGATCACCGCTTCGGCCTTGGCACCGGCCGGCATCGATTTGATCGCCTCAATCCACAAATTTTCGCCCAGGCTGGGGGCACGAACATGAGGTCGGCCATGAACGGAGCGGGTCTGGCCGCTGCGGACCTGAACGGGTTCCGCGCCAGCTTGATGGCTCGATGCCGTGATGGATTCCGCGGTGCGCACCAGATCGTTGGGATCAAGATTGCGCACGCCGATGAGATAACAGTCATCGCGCAGCAAACGCTGCTGAACCGCCCGCATCATATCAGCCTGGCCCGCAAGCATGGCAGGAGTCATTCCGGCGCGGCAGGCGTAAGCCGCGGCCGTGCCGACGCCCTGACCAATCACGGCGCAGGTCGCCATGACGCGGGTGGACGCAAAGGCGATGTGGGTGGCCGAGATATTGCGGCCAGCGAACATCAGATTGGCCGGACCTGACGATATGCAGGCCCGCAAGGGTATATCGTAAAGGTAGGGCAGCTGGTGCTGTTCACACGGTGGCAGATCGGGAGCATCCACACCCTCCGGCGGGTGAGTGTCGATTGGCCAGCCACCGTAGGCGATGGCATCACGAAAAGGTCGGGATTCGAAAATGTCCTTTTCGGTCAGCGTGTGCAGACCGATAAAGCGCCGACTCTCGCGCTTGCCCGGCAGGAAGCCGATCCATTCAAGCGCCCAATTTGCCACATCAAGCCCGGACTCATTTTTGATATAATTCCATACACCCTGGGTGATCGCGAGCAATTCATCGCGGATGATTTCATTATCCCTGATCGTATCAAGGCAACCGCCCCATTCCACCCACCAATAGCCATATTCCAGGCCAAGATCGGAATCCGTACGACCAAAGGGGCGGAAGCGGAAGTCGCCGGCCTTGAATTTGCGCGCCCAAGGCGGAGCGACAAAAGGCATCGGGCGATCATGCCGCTTCGCTTGAAAGAGGATGCTGGAGCCGAGGGTTTTCTTGTCAGGCTGTTCGGGGGCCAATGACTCGGAGAAATCCTTTCGGCCTTCACGCCCGTGGCGAAAAGGCGCGCCTGCTTCCAGTCCCAGACGGCCATCGCCGGTGCAATCAATGAAAATGGTCGCGGAGATGCGGAACCGATCTTCGGTGGAGGCGCGCGTGGCCGTCACCGCTTGCACGAGGCCGTGATCCACCTCGGCGCCGTCCACCGTGGTGTTGAGCAGCAACGTAAGATTGGGTTCGCGCCGGCACTTGTCATAGAGCAGCAGGTCCAGCAGCGCCGGTGCGCGCTGGGGGTTGAGTACCGCAAGGTCGAGCCGCAGCTCTTCGATGATGCCGCCTTCGCGCAATTCGGATTCGAGGGGTCGACCACCTCTGAGACCGGTCGCCCCGACGATGTGCATACGCACCTCGCTGGAAGCATTGCCCCCAAGGACCGGTCGGTCCTGGCAAAGGATGACGCGCGCACCCAATCGGGCAGCCGCCAAGGCACTGGCCACCCCGGCGGGCCCGCCACCGGCAACGAGCACATCACACGCAAGCGATCGCAGGCTTTCCCGGTTCATGCCTGCATCCCCGGGTAGACATCGGCCCTCTCCGGCGAAGCGACGGTACCGGCGCAAATGTCCACGTAATCCGTTCCCCCATTTGCCTGGGCACGCCGATTCGATGCCCGCTCAAATGCGCTTTCCCGATCATTCCAGTCAGCTCCGAATGAAGTTAAGATCACATGATAATCCGGGATCCGAAACAGATTATACGCAGACATGAAAGTGGCGATTGAGCCTGAATCATGAGTCAGGGTTTCCGGGCCGCCGACAGAGCCTGCGTCAGACCGGCGCTCACGCCACGATAATCGCTGAACACATTGAAGAATCGGTAACCTTGGGCCCGGTAGTTGGCAACCTCGGCAGCACCACAGGGCAGGCCGGCGACTTTGCCGTGTCGGGCACAGGCGTCGGCCACCTGCCTGATAACGGCGGCAACTTCCGGTGCGCCGACCTCACCCGCTTTGCCGAAACTAAGCGAAAGGTCCCCGGGACCGACAAAGAGAACATCAACACCAGGCAGAGCTGCAATTTCATCGATATGGGGAATGACGGAAGGTTCCTCGATTTGCACCAGCAGGAGGGTCTCGCGGTTGGTGTGTTCGAAATATTTCTCCGGAGCAACGCGGCCAAAATCGGAATCCGTATGAATGCCATCGTAACCACGGTGGCCTTGCGGCGGAAATTTCATCAGATCAACCATTGCACGCACCTCGTCAGGGTGACGCACCCGCGGCAGCATGATACCGCACGCACCCGCTTCAAGCAGGTAGATCACATCGGCATAGTTGCTGGGCTTGACCCGAATGATGGGATCCGCGCCACCAAGTCGGCATGCCTGGATCAACGCATAGACTGTATCGGGAGAGATGCGTTTGTGCTCCAGGCAGATCCAGATGCCATCAACCCCTGATGAGGCCATCAACTCAACGAGTTCAGGGTCTTGATAACAGGCTTTCGCGATGAATGTCGGGTCGCCGGTGGCAAGTTTCTTTTTGCAATGGGAAATGATCATAAAAACTTTGAGGGAGTTGGAATTGCCAGATCGGCATCTCCGCCTGCACGGGCAGAAATGTCGCGGGGCAATCGCGTCATTTCTTGAAGTCGTTCCATCGGTATTCCAGTCGAAGGAGCTCCGTCCGGTTGCCGTCAAAGCCCTTGTAAGTGATGATTTGGAGCCGCTCGTCGGCAATCGGCCCGGTGGTAAGGCCCACCGCATAGTATCCATCGCTCAGGGGCGCTTTCTCCGCATTGTCGAGAATCCATCCCGCCTCGGGCATCAGAGTGGTCGGGTTGATGCGGAAGAGCCAAAGCTGCTGGGCGGGGGGAAACGCCATAGGATTGGCCGGGCTCGATTGACTGGCGGCGAAATTGGCGTCCGTCCAGTTTCTTCCCAACAGATAAAGTTGTCCGGCATGACGCAGCATCCGTGGACGACCGAGATAACTCGCGATCCAAGGGGATGCTGCCGTGAGATCAAGGGTACGGCGGTGTTGAAACGATGCGTCAACCTCGTGCAGTCGTGCGTGTTTGTCGTAGCTGCGGCTGACGATGAGGAATCCGTCTCCCCACGGCGTGAACGCGCCTTCATTGAAGCCCGGGGCGTCCAGTTCGGCGGAAAGATTCCGAACGAAGTTCCAACTGGCACCGTGATCGGACGAATGGAGCATATCCATCGACCAGCGGCCGCCAGGCAAATAGCCGAATGTCATCACCATCAGGTAGGTCCCCGCCGGGGTCGTCAGCCCTTGTTGCGGATAACCGTAACCCGTGCCGGCAACCACCGGGAAGATTTGCGGAGCAGCAAAGGTCCGACCCTCATCCGCCGACACGACCCAACGCATGGGGGCGCGATAGTGCCGGGGCTCCGGCCCGATCATTTGCGTATCAAAAAAAAGCGCAATCCGCCCGTCGCCAAGAGCCACGGGTTCACCGCATTGATAGAGCAATGGCGCCGGCGGTTCCAAGATCGGCCCCGGGCTGATGGTATCATCCCGGAAATTCAGCGTCAGGGTCGCAACCGGCGCACCCGGATCATGCGTATGGCCAAGGCCCGCTTTGTAGGTGATCAGTGCCCGCCCATCGGACAACGGCAGCAGTGCGGGGAACGCCGGATAGTCTCCTTTCGCCACCGGCAAGACCTCGATGGTCTTGTGGGGCGGCACGTGGGCCATCGGCTCGGCTGCCGCCAGGGCCAAGGGACAGAGAAGGAGGGCGAGTCGTTTAACCGGCGCGGCGTTCATCTTTAAGAGCATCTTCGAGGAGGTCGCGACAATGGGCGATCAGTTCATTGACACTGCGCGAATCGCGTTTCACCCGCAGCAGGATCGGCACCCAGGTGTGGCCGAAATTGACGTGCATCATCTCGTCCCGGATATCGTACGATTCGTACCGTTCGGAGGTGGTGTCACCGTGCGCGGCAAAGAACTGAACGTTGGATCGTTTCTTTTCAAAGGAACCGGCCTCGATCACCAGCGTCATCAGGCAGAACCGCTCGAGTGGATCCAGTTTGGCGCGCACCGAGTAATTCTGCAACAGCATGGGGAACTGGCGCAGGTCTTCGCCCAATTGGGCCAGGCGGGTGCAGCCCATGCGGGTGTGTCGGATCTCGTCCGCGCAATGTCGCGCCAGATCAAAATGAAACGCCCAGGGCATTTCCGGAGTATCCCATAGAATCGCAGCGAGTGACTCGGCGAACTGCATTTCCTGGGTATGATTGTAGAATATGGCGCGACGCCGCTCGATCAGGCTCTCCCCAGCGTTCCGAACGATCGTATTCGACCACGCCGGGCGAAAGCACGCATCGCGGCGCGGCGTCGCCATGCCCTCAAAATCAGTCCGTGCCGCGGGAGCGGACAAGTGTGGCGCGACTTCGGCTCGCCACGTTCCGGCCGAAAAATCGATCTCATCAAACCAGCATGAGAGATACGCCGCCCACTCCGGCGGGCGTTGCAAGGGCCCAGGGGTATACACCGGTTGGTACTCGGTGTACCAGTCACCTTGTTCCTGCAGTCGTGCGGCGGCTTCGGCGAGACGTTGCCGCGACAGCGAATCCATCACCGGATCGCAGGCTTCCGACCATTGGGTGAACAATGCATGGAAACGAGGCAAAATTGTTCCGTGAACACCCCAGAGGAAAGCATCACCGTCCGGCGCAGCCATGAGTTCACGGATGATCCCGTCAACAATCGGACTCTCCTGTCGTTCAGCGGCCGTTTCCTTCAGTTCATGCAATCGCAGCAAGAGGTCGGCCGCCGATTGGGCATTGGCCCAGATATGGTCACCCATGGCAAGCTTGGCATCCCAATAGGGGACCCCCGCCATCCAGCCGCCCATTGCCCGCACCAAACCGCGGGAGATCTGAAAAGCTCGCGTAAGCCGCCGCAAAGTCAGGTCAAGCGAGGCTCCGGGACCGTCCGCCAGATCGACCGCAGTCATGGGATTCCGGGTAGTCGGTTTCATATGGATTGCCGGTTTGGTTGCGCAGGAGTCATCGAATTACGGTGCCCTCAAGCCCGCTGTCGGCGCGACGCACGGCGACCAGGCGGAAACCGATGTCTTCGGCGCCGTCGAGGGCGGGATGGCTCATTTTCGCGAGAAGATTGGCATGTGAGAGGCGGGCTAGGTAACAACCGCCTTGCATGGAAATCTTCTCGTTGAGCGCAGTTCCAAGCGCGGCGAGCGGTTTGGGTTGCGCCGTACGCATTCCGGTTGGGCGTCCATCGTAATCAGCCGCGTTGGTCCAGTTCCACGTCCAGATATTTCCGCTCATGTCGTACAAACCGCGGCTGTTGGGTGGATAGGCATGCACCGGCGAAGAGAAGGCGTGGCCATCGGCATACTGCTCGTGGACCCACATGTAGGCCCCGAGCTCCCGTGTGCCAAAATTCATCCGGAGTTCGACTCCTTCGAGTGAATTGCCCCAGGGGAACAGGCAGTACTCATCCCGCATGGCCTCAGGTCTGGCCGCCAGCAACCATTCTTCCTTGGTCGGCACACGAAAGATCACTCCTGCCTTGGCACTGAGCCATGCCGCGAAAGCCATGGCATCAAACCAGTTCACCTGCACAACCGGGTGGTCCGGGTCGCTTCCCGGCGGCAGAACGAGCCTCCAGTCGTTCGCAAAACCCTGCAACCACTGGGCCCGGGCATCGACCACCCACCCTGTGGAGTAACGTTCCACGCCGGTGCGATAACCGGTAGCTCGCACAAAGGCTGCGAACTGGGCGTTGGTCACGTAGGTCGCGCTCATATAAAAATCATAGGGGACCGTGACGACGTCGTGCCGGTTGATCTCAAACATGCCTTCCCATCGCCTGAGATCACCATTGCGGTTGGGCACGCTGAGCAGCCGCTCCCGCAGCTCAAGACTGCAGCCATCGAGGTAATGCGAGGCTGGGATCCGCTTGAATTGCAACGTTTGCCCCGAGCCGACCTCCACAATGAGCGCCGAACCTTTCAATTGCGCATCCTCCCGGTCCGAACGAAAGGGTAGCCGGGAAAGGCGCGCCGTCTCGTATGTGGCGGCGCTCTGGAGGAATTCTCCACGCGAGGTGTATTGGTCAAAAGAGCGGTTAACCGGCAACGGCTTAAGTGGGGAAGCCGCATGCATCAGTCCGGCAAAGAACAGGCAGCCCGCGACGCCGGGAAATGGTATTTTCATGATGAGCTCAGCGGATTGCACGATGCACAAAATCTAATATCAACGGCAGGGCGGATCGGATGACATCAAACGTATGACCGCCGGTGAGGACGCGAAACTCATGCGGGATGGCCGCATTCGTTAAGGCGCCGGAGAATCTTTCATTCATGGTCCGATCGAAGGCGTCTGTTGCCGTGATCAGCAAGAGTCGCTTGCCGCGAAGCACGGCAATATTGTGGATTGGATTCAGGTTGGCCCATTCGACGGGATCGGTGCCGAAATACTCGGTCGGTACCGGATAGTTCTGCCCGACGGGCAGCGTCTCCGGCCGGGGGAAATCAAGCAGGCCAATGATGCTGACCACCACACCGAAGGATTGCGGGTGGGCTTCCGCGTATCGGACCGCTCCATACCCACCCATGGACCAACCGGCGATGGCACGGCGGTGGGCAGGCGGAGCGAGTGCGCATCGATCTTCGGCCACCCGGATGATTTCATCAATGATCGATGAGTATTGCCCTTTGGAGGAATTGACATACCATCCATCATCACCATCGGGCAGAATAATCCAGCATTCGGACTTCAGCAGATTCTCCCGACAAATGGGATCATCGACCAGGGAACGGCGATTCCGGCCGCGACCGTGGAGCAGGTAGAGTACCGGGGCATCCGGATCGCCATTGTGCGGTCTGACCACGACGAAATGCCTTTCGCTGCCGAGCACGGTACTCGCGTAGGCGGCCTCGGCAATGCGTGGAGAAGGTTGAGTCGGATCCATGGGTATCGCGTTCGCCGTCCACGCGAGAGCAAGCAGCAGCGACCATGAAGCTGCGCCGGGAATCCAAGCGCTGGGGATTGAAATGCCCGATCGCACATCAAAAGGTGTAGTCGACCGAGAGACGGATACGGCGTTCCGGTCCGGGAAAGATCAGATTCCGATTGATTGAGGAGGTCGCATAAAACTTATCGGTGATATTGGTCACATTCAGATAGAGCTTCAATTTCTCCGAATGTTTGTAACTGACGAACGCGTCGCCAACGGTCGATGGATCAAGATAGAATACATTGCCGGCGTCACCGGGCTGCTCGCCTTTGTAACGCACGCCGCCGCCAACGGTCCAACCGCGGGGCAGTTTGTAGCTGGTGAACAACGCCCACGTGTTTGCCGGCACCTTGCGCACCCGCAGGCCATTGGCATTCGTCGTGGCAATTGTGCTATAGGAGGCGAACATCTGCAGGGCTACGGACGGATTGAAATGAACATCAAACTCCACTCCGGTCAGTTCGTCCTTTGCGCTTTGCTCAAAGTAACCCGCACTGGCCAGCAACGGATCGTTGGAGATGACGAGAAGGTTCTTGTTCACCACCTTGAACGCTGAAGCCGTGCCCGAGATGCGCCCCTCCATCAGGTCGGTTTTGATGCCAATTTCATTGGTAAGGCCTTCGGTCGGCTTGAAGCCACTGCCGTCCGGGTTGACCCGGAATACCGGGGCAAACGTTTCCGAATAGTTGAAGAATACGCTCAGTCCGCTCGTGGGTCGATAGACGGCACCAGCCCGTTTGGTATAGTGCCGGTTGCTGCCGGTGGAGGTGCGGGCATTGGTCATTACATTATACCCCTCCGCGTGGGTGCGGTCGAGACGAAGGCCGAGATTGCCAATCAGACGGCCATCCAGCATCTCGATTTGATGCTGGAGGGATGCCGCGGAGACATCGCCAAGCGAACGGGTGGATGCACTGAGGTAGATGGAATCAGGCCGGGCTCCCAAGGCTGCCGGATCCGGATTGTACACATCGATCAGGGGCAGGTTCGAAAAGGTATTGTTGGCGTTCTCCCCCAGCGCGGTCTGCTGGCCGGATAGTTTTCTGCCGGTGTTGGTCTGGGCGGTCACCTCCTGGTCTGAATACTGCGCCAGAAACAGGGTTTTATTCTTCGTCGGGCCCAGATCGAAACTGATGAGGCTGTCGAATGCCGCCACCTTATAATCACTCTGCGTTGTCACGATACGCCAGGTGCGCTGCATGGTACGGTTGTCATTGAGCAGATCGCGGGAGATGATGTCATTGTTATATTCATCGTGGGTCTTGCCAACGGCCGAGAAACGCAGGCTCCAATTATCGCTGATCTGATGATCCAGAGTGGCGTAGAGCCGCCGGACATCGAATTTTTCCCGGGCATACTGGCCGCCCCAGTCCACGTCTCGCGGCAAATTGAAGGAAATCGGCCCCTCCGCAGTATACGGACGGAATTGGAATAACGTGGCGAACTTCTTGTGATGATTGCGTTCGTAATAGTACGGCACGACTGTGAGCGTCGTACGGGGTGACATGCGCCAGGAAAACGCGGGAGAGATGAACCAGGTGCTTGAATCGGGATAATTGATATATTTATCGAAATGCTCATGCGAGCCCATCACACGGATCGCAAAATCACCGTCGCCGGCCTTGGAAGTCTGGTTGACGTCGAACGCGCCGTAATAGTATCCGCCCGTCCCGATCGAAGCGGATATATCCATCTGGTCATGGAACAGCGGCTTCTTGGTCACCCGGTTGGCATTGCCGCCCGGTGAGGTGGAACCGTAAAGCACGGCGGCGGGCCCCTTGATGATTTCCACCCGGTCAATCAACTCGAAAGGGGCGGTGATGCTTTGCGCCGTCGGGGAGTCGTCCGGCAATCCATCCGTGGTGACACCGACCTGGTATCCGCGGACATTGAACACATCGCGCCCGGGACCGGCCGTGTCGGAAACACCGCTGACATACTGTGCGGCGTCGATGACCGAACGTGCCCCGAGGTCCTTCAGAAAGTCCTGATTCAGCACAATGACAGTCTGGGGGATGTTGACGATGGCAGTATTGAAACGAGTGCCGCCGACCGCATTGGTACTGGTGTAGCCATGGTCTTGTCGGTCGGTGACCTCGAAAGCGCTTAGCGTGACAACATCCTTTTCACCCGGTGAGGCGGGAGGTGTGGACTGGGCGGACAGAAACGAAACAACGCCCGCGAGGCAAAGGCTCAGCAGGCGGCAGGCACGATCGGTGTGACTCATGGTGTTGGGTGCGTTCATGGATGACGGGAGGGAACCGGCATGGGTGGGTGAGGATTGCAAAGAGCAGCCATGATTTTGGCCGCGGTGAAGGGTTGAACGTTTGGACGAATGGAGCGCCCAAGGCGGGGCGATCCCACAGAAGGGTTGGAGCCGCACCATGTGGTATACCAAACGGGATCAACTTTGCTGTCAACGAGTATTTTGAATTTTTTAACCGCCTGCCTACACCTCTACAACTACCGGTACGAGAGCCGGGCTTGACGTTGGTATACCACCCTCCAGTCTGGCGACGTCCCGCGTGATCATTTCCTCACCGTCCCCGCCTCATTGATCGCCATGCCTGCAAACCTCACCCCTAGGCAACGACTTCTGAAAACATTGCGCGGCGAACCGGTCGACCGCGTGCCGATTTATACGCAAATTCCCTTCACGGTAGGTCCGGACGGATTTCGCCCAGGAGCATTCCACGGCTATACCGACTACGACGATTGGCGGAAACGGGACCCGGCGTACTGGCGATTGATCCGCCGGATGGAAGCCGAATGTGACAACTTCTTCGTCTGGCGTCCGCCATGCATGCAATCCGACCAATTCTTTATGCCGGTGAGCCAGATGCTCTCGCTTCCGGAGGTGGAGCGTGAGGGATTGAAAATCCAGACACGGGAGCTGAAGATAGGTGGACACACCCTGCGGACAGTCCACGGTTGCCAACCCGGAACTGGATACACGTGGGTGCTTGAGCATGTTTGCAAAACCCCCGACGACGCCCGCTTGCTCCTGACCCTGCCTTGGGACGGGCATCCCGCAAACGCCGATGATTTCAAAGGGTTCGCTGAAGCTCTTGGCGAACGAGGCCTCATTTGGGCCACAATTCCCTCCCCCATTCTGGTCATATGTCGGCTCTTTGATCCGACGGACTTCCTGTACCTGCCGCTCACCGAACCCGGACTCATGCACCAACTTTTGGAGGTTGTAGCAGAGCGTATCAGGAAAAATTTGGAATGCTTGCTGGAGGCGGGAATCGGTCCGATCATCAGATTTGGCGGAGCCGAACACTGCACCCCGCCGATGATGTCCCCCAAATGTTTTGACGACTATGTGGTGCGCTACGACAAACCACTGATGGATCTCGTCAAGCGGTATGGACACTTTGTGGCGGTGCATTGTCACGGCAACATCCGGCATGCCTTGCAGAGGTTCTTGGAAATGGGAGTTGATCAGACTGATCCGGTTGAACAACCACCCGACGGAGAGATAACCTTGTCGGAAGCCCGGGAGATCAGTCAGCGCAGGATCACCCTGTCCGGAAACATACAAATCCGTGAGTTGGCGGCGCTGTCACCCGAAGCGATCCGTGCCCGGGTGAGATCTGTCATCGAGGAGGCCGGGCCGGATCGACTGGTCGTCACTTCCACTGGCACGGTGATCGAAAGGATTTCTCCTGCGGTCGAAGCGAACTACCATGCCATGATCGATGCCGTCCTCGAATCGCCGAACTGAACTTGTCCATTCTTCGAATCCATCTCAGGGGTAATCTGCCGCTTCATTGCGGGGATGATTCCGATCATTGCCAGAATACGCTGGCAATCGGTTTTCCATTGCCCGCCCCATTCAGGTGGATCACCCTGCCGCAGGGAAGCTGTCCAGGACCGATTGGCAGCACTTTTATCGGTACCCTTCGCGCAAGGCTGTCGATGCCCGGCCCAGAACTGAAACGCCGCCACTTCGAAGCGGGGCTTTATTATACGGACACCTGATACCCGTTTCTCCGCATGTCGAAACCCAACCGCTATTTCGAACCGAAAATTGATCGGACACCGCCGAATCTGCAACGACTGGTGCGATTGATTTTTTCCGGCGAATACCTGCCCGGTGCCCGCTTGGTTGAG
>CAZOXB010000082.1:7889-15547 GCA_964583635.1 uncultured Opitutaceae bacterium | reverse complement strand
GGATATCGTGTTGAAACCGCTGTAAGCACCGCATCCGGTGTATGTGCGCTGCGGGATGTGAATGCGGAAGGCCACGGTCGCTCGCGGCCGGGGATGAAGGAAACGCCAAGGCGCGAAGACGCGGGGGGCACGCGAAGGCGGGGATGGGATGGGGTGGCATGAGGCGACTGCTGTTCCTTGCCTCCGTCGCGGCGTGGGTTGTCGGATGCGGGTGGTGCTGCGCCGTGGAGCCTACTCCGGCGGAGGCGGCACTGGCTCCGGCATCGTATTCGGGACCTGTCTTGACGGGAGTCCTGATGAATCCTGCGCTGGATGAGGCGAGTGGACTGGCAGTTTCACGGAGGGCACCGGATCTTCTGTGGTCCCTCAACGACAGCGATGGCGGACCGCTGCTGTACGCGTTGGGATACGACGGCAGCAATCGCGGTACCGTGCGGGTGAACGGGATCAGGAATGTGGATTGGGAGTCCCTGCGTTCCTTCACCTTTGAGGGCCGGTCGTGGCTGCTGATCGGCGATGTCGGTTTCGACGATGGCAGGCGGACGCGCTTTGCGATCCACGTCATCCCGGAGCCGGATCCGGAACGCCTGTCCGCACAGCAGGAAATCAGCGTCGAAGTCGCCTGGTCGTTTGATTTCGAATACGGCGACGGCCTGGCGCGTGACTGCGAGAGCGTCGCGGTGGATGTCAGCGAGCAGGCTCTTTACCTGCTGGAAAAGCGGGTGTATCCGGCGGGTTTATACCGGTTGCCGTTGCGGCCGGCGGATGGGCGGCTGCAGATTCCCTTCCTGGTCGGCAGAATCGGATCGCTGCCCCAGCCGGATCCCGAGCTGGCCCGGACCAAGTCGGTCAAGGCAAGCTGGCGCGCGAATGTCACGGATATGGATTTTGCGACGGACCGCAGCGCGGCGGTGGTCCTCACCTACGCCAACGCCTACCTTTTTCGACGTGCGCCGGGCGAATCCTGGGCGGCTGCGCTGGCCCGGGCGCCGGAGCGTCTGCCCACGTTCCATCTGGAGAAGGCCGAACCCGAGGCGATCTGTTTCGCAAGGGACGACCGCACGATCTTCATCACTTGTGAGAAGGCGCCCGCACCGGTGTTGCGGTACGATCCCATGCCTCGCTGACGATCTTGCCGCGGGACGCTGCTCCGACCTACCTCTTGGCGCAGAAACACCGGAAAAATCGGACGGTCCGAATTTATATCTATTATTTTTCTTGGAACCTGAAATGCGTTTTCTACGGTGACGCTGCCCTTCTGCCCCTTCACCCCTTCAGTTACGTCACCAACTGACTGCATGACGATTTCTTGTATGGCACCACACCTGACCCCCCACGATCCGAGATGTCCCATTGCCGGCGCGATCACCTCCCGCGGCCGCGTTGTTTCCGTCCTTCTTTTTCTGATGCTGGCGCTGGTCCTGCCGTCAGCCGCTTGGGCGCAGGCGGGAACCGGCGCCATCGAAGGGCGTGCCCGTAATGTCGGCAACGACCGCTACCTGAACAACGTGCGCATCGTCATCGAAGGCACGACCCGGGAGACCTTCACGAATGAGTTCGGCGAATACCGCGTCGAAGGTGTTCCCGCGGGGCAGGTCCGCCTCCGGGCCAACTACACCGGCCTCGATCCCGAAACGGCGGTGCTGACCGTGCCGGCCGGAGGCACCGTCCAGCACGATTTCAATCTCACCAGTCGTGAGCGTTACGGTGACGACAAGGTCGTGGCGTTGGACGCGTTTGTCGTTCAGAGCAACCGCGAGTATGAAGGCAACGCCCTGGCGATCAATGAACAGCGGTTTGCACCTAATATCAAGGTGGTGGTGGCAGCGGACGCCTTTGGCGACATCAGCGAAGGCAATCCGGGAGAGTTCCTCAAGTACCTCCCCGGGGTGACGGTCGACTATGTGGCGGCGGACGTGCGCACGGTGTCGGTGCGCGGATTTCCGTCGAATTTCACCACGGTCAGTTGGGACGGGATGCGCCTGACGAGCTCGGCGTCGGGTTCGAACAATCGCATCTTCGAATTCGAACAGGTTTCGATCAACAACACGTCACGCACGGAGATCGTCAAGGTTCCGACGCCCGACCTGCCGGCGGATTCGCTGGGGGGCAGCATCAATTTTGTGTCCAAGAACGCCTTCGAACGTGCAAAGGCGCAGTTCAACTTCCGGACCTACCTCAACTTGAACAGTGAGAACATGGAGTTGAAAAAGACCGATGGCCCCGGCAACCACAAGACCGCCAAGATCCTGCCAAACTTTGATTTCGACTACTCCGTCCCGATCTCGAAGACGTTCGGCCTGGTGATCACCGGCCTGTCCTCCAACCAGCACGTCGAGCAGCACCGCTGGCAGACCACATGGAACTATGCCCAGGGTGGTGGTGGCACATCGGGAGCGAGCAATGCGACTTATCCCGCGGCCACCCCGGCCAATCCGTATCTCCAGCAGTGGCAGTTGCAGGACGGACCCAAGACGACCAATCGCGCCTCGATCGGCATCAAGGCCGACTGGAAGATCACACCGCGTCAGACGCTCTCGGTCGCCGTGCAGGACAACTACTACAAGACGTTTTTCGGCAATCGAAACCTGAATTTCAACATGGGCACCCAGGGCAATTCCACCCCCTCGGGCGGCACCGGCATCCAATGGGGCGACAACTTCGTGCAGAGCGCCCAGGGCCGCGGTTCGATCACGCGGGGCAGCTCCTTCCGCGACAAGCTGGGCAACACGTCCGCGTTCAATCTCCGCTACAACTGGAACAGCGGCCCGTGGAATCTCGATGCGGGTGCCAACGCCGTGGTGTCCAAGACATGGTATCGTGCCTTGTCGCGGGGCCATTTCGCCAACGTCGGCAACACGCTGCAGGGGGTGAATGTGGTGCGGGCCGACGGGATCAGCTTCCCGACCATGACATTTGTGGCCCGCAACGCCGCCGGTGTCGCGCTCGATCCGTATTCACTCGATGGTTACCGCGTGACCACGCTGACCAACGATCCGGTCGATGGGAAGGCGAACATGAAATCGGCCTACGCCGACCTGACGCGCCATTTCGACGAGTGGAAGATCCCGGTCGGCCTGAAGATGGGCGTGGCCGTGCGTGAGGAGGGGCGCGACAACCGGCGCATCAACGAAACCTACACGCACGTCGGTGCGGATGGGGTGGCCAACACGGCCGACGATGCCGCGGCGCCTTACATCGATTCACCCTACTCGGCCACCGAAAGCCCCGGCTTCGGATCCCCGAACATCCAGTGGATCGACGCCTTCAAGCTGGCCGACAAGTATCGCGACAACCCGAATTATTTCACCCTCAATACGGTCACGGCGGAATCCAACCGCATCAACAATTCGGAAAAGATAGATGAACGCATCACGTCCGCCTACGTGCAGTTTGATGCGAAGCTGATGGACAACCGGCTGCGGCTCGTGGGCGGTGTGCGCTTCGAAAAGACCGAGGACAAGGGCGAGGGGCTCCTGACCAATCCGGATGCCGTCTGGCAGCGCAATGCCGACGGTTCGTATGTCGACGGCAATCCGACGACGGCCGGCGTGCAGCGGGTCCGCCGGGCGGAGGCCGGTGCGGTGGGATCGATGGAGGAACTGCGCGTCACCCGTCAGGAACGGGCTTACAAGGCATCGCGGCAGTACGACGGCTATTATCCCAGCCTGCACGTCACCTATGACATCACCGACCGGTTCCTGGTGCGTTTTGCCTATGCCAAGACGATCGGCCGTCCGGATTACGCGAACATCATCCCGAAAACGGACATCAATGAAGACGACACCAATCCGGACGCGGCCGGAACCATCAGCATCCGCAACACGGCGCTGCGCCCATGGGAGGCCGACAACTGGGATCTGTCACTGGAGTATTATGGCTCGAAGGGCACGGTGTTCTCGGTGGGCGGCTTCCAGAAGGACATCACCGATTTCTGGACCGCCACGGCCGGCGGCGCGATCCTCACGCCCGAGCTCGCCAACGAGCTCGGACTGGAGGCGCGGTATGTGGGCTGGGGTGTCAGCACGCTGACCAACGGGGGCGACGCCGCGATTTCGGGTGCGGAATTCAACCTGATCCAGCCGCTCCGTTTCCTTCCGGGCATCGGCAGATATTTCACGGTCAAGGCCAATGGCACCTTGATCCACCTCAGCGGCGACAACACACCGGACTTCCGCGCATTCATTTCCAAGGCCGGCAATTTCAGCGTCGCCTTCAACAAAAGCCCGTGGGTCTTCAACGTGAATTTCAACTACCGCGGGCGCCAGAAGGGAACGTCCATCACGGCCGCCGCGGCGCAGATCGGCGCCCAATATGGCGGAGCGTCCACCGGGTTCTACGAATACTACGAACCGCGCTACAACATCGACTTGAGCGGCGAGTACAAGTTCAGCAAGAGCTTCAGCATCTTCGCCGCCGCCCGCAACATCCTCAACAAGGAGCAGGTCATCCAGCGTTACAGCGAAGCCTCCGCTGCCTATGCCCGTGGTTACCGTTGGGAGGAGTTCGGCGTGAATTACAGCATCGGCATCAAGGGCCGTTTCTAGGGCGCAGCCGCTCCGGCCGGCCACGATCGCCCGTGGCCGGCTCCGGGCAAAACGCGAAGGTGCGAAGACGCGGAGGAGGGTTTGAGTTCGACGCCCGAACACGAATCGGGCATGACGAAGCGTCCCCCAACCGCATTCATGAACAGACCATTCGCACTTCTCTGGTTCGGGCTTTTCGTGGCGGCGGTCCCGTCCGCCTTGCGGGCCCAGCCGGTCCGCGGCTGGGATGTCTACCCGCGGATTGCCGCGATGATGGTCGCGCCGACGTTTCCGGACCGCGTCTTTCCCATCACGGAGTTTGGCGCCGATTCCAGGGAGGATGCGACGGCCGCCATTCGCAGGGCGATCGAGGCGTGCCATCGGGCCGGCGGTGGCCGGGTGGTGATTCCCGAGGGCACGTGGAAAACCGGTGCGATTCACCTGAAGAGCAACGTCAACCTCCACCTCAGCAAGGGCGCCACGCTGCTCTTTTCCTTCGATCTTGCACAGTATCCGATCGTGTTCACGCGGTGGGAAGGCGTGGAGTGCATGAACTTTTCTCCGTTCATCTACGCGTACGGACAGGAGAACATCGCTGTCACCGGTCAGGGCACGCTGGATGGCGGAGCGAGCCAGGAAACCTGGTGGAGTTGGAATCGCAAGCAGGGTGGCCAGGCGCCGTTGCAACGTGCCGCCCGCGACAGGCTCATTGCCATGGGCGAGGCCAACCTCCCGGTTGCACAGCGCGTCTTTGGTGACGGCCATTACCTGCGGCCCAATTTCATCCAGCCGTATCGTTGCAGTAACGTGCTCATCGAAGGCGTCACGATCGTGCGGTCGCCCATGTGGGAGGTGCATCCGGTGCTGAGTGAGAACGTCACCGTGCGCGG
Source organism: uncultured Opitutaceae bacterium (assembly GCA_964583635.1). Taxonomy (GTDB): domain Bacteria; phylum Verrucomicrobiota; class Verrucomicrobiia; order Opitutales; family Opitutaceae; genus UBA6669. The sequence continues at coordinate 10,131 of CAZOXB010000082.1, read as the reverse complement.
ACTGACCATCCGTTCGCATGGTTCCAACAACGATGGCTGCGACCCGGAGTCGTGCCGCAATGTCCTGATTGAGGATTGCGTGTTCGACACGGGTGACGACTGCATCGCCATCAAGTCCGGGCGCAATGGGGACGGCCGGCGGGTGGGCGTGCCAACGGAGAATGTCATCGTGCGCAATTGTGTCATGAAGGACGGACATGGCGGGGTCGTCCTCGGCAGCGAGTGCACCGGCGGCATCCGCAATGTGTTCGTGGAGAATTGCGTCATGGACAGCCCGAACCTGGATCGCGCGCTGCGTTTCAAGAACAACGCGGTGCGGGGCGGCACGTTGGAGAATGTCTTCATGCGGAACGTGAGGATCGGCAGGGTAACCGAGGCGGTTCTGACGATCGACCTGCTCTACGAGGAGGGCGCCCGGGGGGATTTCCGACCGGTGGTCCGCAATGTGCACCTGGAGGGGATCACCAGCACCGGCAGCCCCCGGGTGATGTATGTGCGGGGCTTCGCGGGGGCGGTGATCGACGGCCTCCATATCAGCGATTCAACGTTCACTGGCGTGACGGAAACGGAGGTTGTCGAGCACGCCGGGACTGTCACGCTGCGCAATGTCACGATCCTGCCTGCCAAGCCGGTCAAGGGAATGAACTCCGTGCCGGCACCCGCTGCCCCATGAGTTCCCAAACATCCGCATCCACCCCTCCGTTCCGTCTGGCCCATGCCCGGTGGATCATCTGTACGCTGCTCCTCTTTGCCGCGACCATCAACTATGTCGACCGCCAGATCATCGGCATCCTCAAGCCGACGCTGAGCGCGGAATTCGGCTGGGCGGATGAACGCATTTATGCCGGCATCGTCTTCAGCTTTCAACTGGCCTACGCGATCGGGATGCTGGTGGCCGGCCCCATCATCGACCGCATCGGGCTGCGCAAGGGATTCACGATCGCCATATTCATCTGGAGTGCCGCCGCCGTGGGGCATGCCTTTGCCCACAAGTTGCCTGCCTTCAGTTTGCCGGCCCTGGTGATCGACGCAAAACTCGGGCTCGCGTTCATCACGCTTTCCGGCGCGGCAGCGGGGTTTGCGCTGATGCGTTTCCTTCTCGGCCTGGGTGAGGCGGGCAATTTTCCGGCCGCGATCAAGACGGTGGCGGAATGGTTTCCGAAGCGGGAGCGATCGCTGGCAACCGGGATTTTCAATTCGGGCACGAATGTCGGGGCGCTGCTGACGCCGCTGCTGGTGCCCTGGATCACGGGACACCTGGGCTGGGAGTGGGCCTTCATTTTCACCGGCCTCAGCGGCATCATCTGGATCGTGTGGTGGTGGGCCTATTACCGGTCGCCGGATCAACATCGTTCCGTGTCGCCCCAGGAGCTGGCCCACATCCACAGCGATGCTCCCGAGCCGGTGCAGGAGAAGGTCAAATGGCTCCGGCTGCTGGGGCACCGCCAGACCTGGGCGTTTGCGATCGGCAAGTTCCTCACCGATCCGATCTGGTGGCTCTACCTGTTCTGGATACCCGACTTCCTCCACCGCAGCTACGGGCTCGATTTGAAGACCATCGGGCTGCCGCTGGTCGTCATCTATCTATTGGCGGACGTGGGCAGCGTGGCCGGTGGCTGGATGTCATCGCGCCTGTTGAAAAACGGATGGACACCCAACGGCGCGCGCAAGCTGGCCATGCTCGTCTGCGCCCTGTGTGTGGTGCCCATCGTATTTGCCACCCATGCCGAAAACCTGTGGGTGGCGGTGCTGCTGGTAGGTTTGGCGGCGGCGGCGCATCAGGGGTGGTCCGCCAACATCTTCACCCTCACGTCGGACATGTTCCCGAAGCGGGCGGTGGGTTCGGTGGTGGGCATCGGCGGCATGTCCGGCGCCGTGGGCGGCATGGTGTTGGCGTTGGTCGTGGGTGAGGTCCTGCAGCAGACCGGCAGCTATGACATCCTCTGGATCATGGCCGCTTCCGCCTACCTGGTCGCATTGGTGATCATCCACATTCTGGCGCCGCGGCTTGCGCCGGCCAGACTGTAGCCACGGGCAGAGGCATGAACAAAACGCGGAGGCGCGGAGACGCGAAGGAGGACGCGAGGCTTCAATCCCGGGTTTCTTTGCGTAATTCTTCGCGTCTTCGCGCCATCGCGTTTTTTCTGATCGGTTTGGGCTCCATGGTTGCGGCCTGCGCCGGACGGGCGGCGGTGACATGGAGCCGGATTCTCCGGCAGCCCCCGGCCTGGTATGCGACGGA
>CAZOXB010000082.1:0-7789 GCA_964583635.1 uncultured Opitutaceae bacterium | reverse complement strand
GGCTGGCCGCAGTTTTTCCCCCTGCGTCCCGGATACTACACCCACATCACCTTCAACGACGATGCGATGGTGCGGGTGCTGGACGTGATGCGTGATGTCGCAGACGCGCGCGGCGAGTTTGCCTGGGTGGATGCCGGGCGGCGCGCGCGGGCAAGGGACGCGGTGACGCGTGGCGTGGCGTGTATCCTGCGGTGTCAGGTGGACGAGGCGGGCGTGAAGACAGCCTGGTGCGCACAGCACGATGAAAAGACCTTCGCCCCGGCACCGGCGCGAAAATTTGAACCTGCCAGCCTTTCGGGCGGGGAAAGCGTCGGCATCCTGCGTTTTCTGATGCAGGAGCCGGCGCCTTCAAAGGAAGTCATTGCTGCGGTCAGGGCGGGAGTCGCCTGGCTGGAGAAGGTGAAGATCACGGGCCTGCGATGGGAACGCATCAAGGCCCCGAACCTTGCCGAGGGAGTCGACGCGGTGGTGGTGCCCGATCCGAAGGCGCCGCCGATCTGGGCACGATTCTATGAATTGGGGACAAACCGCCCGATCTTCATCGGCAGGGATGCGGTCATTCGCTACCAGGTGTCCGAGATCGAACATGAGCGACGCATCGGGTATGCGTGGTATGTGACATCGCCTCGGGACCTGCTGGAGCGCGATTTTCCCGCCTGGACGGCCAGAATCGCCAGGATGCGCTGAAGTTCCCTGCCGGCACCGCCGTTTGATCTCCCGATTTTTTCACGAGCCTTATGTTCCATTTTTGATCATGAACCACGTCCGCAATTTCCGCCTTCATGGGTCCGACCCCCGCACCCCACGACGACTCCGGCAGGCAACGGCATCGACCCGTCTCATGGACACCTGCCTGCTGGCCGGGGCGGTGTGTCTACTGGCAACGGCTGTCAGCGGGTCGCCTTCGTCCAAGAACGTGGACTGGTCCGAGTATCTGGGGGGCGCCGACCGGAATCATGCCTCCGCCCTGACGCAGATCAACCAGGACAATGTGCAGGGGCTCACGGTTGCCTGGACCTACCACTCGGGGGATTTCGCGCAGATGCAGTGCAATCCGCTGGTGGTCGCCGGGACACTCTACGGCGTGACCGGTACGGCGACCCTGTTCGCGCTGGATGCGGCCACCGGCGTGGAGAAGTGGCGCCTCCAGCCGCCCGGCCCGTCGGCGCAGCGGACCCTGCGCGGCGTGAGCTACTGGACGAAGGGCAATCTCCATCGGATCCTTTACGTGGTCGATGACATGCTCTGCTCGGTGGATGCGGAGACGGGGAAGCTCGACTCCCGGTTTGGCGCCGATGGGCGCGTCAGCCTGCGCACCGGGCTCGGGGCCGTGCCGGAGAAAGTATTCATCACGTCCACCACGCCGGGCACGGTCTTTGAGGATCTCATCATCATGCCCACCCGCGTGAGCGAGACCGAAGGTGCGGCGCCGGGTCACATCCAGGCCTTCGACATCCCGACGGGCCGACTGGTCTGGGTGTTTCGGACGATACCGGCATCCGGTGAATATGGTCATGACACCTGGTCTTCCGAGCGCCAGACCCCCGGCATATCGGGTGGAGCCAACTGCTGGGCCGGCATGGCGGTCGACCGGGCGAGAGGTCTGGTGTTCGTGCCCACCGGTTCCGCGACGCCGGATTTCTGGGGCGGAGACAGGGAAGGGCAGAACCTCTTTGCCAACTGTCTGCTCGCCCTGGATGCGCGCACCGGTCAACGGAGATGGCATCATCAGCTCGTGCATCACGATCTCTGGGACCGTGACCTGCCGGCACCGCCGAATCTCGTGACACTCCAGCGTGGCGGCAAGATGATCGATGCCGTCGCGCAGATCACCAAGAGCGGGCACGTGTTTGTATTCGAGCGGGACACGGGTGCACCCGTATTTCCGATCGATGAGGTGCCGGTACCGCCGTCCCGCGTTCCCGGCGAGAAGGCTTGGCCGACCCAGCCCGTTCCCCGCGCCCCCCGGCCGTTTGCCCGTCAGGAGCTGACGATCGACGATCTCAGTCCGTATGCGAGGAATCGCGACGAGATCGTGGAGGAGTTCAAACGACTGCGCACGGGAGCGTTTGAGCCCTTCTCGCTGGAGCAGGGGACCCTGCTCTTCCCGGGCTTCGACGGGGGTGGCGAATGGGGCGGAGCTGCTGTCGATGAAAGCGGTGTCATGTACATCAATGCCAGCGAGATGGCCTGGATCGGGCGCCTCGGCCGAACGCCGTCGCAGGAACAGCTCTCCGGCGCGTCGCCCGGCGAACAGATTTACCTCAAGACTTGCGCGGCCTGCCACGGTTTGGATCGCAGCGGGATTCCCGCCAGCGGATTTCCCGACCTGCGGGCGATTGCGGCGAGGCGCACGCGGGCCGAGGTTGACGAGGTGATCACCCGTGGCCGCGGCATGATGCCGGGGTTTGGGAATATCGGGTCGGCGCAGAAGGCCGCCCTGATCAGTTTCCTGATGGGAGATGAAAAGGTCGAAGCCGGCGGGGTATCATCCCGCCGTGATGCCTTGGCGGACGATGGAGATGGCGTTGCCAAGCGGAGCCCGGTCCAGTTCGGCGGCTACCAGAAGTTTCTGGATGTCGACGGGTATCCCGCGATCAGTCCGCCTTGGGGAACGCTGACGGCAATTGATTTGAACCGCGGCGAGCACCGGTGGCGGATTTCGCTGGGCGAATATCCGGACCTCAAGAGACGCGGGATTCCGCCGACCGGCACCGAAAACTATGGCGGGCCCTTGGTGACGTCGGGTGGGCTCGTCTTCATTGCCGCGACCCGCGATGCCAGGATCCGTGCGTTTTCAGCCCGGGATGGGCAGGACCTTTGGGAGGCCACGCTTCCCGCCTGCGGTTTCGCCACACCGGCAACCTACGCCGTCAACGGCCGCCAGTACGTGGTCATCGCCTGTGGCGGCGGCAAGATCGGGGCGGAGAAAGGCGACGCCTATGTGGCCTTTGCCCTGCCGGAAAGTCATTGATGCGCCCATCCGGTATGCCCATCTCTGCGTTTGACTTCGTGGCGGCATCCGAGAACAAGCGTTCATGACCACGTATCGAAAATACGCTGAAACGGCCGAGCGCGTCATCGGCAAGCGCACCCCCACCAAGATTGCCTATGACAACGAGGTGTTGCGCTGGCGGCACATCACCGGTGGCGACACGCGGGAGGCCATGCTCAAGGCCAACCTCAAGTTTCCCTCGCAGGCCCTGTCGACGGACGAGACGGAGTTCGAAGGCTTTGACGCGTATTACAACTATCTCGCGGTTCACGCGGAAATCGTGCGCAACCTGAAGCTCAAGATGGCGCGCCAAAGCCGGAAGCAATAGGCGGAGGGCACTGCGGCCGGGTCGGTCGCGTTATCGTGCCTCTCCCATACCCCTGATTTGCTTTCCGCGCTCCGCATGAGGTACCTCAAACCACTTTACGTGCAGGTGCTGCTGGCCATCGGGCTGGGCATTCTGGTGGGATGGCTCGATCCCCAACTCGGAGAAAAACTCAGGCCCTTGGGCGATGGCTTCATAAAGCTGGTGAAGATGCTGATCGCGCCGATCATCTTCTGCACGATCGTGTCGGGAATCGCGGGGATGGGGGATCTGAAGAAGATCGGGCGCCTGGGCGGAAAGGCGCTGCTCTACTTTGAAATCGTCACGACCTTCGCGCTGGCCATCGGCCTCGTGGTGGCCAACCTCGCGAAACCGGGCGCAGGCATCAATGCCGACCTCGCCGCCCTCGATGCCGGAGCCGTTGCCGGGTACACCAAGGCCGCGGCAGCCCTGAGCACGGCGGAATTTCTGCTCCACATCATTCCCGAGACATTTGTGGGGGCCTTTGCCCACGGGGAGATTCTGCAGGTGTTGTTCATATCACTGCTGTTTGGTTTCGGCCTGGCCCGCCTGGGGCCGGCCGGGGGGCAGGTGATCACCCTGATTCACCACGTTTCGCACGCGTTCTTTGCGATGGTCGGCATTGTGACGAAACTGGCTCCGATCGGCGCGTTCGGTGCGATGGGTTTCACGATCGGGAAATACGGCATCGGCACGCTGTTCTCCCTCGGCAAGCTTCTCGCCTGCGTCTATCTCACCAGCGCCCTTTTCGTTTTCATCGTGCTGGGTACCATCGCCCACCTTCGCGGATTCAGCCTCTGGCGAATCCTCGTGTATATCCGGGAGGAGATCCTGATCGTGCTGGGGACATCCTCGTCGGAATCCGCCCTTCCCGGGCTGATGACCAAGCTGGAACAAGCCGGCTGCTCACGATCTGCGGTGGGCATCGTGGTGCCGGCGGGGTATTCGTTCAACTTGGACGGCACCTCCATTTACCTCACGATGGCCGCCATTTTCATCGCTCAGGCCACCAACGTCAGCCTGACCCTGGGGCAGGAACTCGGCTTGCTCGCGATCCTGCTCCTGACCTCCAAGGGCGCCGCTGGCGTCACCGGGAGCGGATTTGTCACCCTGGCGGCGACCTTGGCGGCCACCCATAGCATCCCGGTGGAAGGCATGGCGCTCATTCTCGGGGTGGATCGATTCATGTCGGAATGTCGTGCGATCACCAACCTCATCGGCAACGCGGTGGGCATGTTTGTGGTTGCCGAATGGGAGCAGGACATCGACCTCGAAAAGGCCGCCCCGCTGCTGACGCGCTCGCGCCGGAGGCGCTTGGAACGTTCCGGGTCAAACCCTGCCCAGCCCGGAACATTGTAGCATAGGCTCCTGCCTGCGCTCCTCTTATCCCGGTCTTGTGCCTCGCGTTCTCCTTCGCGCCCTTGCGCCTTCGCGTTTTTCCGAGCCCGGCCACGAGGGACCGTGGCCCTCCTCAGTGCCCCGCGCCCGCCTGATGCTCCTGGATGTACTCGCGCTTCAGGCCGAGGCTCTCCGGCGCATGCAGGACCAGCATCTTCATGCGCACATCGGATGGGACATCCGAAGCGGTCGCCTTGGAGCCCACGATCATCAGGACGATCGCCAGCGGCACGGTCCAGATCGCCGGCTGTTCGCAGAGGATGCGGATCATGGGGTTGGCTTTCCAAAACAGGCTCATATCCACCAATTTCAGGTCGCTGAGATTGATGATGGTGGTGCAGAACAAGGCGGCCAAGCCCCCTCCCAGCATCCCCAGGGCCGCACCCTTCATGGTCATGCCGCGCCACCAGACGCTCATGAACAGGAGCGGGAAATAGCTGGCGGCTGCAATGGCGAACGCCTGCCCGACCATGAAATTGATCTGCAGTGCCTCCACTTGGCATCCGAGGAGAATGGAGATCCCGCCGATCCCGACTGCTGCGAACTTGAACATGCGCAAGCGTTGGGCCGCCGTGGCGTTGGGACGCAGGATCCGGCCGTAAATATCGTGGGCAACCGCTCCGGTCATGGAAACTAGCAGGCCGCTGAAGGTGCTCATGAAGGCGGCAAACGCGCCCGCGCAGGTGATGCCGCTCAGGACGCTCCCCCAGACGCCGCCCTTCGCATTCAGAATGCGCGGCAGCTCGAGCACGATCTTGTCCGTGCCCTTGGCGCCCGCTCCGGCATAGAGCTCAGGCAGGAGATTTCGCCCGATCACACCGAAGACCGGCGGGAAGACATAGAAGATGCCGATCAGGATCATCACCCACATCGTGGTCCGCTTGGCAGCCGCGCCGTCGGGATTCGTATAGAAACGCACGAGGATGTGGGGCAGCCCCGCGGTGCCGCAGACCAGGGCGATGATCAGCGAATAGGTGTAGATCAGCGAATAGGGCCTGGCCTGCTCCTCGCTGAGGCCGGCCGCCTTGGCCGCCTTGGTTGTCAGCGGACCGAAGGGCGAAATCCACTGTGAATCACCCGGTGCCTTCTCCACCAAGGGCTGGCGATGGACCTCCTCGGCGGCCTTTGCCGTTGCGGCGATGTTCGCGATGGCGGCCGAAGGGGTGGCCGAGGGGACTGCTTGCGAATTTGCACCCAGGTGGGTGCCGTAGAAGCCGTAGACCGACATGAGGACGAACACCGGCACACTGATCGCGAACATCTTCGCCCAGTACTGGAAGGCCTGCACCAGCGTGATGCCCTTCATGCCACCGAGGGCGACATTCAAGGTGATGACCGCACCCACGAGCACCACGCCGATGGAGTAGTGCATGCCCGGAAAAATGTACGCCAGCGTCGTGCCGGCGCCCTTCATCTGCGGCATGGTGTAGAAGAAGCCGATGAAGAGCACAAAGCAGACGGCAATCTTCCGGAAGAGCGGAGAATCAAACCGGCCTTCCGCGAAATCGGGAATGGTGTAAGCCCCGAAACGGCGGAGCGGGCCGGCGATGAAAAGGAGCAGGAAAAGATAGCCGCAGGCGTAACACACGGGATACCACAGCGCGTCGTACCCGGACGACATCACCATGCCCGCGATGCCCATGAACGAGGCCGCCGACAGGTATTCGCCCGAGATGGCCGATGCGTTCCAGCCAACCGAGACCGAGCGGCCGGCCACAAAAAAATCACTCGCGGTCTTCGATGTCTTGGCCGAGCGGAAACCCATCCAGATGGTCACCACCACGGTGATGAACGAGAACGTCACGATCCATGGATCGATCTCTCCGAAAAACGCGAAGGGAAGCCCGCTCGGGGCGGTGAAAAGCAGCGATGTCGTCATGGCTCAGCGGCGGATCGGAGACTGCCTGGCACTGCGGACTTCGTCGTTCTCCAAGGTGATGGAGCGGTGGATGAAGATGTAGGAGATCACCCAGACAAAGGGGAAGAACAGCACCCCGAGCACGAGCCAGCTCAGCGTGAAGCCAGCGACCCGTGTCGCCATCAGTGCGGGAGCGAAGTAATTCGCGAGAGGCAGGCCGATCAGCAGGATCAGGAACGCGGCTGCACAGGCCACGGAGAGTTGGAGTTGCCGGCGCATGAGCGATCGCAGGAAGGATTCGCTGTGCACCAAGTCATCAGACGACGGGGGCGTGGCTTGGGACATGTGGACGGGAGTTTGGAGGACGGCAGGACGAGTGCAAGGCCGGGGACAAGGCGGCCAATTTTCGGCCAACCGGGAGGTTTCGCCCTTGCGGCGATGGGAGAGGAGGCACTTCGTGGGAGGTCCATGGTCGAACGCCGCCAGACATGACATCCCTCCAGCTCCAGCGGGCCCGCCGCCTGATCTGTGGGCTTCACGATTTCATCCATGGGACCGTCACCGGGGCCCGCGATCGGGGAGGAACAACCTTTCATCGCGTGGCGGGGGTTACCCGGGCGGACACGATTTACCAGGTCGACCGTCTCTCCGAAGCCGCGATCCTCGCCTGGTTCGGCGGGAACTGGCCGAGGGCATGGCCCGTGGAGGTGGTGATGGAGGGCTTGGAAGAGGGCGCGGATGCCACCACCTTTCCCCAGGGAACGCCAGTCTCCCGCACCCTGTACAAATGTATTCTCGATCCGATCGATGGTACCCGCGGTCTCATGTACGACAAACGCAGTGCCTGGATTTTGACCGGCCTGGCGCCCCAGCGTGGCGGCAGGACGACACTCCGGGACATCACCGTGGCGGTGATGACGGAGATCCCGGTGTCCAAGCAGCTGGCCTTCGACCAGCTTTCCGCCGTGCGGGGGTGCGGGGTCGTGAGCACCCGGCGTGCGCAGGCCGGTTTTCCGCAACGGCGCCTGCACCTGCAGCCGTCGCGGGCGCAGGATTTTGAGCATGGGTTTGCCTCCTTCTGCCGCTTTTTTCCGGAGGGCAAGACATGGCTGGGCAGGCTGGAGGAAACCCTTTGGCAGGAGTTGAAAGTCTGGAGCAAGGACGGCGGTGCGAAGGTATTCGACGACCAGTA
>CAZOXB010000081.1:15229-15667 GCA_964583635.1 uncultured Opitutaceae bacterium | reverse complement strand
CTGGCGTGGTGAAGAGGGGAAATTGAATCTGACTCCAGGACGCACCGTTGTCGTCGGAAAAGGTCCATTGGAAGGGGAATCCCGAGTCGAGCTTGTTGGATCCGAAGAACAACCAGAGACGGCCGGCGTCGTTCCAGAGCAAGGGTGCGTGGTCGTCGACATCGGGCAGATCGAGGAAAAGGTCGGGGGGATCCCAGGCGTCCGCGCCGAAGCGCAGCCGGGTCGCGATGAGTGCGACGTCCGGATCGGTTTCCGAAACAGCGGTGTAGGAAATGAAAAGCACGTCGCCGTTGCCGGCGACTTCCAGGGCGGGACTGTGGTGGTGGCGCAAGAACGCGCGATGCCAGCCGAGAGCCCGAAACGTCCGGATCTGGCTGGGATCGGTGTTCTCTGGCGGAGTGGGCAACACGTACCGCTTGCTAAACCAAGGGCGGGCGG
>CAZOXB010000081.1:0-15219 GCA_964583635.1 uncultured Opitutaceae bacterium | reverse complement strand
GCGGGGTCCGGTCCAATGGATGCGACGTTGCCCGCCTGACGCACGCCGAGCTGGGCGAAGCTGAGAAACGCGGGAGACGGCGCCGTGCCGGGGGCCGGGCCGCAGACCACGCGAAAACCGATCGAGTGATTGCCCTGGTTGTTGAGGACGGAGCGGGTGAAGGCTTTGTACAGGAATTCGCTCCGGAATTCACCACTCCGCTGCTGGCCGGCTCCCTGCGGATCATGCCCGGTGGATGCCGCCCCTTGGATCTGCCGCAGGATATCCTCACGAGGCACCGGGGGAAAGTTCGGGGGCATGCCGGCACGATTGGCAACGCGGGCATAGTATGGCGTCTGCCTATCCAAACCGCCCCCGCGCACGACCCGAGCCCAGCCCGAGGCAGGCCCGACCGGGTCCACCTGCGGTGCACCTGGGTATTCGCCGTGCCAGTCGGCGCACCATTCCGAGGCACCGCTCAACATGGCGCGAAGTCCCCAGGCATTGGGTGCGTCGCCAGCCGTGGACGAGCCTGGCGCAGGATCTGCGTCGCTACGCCCAGCCCGTGCGGCATATTCCCACTCCGCCTCGGTCGGCAGACGGTAACTGCGCCCATCCCTTGCGGAGAGCCAGGCGCAGAACGCTACCGCGTCATTCCAACTGACGCCTGTGGCCGTGCCCCCGGCCGCGGGTCCAGCGTAGCTGGGGCGAAATTCGCGGAACTGTTCGACGCTCACCTCGCGCTCAGAGAGGTGGAACGCATGGGAAATCGTCACTTGGGGGCTGGGGTGTTAATCCCAATCGCAAACCCTCCGGTAGGGCGCCCCCGGCAACGGGGGGGGGGGGGTGGGGGGGGTTTCACCCATTCGGAATTGCCCGGCGGGTATCGGTACCAGCCGCATGCCGAGTGAGTTCGTCAACACCTCGGCCGCGCTGAGACGTGTCAGTAACCAAGAGGCTATCGCGAGCCAGAGGCATGGACGATTCATCGGATGGCGGATAACGGGCGGCAAGGGATCGAGACCAGTCTGAAATACATGAAAATAGTGAACCTTCTGAAATCCACGTCGTGGATCGGTTGGAACCGGAGGTAAAGAACAGATTTGCGAGTGAAAATCACGACAAAGACAATCCGGCTTTGTTACAATGTTCCGGCTTGGAAACGGGTCCGTCATCCTGAATCGAAGCAGTGAAAGAACAATTTCATAAGGCTATTTCACTTTTTCCTTGCTCAGGATGAGGGGTGGCACTCTAAAGGCGCCGTGATGCGCGCTCCCCCTGTGGCAACCGCCAAACCCACGGTACTTGATGTCGCCCGTGCGGCTGAGGTTTCGGTCGGTACCGTTTCGCGGGTCTTGAACACGCCCGGTGCCGTCGGGGAAGACATTCGCCAGCGGGTGTTTTCCGCAGTGGAGCGCATCGGCTACAAGCCGTTGCGCAAGCGGCGCAAGGGTGGGGCGATGGCGGAGGGGCAGGGAGGAAACCGTCGGAGGGGAAATTTCGGGCTGCTCCTTTTCGGGATGGACAACTCGCTCACGCACCTGCCGGTGATCAGTGAGGCCCTGCATGGGGTTGAGCTGGCCATGGCGGCGGAAGGCATGAACCTGATGCTCGCAAACGTGCCGGGTGCGGACCGTGTGCCCGTGTTCCTCGCGAAAAACCAGGTGGACGGGTTGATTCTCAAGTGCCCGCTGTTCGGTGATCTTCGCCTCTGTGCGAGCCCGGCGCTGGTCGACGCGATCAACCGGGTGCCGCACGTCTGGCTGCTGGGCAAGCCTGAATCAGGTGAGGGTGACATTTGCGGCATGGACTTCGATGTGGGTGCGCGGATCTGCATGGAATATCTGCACGGGAGGGGGCACCGGCGCGTGGGATACCTGCATCCGCGTCTCGGGCAGACCCGGTCCGAGGGCCTGAAGCGGGCGCTCGCGGCACATGCCCAGCGCTTGGAGATCACCTTTCGCATTTTTGAGAAGCCGCAGACAGAGCCCGTGAGATGGCCTTTGCCGGCGGTCATGCGTCCGACGGAAGTCATGCCGTTGATCGACCGGTGGGCCGCGCTTGCCGACGAGGAGCGGCCGACGGCGATGGTGGTCAGCGCCGACAGTATTGCGGTGCAGCTTTACGCGGCACTGCATCAGCGCGGGTTCAAGGTCGGGGTCGACCTCAGCGTGCTCTCCTTCAATCACGAAAAACCCCTGGTCACCGGGCTCGTTCCCGCGCTGACCACCCTTGATGTCCGCGCCGAGGCCATCGGGCGCCGTGCGGTGCAGCAGCTTCTCTGGCGCATCCGCAACAAGCAGGATACCATTCCCACGAAGATCCTTGTGGAACCAGCCTTCATCGAGGGGGCGTCCGTGGCAGTGCTCTAGCCGCCGGTTGAAAAAGGTCCCGATTCATGAACTTGTCGTCCCCATCGGTCCTGGCTCGTGCCGCGGTGCCAGCCCTCGGTTTCCTCGCTGTGCTGATGCAGACCGTGGCGATGCGGGCCGCCGTTGACCCGGGGCCGGCGAGCAGTTCTCCGGTCGATCTCTCGGGATACCGGGTGGTACTGCATGTGGATCAAGCGCACGGCGATGACATCAAGGGCGACGGTTCGAAGGAGCATCCTTTCAGCGGCGTGATCGCCGCGATTGAGGCCGCCGGCCGGCCGGCGGCCGGCTCACGGGTGGCGGTGCTTGTGTCGGCCGGCCACTACCGGCAGCCCGCCTTCGCATTGAAGCCCCACGTGGACTTGTATGGTGGCTTTGCGGCTCCGGGCGGAGTCCGTGACGTCTATCGTCATGCGACGGTGCTGGATGGTGAGGGACGGCATCGCATTGCCTTCGGCGCGGACGACGCACGCATCGACGGCGTTCATTTCGTCGACGGCCGGGTGCAGGGCAAGGGCGCGGCTTTGCTCTGCGACGGCACCTCGCCGGTGGTCACCCATTGCATCTTCCGTGGCAACCGCACTCTCATCCCGGTTCCCTGGGCACCTCCGCTCCTGCACGAAACGGCCCACGACGGCGGTGCGGTCATGGTGCTCAACGGTGCTTCGCCGACGATTGAACATTGTTTATTCTATGCCAACACGACCGAATGCGGGCGGGGTGCCGCCTTGGCCGCCGACCGGTCCGCGCGCCCGCGGGTCGTGGCAAACGTGTTTGCCAACAATCGTGCCGGACTGGATGATCCCATGCGCAGTTCGGACGGCGGCGCGGTATCCTACTTCGACTGGTCCGGCGGCGTGTTCGAGGACAATGTTGTCGTGGCCAATGAATCCCTCTCACGCAACGATGCCGGCGGCATGTTTGTCGCCCTCTGGTCCGCCCCGGCCATCCGTCGCAATGTCTTTGTGGCGAATGAAAGCGGCGATGATGCGGGCGGCCTCTTTCTCGGCGGGCAGGAGCACCGCTACGATGCGCCGCTGGATCCCTATCCTCCGGCGGACCGCTTCGACATCCTGGTCGAGGGAAATCTTTTTGTCGGCAACATCAACGGTTCCCGCAATTCCGGAGCGATGCGGGTGACGATGGAAAGTCGCGCGCGCTTCACGGATAACGTCATTGCGGAGAATGCCGGCGGATTTTACCTGCAGCGTTCCGAGATCGTGGCCGAACGCAACACGGTCTGGCAGGATTGGCGCTTTGTTGAGGATAAGGCCAGCCTGGGGCCAAGCCGCTTCATCGGAAACATCCTCAAGGGACCCGCCGAAGCGGTGGAGGCACGCGTGACATTCACGGGCAACATGGCTGGCGGGGATGTTCCGGGTGGTCCGCACCGGCCGGTCGAGGATGTATTTCTCGCCGATGGGGTGCGCGGTGAGCTGGCCAGCCTGCATTTTGATCCGGAGACGATGACCACGGTGCTGGTGACAAAGGAACGGCTGCCGCCCGGCGTGGACTATGCCGGTCGTGCGATCAAGCTGGCGGATAATCTTGCGCGGGGCGGCCAATGGCGGGTGGTCTCCGTGGCCGAGGGATCGAAAATCCTGATCTGGGGGCGGCTCGATGCGGTTACAAAAGCACCGGCCTATTTTGAAATCCTTCGCACCTTTACTCCAAAGCCCGATGTGCCCGCGGGGCTCGGTGCGCGCGGGGGCTGAGATAACCCTCGCTGCACGAAGGCGGCGTCTGCGCCAGGCGCGCCTGACCACCCGGCCGCTCCACACAAACACGAAAGTCACGAGGCATTCGCAACGCCACCTTCCCCCCTGCTGACCCATCCCCTCATCCCAATTGCACCATGAAATCCAAACTGATGCTTGTGCTGGTCGCGGTCTGCGTTCTGCTGGCTCCGCTTCACGGTGCCGGCGGGGACCCGATCGCCTATGGCGCGCCCAAACGGATCAACAAGGTCATCGAGTTGCTCGAGGCCGGCCAGCCGGTCTACTACACCTACGGCGCGCGCGGCACGGATCCCGCCCGCACGCCGCAGGAGATGTTCGAACACGGCAAGGCCCTCGCGCGGACCTGGGCCGACCTGATCATGTACGACATGGAGCATGCGCCGCTCGATTTCAACCTGCTGCGGGCATTCATGCAGGGACTGGCCGCCGGCGGTCCAACCCCCAGCGGTCACCGCACCCCGGCGGTTGTTGTCACGCTTCCTCTGCTCGGGCTCGACCGGGAGACGGTGCACAACAACCACTGGATGATCCAGCAGGCGCTCGCCTGTGGCATTCATGGGCTTCATCTCAATCGTGCGCGCGATCCCGAGGCGGTTCGCGAGTTCATCCGCCAGGCGCGTTATCCCATCCACACGCAGGGGGTCGGTGAGGGGCTCGAAGACGGCATCCGCGGTTACGGATCCCATTTCTTTCCTGCGACCATCTGGGGCGTGAAGCCGCAGGAATACCTGCGACTTGCGGATCCCTGGCCGCTCAACCCCAAGGGGGAGCTCATCTTCGGCGTCAAACTTGAGGACGCGCATGCCGTCCGCAACGCGGACGCCACCCTGCGGGTGCCGGGCGTCACATTTGCCGAGGCAGGGCCCCGCGATCAGAGTCTGCTGCGCGGTCACCTGGAAGGTCGGGCCGACCCACCGTTGCCGCCCGATGTCCAGGCGGTGGTGGATGAGGTGCTGGCGGCGTGCAAACGCGCGGGTCGACCCTACCTGGACAATGTGCTTCCTGGAAACGTGATCCAGCGCCTCGCCTGGGGCGTGATGATCGGGGCCGGCGGCAGCGAGGAAGCTGCCGCGATCGGCCGCAGGCACACGAAGCGTGTCATGCCCTGGTAGATCCCTCTGCAACCCCGGTTACCCGTGACACTCTCCTTCATCGATGTGGCGATCATCGTCGTCTATTTTGCCGCAATCGGCGGAATCGGTTTTTATGTCTCGCGAGGCCAGAAGACCGCCGAGGGCTACTTTGTCGCCGGCCGGAGCATTCCGATGTGGGCGGTCGCCTTCACCCTCATGGCGACGATCATCAGCACCGGCACGTTCGTCGGTCATCCCGGCACGGCGTATCAGAAGGGACTGATCCTGCTCATCCCGCACCTGACCGTGCCTCTGGTGCTGCTGGGGGTTTCGCGCGTGGTCGTGCCGTTTTACCGGCGCGTGGTCCGGATGAGCGCCTATGAATACATCGGCGAACGGTTCGGCTTGGGCGGGCGATTCTACACCTCGTTCGGGTTTCTCGCTGATCGGATCTTTGACCTCGGCGTGACCCTTCTCACCACCGCGCTCGCCGTGAACGTGCTCACGGGCTGGGATCTGGTTCCGGTGATCCTTGGGGTGGGGGCTTTCACGATCCTGTACACCATGGTGGGCGGTGTGACGGCCGTGGTCTGGACCGATGTGGCCCAGGGCATCGTGCTGATGGCCGGCGGCGTTTTCATTCTGCTCCGCCTCATGTTCGCTCCGGAAGCCGGCCCCGCGTTCGCCGTTGTGGGGGAGACCTACCGGCAGGGAAAGCTCACCCTGGGCTTGGGGGGTCTTTCTTGGGACCTCCTCTTCGCCAAGGAGAATCACAGCATGTGGCTTTTCGTCCTCGCCTATGCCGTACAGTGGACGCGGAGGTATTCGACCGATCAGCACATGGTGCAGCGTTATCTGGTGGCGAAGGACGACAAATCGGCGAGCCAGGCTGCATTTTTGAGCGCAGTGGTGTGCGTGCCGATCTTTGCCCTCTTCATGTTCTGCGGAGCCTGCCTCAACGGCTTCTTCACGCTCGGCCATGTCACGCCGCCGCCGATGCCGGACAGCGTGATGCCCTATTTCCTCGCTCATTTCATGCCGGTTGGTCTGCTCGGGATTGTCGTGGCGGCGATCCTCGCCGCCGCCATGTCCACGGTCAGCGCCGATCTCAGCAGCGTGGCGACCGTGCTCACCACCGACTACTACCGCCATTTCGTGCCCGGGGCCTCGGACCGGCAGATGGTGGGCTGTGGTCGGGTGATGGTCGTGGTGGGAGGTGCCTTGACCATTGTCGTGGCCTGGCTGTTGCTCCCGAAGGGCGATTCCGATCCCTTGATGGAACGGGTCGTCACGATCGCCTCCATCCTGGCCGGCGGCACGCTCGGGCTGTTCTGCCTCGGATTTTTCAGCCGGACCGCGACGCGGCGCGGTTGCTACGTCGGCGTCGGGGTGTGCCTCCTCTACACGGCTTGGGCGCTCTTCACGGAGCCCGGTTCACGGTGGGTGGATCTGGGTCGGTTCAACTTTCCGCTCAATCCGCTCCTGATCGGAGTGATCGGGCATTTTGTGCTTTTCGGCACCGGTTGGATCGCAAGCCGGCTGTTCGGGGGCCATCGGCCGGCGGAGGTCGAACGCCTGACCTACTGGCATCGGGCAGCGTCATCGGCCTCGCCCCGTTAGATCATGTCCGGATCACCGAACATCCTTCTTGTCATTGTGGACGACATGGGAGTCCACCAAGCCGGCTACAACGGAAATACCTTCTACGAGACACCGAATCTGGATCGGTTGTCGCGGGAATCGGTCCGGTTTGATGCGGCCTACAGTGCGAGCCCGGTGTGTTCACCGTCGCGCGCCGCCCTTTACACGGGGTTGCATCCCGCACGTCTGCACCTGACCAACTACATTCCCGGAACAGAACCCGACAACCCGCGGCTGCTCACACCGCCGTGGAGGGCCTGTCTGCCGGTGGAGGTGGATACGATCGGGGATGTGTTCAAGCGGCACGGATATGCCACCGCACATTTCGGCAAATGGCACCTGGCACCGGACTATCACTACTCCCCGGGCAGGCCGATGGATCCGGAATCCCAGGGATTTGAAGAGGTGCGGGTGACACGAAAGCCGCTGATCGACGTTGCGCCCGAATCTGATCCTCACCACATCGATCTCATCACGAATGATGCCATCGCCTTCATGCGGACGGTGCATGAGCGCCCGTTTCTCTGTGTGCTGGCGCATAATGCGCTGCACCGTCCGGAAATGGCGCCGACCGCGGAAGTGTCGCGGTTTGCCGCCAAACCGGGGGTCGACCGGGATTGCAACCGTCCCGTCGTCGGGGCGATGATGGCGCAGGTGGATCGCAGCATTGGGCGGTTGTTGGATGCGCTGCACCAGAGTGGGCGGGCCCGCGATACGATCCTGCTCTTCACCTCCGATCATGGCGCGTTCGGTCGCAGCGACGAGCGCAAGCCGTTGCGGGGGGCAAAGGCCGATTTGTACGAGGGTGGGATCCGGGTCCCGCTCCTGCTGCGCCTGCCCGGCGCGTCCTTTGAAGGACGTGTCACGCGGAGCCCGGTGTTCGGTACGGATATCCTGCCCACCTTGCTGGATCTGGCCGGCCTGCCGCGGCCTGTGATGACTGACGGGCGCAGCTTGGTTCCGCTGCTGGGAAATCCGGATGCGCCGTCCCCGCACGAGGAACTCTTCTGGCATTTTCCGCACTACCATCACCTCGGTCGGGCGCCCTGTGGGGCCATCCGTGCGGGTCGCTGGAAGCTCATCGAGTGGTTCGAGCGGACCGTGGGCGGCGATCGCACGACCGCTCCGATTGAGCTCTTCGATCTCGAAGCCGATGCTGGCGAGTCAATCAATCTTGCCGCGCGCGAACCGACGCGCGCAACCGCCCTGCTGGAGCGGCTCCGTGCCTGGCGGAAGGAAGTTGGCGCGCAGGAGATGGTGCAAAACCCGGCATTTGATCCCATGCGTGGCGGCCAGCGTGCGGCCCCTCCGCCGGGTGATGCGGTCAATCCCTACGGCGAATGAAACCCGTCATCCTTCAGCAACCCCGCAGAATCCTGTTTGGCGACGGCATGGGCCGTGCCGCCGCCGACGAGTTCGTGCGCGCCGGCTGGACCCGTCTTTTCGTCATCACCAGTCCGCAGGTGGCGACTGTTCAAGCCGCCTTGTTTGAAACCTGGAGACAGGCGGGCCTTTCGGTTGAAGTCTGCTCCCTTGTCGACCGCGAGCCCGAGATCGCGTTGTTTGAGCAGGTGGCGGCAGCGGCGCGCGACGCCCGGCCGTCGGCCGTCGTCGGAGTCGGTGGCGGCAGCCCGCTCGACGTCGCGAAGCTCGTGGCCGCTCTCCATGACCGTCGGCAGGACGTGCGGGCCGTCTTTGGCATCGGACTGCTCTCCGGCCGTGCCCTGCCGCTGGTCTGCGTGGCCACCACCGCCGGAACCGGTGCCGACGTTTCCCCGAATGCAATCCTCCTCGACGAGCGCGAGCGCCTGAAAAAAGGCGTCGTCAGCCCGCATCTTGTTCCGGACCTCGCCGTGTGCGACCCGGAGCTCACCTACACGGTGCCGCCGGCGGTGACCGCCGCCACCGGCATCGATGCCATGGTGCACTGTCTGGAAGCCTACGCCAACCGGAACGCGCATCCGATTGTCGACGGCTATGCCCTCGAGGGCGTGCGACGCATCGGTCGCAGCATCGAGGCTGCTGTGCACGATGGCCGTGACCGGACCGCCCGGTCAGACGTGATGCTGGGGGCGCTCTACGGGGGACTCTGCCTCGGGCCGGTCAACACCGCGGCGGTACACGCGCTCTCCTATCCCCTCGGAGGCGAGTATCGCGTGCCTCATGGCGTGGCAAACTCGATGCTCCTGACCCATGTCTTCCGGTTCAATCTGCCCGCGATGCCCGACCGCTACGCCGACCTCGCCTGCGCGCTCGGCTGCCCGCGCGGCGCGACCGATACCGCCACGGCGGAAGCGGGACTCCACCGCCTTGAGCAACTCGCGCTAAACTGTGGCATACCCCGCCGCCTGTGCGACGTCGGCGTGCCTGAAGCGGATATTCCGCGTCTGGCGCTGGAAGCCATGAAGGTGACCCGACTGCTTCGCAACAATCCCCGCGAACTCGCGGCCGCGGACGCCGAACGGATCTACCGCGAAGCCTATTCATGACAAAGCCAATGACTGTCCACGGTCTGTCGCGCGACCAGTTGCGCGGCATCTCCATCGTACCCCTGGTGACTCCGGCGACACCGGCGGGCGAAATCGACGAAGCCGCGCTGCTCCGCGTGCTGGAGCATGTGATCCGCGGGGGCACGCAGGGGATCATGTTCTGCGGCACCACCGGGGAGTTTGCGTCGCTGACCGTGGCACAACGTTTGAGGGTTGGTCGTCTCGTGACCGCGGCGGCGCGTGGCCGGGTGCTGCTCTTTGGCGGGATCGGAGACACGAGTCCCGGGCAGTCCGTCCAACTCGCCCGTGAATTCCTCTCGGCCGGAGCCGACGCCGTCGTGGCCAACCTGCCGTCGTATTATCCGCTGACTTCGGAAATGATGGAAGCCTACTTCAAGCGGCTGGCCGACGCGGCCGGAGGACCGATGTATCTCTACAACATCCCCCAGACGACCAGGCAGAGCATTCCGCTCGACGTGGTGACGCGGCTCAGCCTGCATCCGCGCATTGCGGGCATCAAGGATTCGGAGCCGGACGGGGCGAGGCAGGAGGAACTCGCGCGGCGTTTTGCGGGGAATCCGGACTTTGCCGTGCTCTGTGGCTCCGTGTCCCTGACCTGCCGGGCGATGCGTGCCGGCGCGGATGGATTCGTCCCCGGCGGCGGCAACTTCGCACCCGCTCTCATGCGCGAGCTGATGGACCGTCTGGTCGTTGACGACCCCGCGGCGGATGACGTGCAACGTCGTATCGATGCGATCAATGCCGTGTATCAGAAGGGACGAACCATCAGCCAGCTGTTTGGCGCATTGAAGGGTATCCTCGAAATCAAGGGATTGTGTGGCCGGCATATGTTTCCGCCGCTGCTGCCCGTGAGTGATACTGAGCTCGAAACAATCCGTCATGACCTGTCGGTGGCGGAGGCGATGGGATGAGCCGATCCAAGCCGACTCTGGCGGTGACCATGGGCGATCCGGCCGGCACGGGCCCGGAACTGATCATGAAGGCCCTTGTCTTGCCGGAAGTGCGTGACGTGTGCCGTCCGGTTGTGGTGGGCGATGCGGGCGTGCTGCGTGCCGCCGCAAAGATCGTCCACAGCACGGCCAGGGTGCGGGCGATAGCAGATCCTTGCGAGGCGGAGGCACCGGATGCGGTCGACGTGATGGATCTGGGCAACGTGGATCTGACGAGATTGCGTCGCGGTGAGATCAGCGCCAGTGCCGGGCAGGCGGCCTTCGACTGCATCCGGCACTCGGTCGAGCTGACTCTGGCAGGACGGGCGCATGCGGTGGTGACCTCCGCCTTGAACAAGGCGGCCCTGCACGCTGCCGGACACGCTTTTGACGGGCACACCGAACTGCTGTCGGAACTTTGCGGGCGTCCCCGCGTCACCATGATGCTCGTGGCCGACAGGCTCCGCGTCTGCCACGTGAGCACGCATGTCGCGCTGCGCGAGGCGATCAACCGGGTGAGGGCGGAACGGATACTTGAAGTCATCGGGCTGGCCATGGCCGGGGTGAAGGAACTCGGCATTGCCGATCCCCATGTGGCGGTGGCAGGACTCAATCCGCATGCAGGCGAAGGCGGACTTTTTGGGGACGAGGAGATCAACCACATCATGCCGGCCGTGGCTGAGGCGCGGGCACGCGGCTGGCGGGTGAGCGGGCCCCATGCGGGCGACACCGTCTTCTTCCGGACCCTGCAGGGCGAGTTCGATTGCGCGCTGGCAATGTACCACGACCAAGGGCATGTCGCGGCGAAGATGCTCGGCATCTGGCTCGGTGTGAACGTCACTCTCGGGCTTCCCATCATCCGCACCTCGGTCGAGCACGGCACGGACTTCGCCAACGCCGGTACCGGCCGCGGCGATCCCCGCAGCCTGGTGGCAGCGCTCAAGCTTGCCGCCACGATGGCCGGCAACCGCCTCGCCGCGAACGGCAGCGCCGTGCGCCGGGCGGACGGATCCTCGCCATGAAGTTCAAGATCGTCTTCCTCGGCCTGATCACCTCCGGCGCGCTCGCCGCTGCCGAAACGGTGGCGTTTTGGCCATTCGACGAAGCGGCAGGACTCTATCCCAGCAGCGTGCTCTCCGACCTGGCTGGCCAGGGCGGCCCGCTGATCCTTGGACCGGGCGGCAGCATCGTGCCGGGTCGGTTCGGACGCGCTCTCTCGACCAAGGACCAGCCCGTGGTGCAATACCCGCTCGTCGAGGAGGGAACTCTCTTCGGCCTCACGCAACTGCCGGTGCCGGCCGGGCGCACCGTGCCGCCGCTCAGCTGGATGAACGCCCATTTCACGGCCTTGAACACGGCGGGGGAGAAGCACCTGCGCAAGGAGGTGGCACAGCCCAACCCGGTGGAGACCGGACTGAACCTTGGCGCGGGCGACTGGACGGTCGAATTCTGGTACCAGCCCGCCGGCGCGCCGACGGATGCGGGCGGCGGCGTTGTCTTTGAACTCGGCAGCGGCCCGCGCGGCGAAAACGACCGGATCACCGCGCTCTCCCTCGACCGCGACCGCACTGGCTTCACACTCGTGAACCAGCCCGCCGGCTTGCGAGTCACGATTCCGTCGGATGCCGTCGCGCTGCAGCGCAACGGCGATTGGGTGCATCTCGCCTTTGTCTACGATGCCGGTGCCCACCGGCTGGCGCATTACGTCGACGGACGCTTGCAGCCGACGGCAGGCGAGGTCTCGATGAAACCGCTGCCGCCGGGTGCGGAGTCATATTTCAGTGTCGGTCGCGATGCCCGCTGGGCCCGGGCGCTGCCTGGCGCAATCGACGAGCTGCGGTTCTCCACCGGCCGGGTCTACACCGGCCCGTTCGCGCCGCCCGGCACCTTCGTTGCCGACGCCGGTGCCGGAGCGGCAGTTCGCAAGCCCGAGATCACGCAGCCCCTCCTGTTTGTCGGGTCGCAGTCCGGCGACGCCGTGGTGGATCTGGGTTCGCGCAACCATCTCCTGATCGACGATGCGCTGTTTCCGATTCACCAGGGGATCGTGTTTGCGCCGACGCCACCGGGCGAGCCCCGCCTCGTGCTGCCTCTGGAGGGCACCTACCGCAAACATGCCACGGTGGTCGACGATGGCGCGGGCCAGGTCCGCCTATATTTGCCCGCGGGCCGGGAGGACCGGCTGGCCGTCTTCACCTCGCGGGATGGTGTCCATTTCGAGGCGCCGCACCTGACGGACATCGATCCGCAGCACCCGAACATCTTGATGGCGGAACAAGCGGGGACGCCGACGGTCTTCCGCGATCCGCTGGCGCCGTCGGCCGAGCGGTGGAAGCTGGTCAGCGGCGACGGAGGCTCCGGCATCTTCGTCTTCACCTCGCCCGACGGCCTGAAGTGGAAGCGGCTGCCGGTGGCCGCGCTCGCTGCGCGTTCCGGTTCGCAATCGAACATGTTCTACGACGACCAGCGCGGCGCCTACGTTGGCTATCATCGTACGGACAGCGGGCGGAACGTGTTCGGCAAAACCGAGCGGCGTTTCGTTACGACCCTCCTCGACAGCCTGCAGCCTCCGTGGCCCTTCACGCGCCTCACCCAGGCGGACTATGACCGCATGGCGGAGACGGTGCGACTGCATCCGCTGCGCCCATGGTATCTCGACAACGGCCCGCTTACACCTGGCGGCGTCGGCCCGGAATTTCCGCTCGCGTTCCGTCCCACCGACGGCTTCGACCCGCCCGCCACCGACATCTACGTGCCGAAGGCGGTCAAATACGAGTGGGCCCCCGACACCTACCTCGCGTTTCCCTGCGTTTACTACCATTACGAGGCGACCCGGCCGGCCGCGCGCAGTGAGCTCGGCGAGGACTCGCGCCATCGCGGCTCGGGTCCGATCGAGACCCAGTTGATGACCAGCCGGGACGGCCTCCAGTGGAACCGATACCCGCGGCCGGCCTGGCTCGGTGTCGGCCTGACTGACGGCTGGGACGTGCACCAGACCTACATGGCCCAGGGCATGGTGCGCCGCGGCGATGAGATCTGGATGTATGTTTACAACAACGAGGAGTATCATTCGCCGGTCGACAAGACCTCCGCCCGCCGGGGCATCTTCCGCACCGTGCAGCGCGCCGACCGCTTCGTCGCCGCGATGGCGCGGTACGAGCAGGCCGGCACGCTCTGCAGCCGGCCATTCTCCTTCGCGGGCAACCGGCTCGTCCTGAATGTCGATACGGGCGCCAGCGGCGATCTGCAGGTCGGGCTGCTCAACGGCGACGGCACGCCGATCGCCGGCTACGGACTCGACGACTGCGTCTACGTCAACGGCAACGAGCTCCGCTACGGGGTCGAGTGGCTGCACAACGGCGCGGACCTTTCGAAGTTCGCGGGACGCCCGGTGCGGCTGGTGATCAGGATGCGCGGCACCTCGCTCTATGCTCTGCAGTTTGTGCAGAAATGAGAAAGTCCATCCTGCTCCTTTTGTTTTCCATTGCGGTCGCCCCGCCGCTGGCCGCGGCCGAGACCGTCGCACTCTGGCTCTTCGACGAGCCTCTCGGGCTCTATCCGAGCACGCCGCTCGAGTCCGTCGCCGGGCTCGACGCGCCGCTCGTGCTCGGCCCGGGAGGCAGCGTGGTCGCGGGGAAGTTCGGCCACGCGCTCTCGAGCGTGCCGTTTCCGCCGTTCGAGATCCCGAGCGAGGGCGAGGAGACGGCGGCGCTGCACCGCTTCCCCGTGCCGGCGGGCCGCACCCAGGCGCCGATGAGCTGGCACAACGCGGGCTTCGCCGCGTTCATGACCGGCGGCGAGAAGCAGATCCGCAAGGAGGTCAGCTTCGCCAGTGCCACGCGCACCGACCTGAATCTCGGCGACTTCGACTGGACTGTGGAGTTCTGGTTCCGCGCGGCGGGCGCCGGAGGGTCCGGCGTCGTGCTCGAGGTCGGCTCCGGACCCCGCGGCGAGAACAATGTCGTCACCCGGCTCACGGTGGATGCAGCCGCGGGCGCCTTTCGGCTGGAGAACCAGCCCGGCGGGGTGAGGCTCCGCCTCCCGTCGGATGCCGCCGCGCTCGGCGCAGCCGGCGCGTGGCATCACTATGCGTTCTGTCACGATGCCCGCGCGGGCGCGATTGCGCATTACGTGGACGGCCGGCGCCAGGGCGCGCCGCAGCGCGCGGCGCTCAAGCGTCTGCCGGTGGGCGCGGAGGACTATCTGAGCGTGGGACGCGACGGTGCGTGGGGGAGGCCGCTTCCCGGCCTGCTCGACGAGCTGCGGATCTCGCGCGGTGTGGTTTATTCCGCGGACTTCGCGACGCCGGGGAGCTTTGCTCCGGCGACGCCGGTCGTGGCGCTGAAGGCCGGGCCGCCGCTGCTGTTCGCGCCGGACTCGCCGCGTGCGGGCGTCGTGCCGCTCGGCTCGCGCAAGCACGTCTTCATCGACGACGCGCTCATTGAGCGCAGCGAGCACATCACCTTCTCCGCGCATCCGCCGAAGCGGATCGAGCGCGTGATGGAGGACATTGTCGGTCAGTTCCGCAAACACCTGACCGTGGTGGACGACGGGCAGGGGCTCATCCGGCTCTACAATCCCGGGCCCGACGACTTCCTGATGGTGCATGTCTCGACCGACGGCTTGAACTTCACCGAGCCGGACACCGGCCTCCACCACCAGGGCCGCAAGAACATTGTCATCGCCGAGCCGGCGCCGATGGGCCGGCCGTTCATCGACCCGAACGGACCACCCGAGCACCGATGGAAGAACGTGAGCGGCCTCGAGGGGCGCGGCGTCTATCTCTACACCTCGCCCGACGGGTGGAAGTGGAAGCGGCACCGGCGGGCCGTGCTGTCGTTCCGTTCCGGATCGCAGGAGAGTCTGTTCTATGACGACCAGCGCGGGCTCTATGTCGGATTTCACCGCACCGGCTTCCCCAAGAACGAGGGCGGGGGCACACGCCGCGAGTTCGTCCTGACCGAGACGAAGGACAT
>CAZOXB010000080.1:0-15834 GCA_964583635.1 uncultured Opitutaceae bacterium | reverse complement strand
GCGACCATCCGCGAAAGAACGAACAGCCAGAACGATCCACTCAGCACCCATACGGCATAGCTCAGCGTGGTGCCCGCGACGGTGAGCAGCAGGACGGGATGGCGGCCCCGCCGGTCCGAGAGTGCCCCCCAAAAGGGCGCAAAGACAAATTGCAGCAGGGAGAACAGGGAGCTGATCAGTCCGCCGAAGAGGACATCGGGCAAGTGGGTCTCGTTGCCCAGGAAGCGGGAAACCGTATTCAATCCCTCCAGCAACGCAGCCAAAAGACCGCTGTTTCCGTCAATCGACAAGTAATACCGCAACAAGTCCGGGGCGAGCGGGAACGCGATCGAGAAGCCGATCAGGTCGATATAAAGCGTGAGGAAAATGACCCCCAGAGAAACCGGGCGGCGGGTATTGGCAGGCGATGGCACGAAAACCTCAACCAAAACGGGTTTCCTGCATTCCGCCAAGAAGCAAACCCGCGGACATTTCCGCTGAGCATCGGTCAAGAAGAACGCCGAAAAACGCGAGGCTTCCGGATGTCGGTTTCCTTATATTGTGTCGGTTTCCCTGACACATTAAGAATAATTGCGATGGCAACTTGATAATGTTAATTGTAAAATATTAAGAATAACATTGGCAGTTTCAAGGGCTAGGAAAAGTGGAGACGTGAACCTTCATCCATGGTCTTGGTTATGCTTCACGTATTTCGCCACTTCACTCCCATGAATATCCCATTCCCTCGGCGCCTGTTCGCAGGCCTATCCCTCGGCGCGATTCTTTTCGTCGCAGCCATGTCAGATGTTCAAGCCGGTCCCTACATCCTCGCAGGCACGGATGCTGACGACCATGGCGGTTTCGATGGAACTTCCAACGTCGACGGGTGGCTGTTCATGCAACGGGCGTTGGAAAACCTAGCCCCCGGAGTCACCACCGGCACCAAGAAGGTGACAATTCTCGGCAGTTCGTTTGATGCGGCAGCAGCGGCAACCTCTGCATTCGCGGAATCAACCCTTGTTGGTTCGGGCTGGACTATTGAAACGGTTGCGGTGGGGGATTTTGCGACCTTTTTTGGTGCTGGCGGCAGCTTGGGCACCGGCATCCTGATGATGGATTCCGGTATCAATGTTGGTGGCGGAGTGGATGGCTCTGCATTTGTCCCGTATGCGAGCGCGATCGACACGTTTCTGGGCAGCGGAGGAGGACTGTTCAGTCAGGCCAACGGTTACGGCTGGTTATCGGCCCTGATTCCTGGCCTTGGGGCACCTGGCGCCTTCGCTTCAGGACTTTCCCTCACACCATCAGGCACCGCGGCGTTTCCCGGATTGACGGATCCGGACCTCAGCGCCGGGCCGTTCCACAACACTTTTACCGGTGTCGGCGCCATTCCAGTCTTGGCCGTCTATTCCGGTGATGGGGGCTCTCCCGTGATCATCGGCAGTTCGGGTGGCACCATCAAAGATCCGGATCCGGTGGGTGTTCCGGATGCGGGGAGTTTCGGGCTGGTTTATCTGGTGCTCGGCGGGCTGATGGTTTGGTTTCGCCGACGCGGAGTCATACGCTCCACCTGAGCGCATTGACTCGGTTCATGCTTTCAACCCCTGAGGCGATTCCACCTCAGGGGTTTTTCTTGGGGACGCGGGTTCCGGTGGCAGGCGCTGACCGTCGACCAACGGATTGCGATCGTGCCAACAGGCACTGATTTACGGGGTCGAAGAGCGGGATTGCCATCCTCTTTCGCGGGGGTTCGATTTGACGTCGCCTTGCCCGCCGCCATGACAATCGTCCCGTTCTCTTTCCGCGCGTCAGCCATCGTGGGCAGTGCCCGGATCCTATCCGTCCTATTTTGCCTGGCCCTTGTCGCCGTGCTGCCGATCCGGGGTGCAGGCCGCCTCAATATCGTGCTGATCGTGGCCGACGACCATGGGACCGATGCCTTGGGTGCGTATGGAAATCCGGTGGTGAGAACGCCGCACCTCGATGCGCTGGCGGCCGAGGGGACACTTTTCACCCATGCGTTCTGCACCACCGCCAGTTGCAGCCCGTCGCGATCGGTCATCCTCTCCGGGCAGCAGAATCACCGCAACGGGATGTACGGGCTCGAGCATCAGATCCATCATTTCAGCTCGTTCAACGCGGTGCGGAGTTTGCCGGTGCGCTTAGCCGAGGCGGGCTACCGTACGGCCCGGGTGGGCAAGTTTCACCTCGCTCCGGAGTCGGTCTATTCTTTCCAAAGCGTGCTCTCCGGAGGAAAGGCGAACGATCCCGCCAGCATTGGACGCAGCCCGGTCGAGATGGCGAATCTCACCCGGGAGTTTCTGTCCGCGTCCGACCAGCGCCCGTTCTTCCTCTATTTCGCCACCGATGACCCGCACCGGGCGAATGCCGTGCTCCCTTCCGGCATGCCGACCTTCGACACCTATCCCGAGCCGAACCGATTCGGCAACCGCGAGGGCGGATACCCGGGGATCGCCGAGGTGGTGTTCCCGCCGGCCGACGTCCGGGTGCCTTCCTACCTTCCCGACACGCCGACATCCCGCGCCGAACTCGCCCAGTACTACCAGGCGGTGGCCCGGCTGGATCAGGGCGTCGGACGTCTGATCGGGTTGCTCAAGGAAACCGGTCACTACGACGAAACGCTGATTGTATACCTTTCCGACAATGGCCCGGCGTTCCCGGGAGCAAAGACCACCCTGTACGATCCGGGTATCCGGCTGCCGCTCATCGTTCGCCTTCCGGGTTCGAAGCACCCGGGAGCCGTGCAGGACGCGATGGTGTCCTGGGTCGATCTCACGCCGACCCTGCTGGACGTGGCGGGCGCCTGGCGCGAGAGCGAGGCGGGCGAGTTTGACGGGCGCTCGTTCCGGGCGGCCCTTGATGGAACGCCGGTCAAAGGATGGGACGAAGTCTATGCCTCCCATTCGTTGCATGAGATCACGATGTACTATCCGATGCGCATGGTCCGGGACCGCCGTTACAAACTGATCCACAACCTTGCGAGCGGCCTGCCGTTCCCCTTTGCGCTCGATCTGGTGCAGGCCCCAACCTGGGTTGATCTCCAGCGCCGTGGTGAGACCGTCTACGGACACCGTCCGATCGCGCAGTTCATCCATCGCCCTGCGTTCGAGCTCTATGATTTGTCGGCGGATCCCGATGAAATCAGGAACCTCGCCGGGGACCCGGCGCATCGGGCGGTCTTTGATGCCATGCTCGCCCGGCTGAAGGCCTTCCAGGAACGAACGAAGGATCCCTGGCGGCACAAGTGGGTGTACGAATGAGCGTGATTCAATATAAAATATCCGGTTGACGGATAACCGGGACCCTGCATCATGGATCGGTGATCAAAGGTTTCGCCGACGCCGAAACTGAAAAACTTTGGTTCGGAATTCGGTCCCGGCGTCTTCCTCCTGACATTCAGCAGCGCGCCCTGTCCAAGCTCCAACTCATAGATGCGGCCGTCGAGCTCTCGTTCCTTCAACTACCTCCTGGCAATCGCCTCGAAGCACTCAAAGGTGGCGGTGCCGGCCGGTATTCCATACGTATCAATGACCAATGGCGGATCTGCTTCGTATGGACCGGAACGGATGCCGAACAGGTTGCAGTCGTCGATTACCATTGATTGTTGCTGAACCCGAAAGATGCATTCAAAACCCTCCCTCATCCACCCCGGCCTTATTCTGCGCGATGAGTTTTTCGAGCCGATGGGCATTACCCAGCTTTCGGCCGCCAAGGCGACCGGTATCCCGCAGAGCCGCTTGAGTGATATCCTCTCGGGCCGACGCTCCATTACGGCCGATACCGCCGCACGCCTCGGGCGCTTCTTCGGGGTTGATCCCCGCAACTGGCTCAATCTGCAGGCAACTTTTGACCTGAAGAAGTTTGAGCAAGAGCATGGCCGCGAGCTGGCCAGAGTGAAACGCGTGGCCTGAACGCGAAATTGCTCCCGAAAAGTGCAATAGTCCGCCGGTTTTCTCCGGGCCGTACGCGGATTCCCCGGTGTGAGTGGGGCATATTCGGGGGCAAGTGTGTTGCCTTGTGCCCCGTCGCTTCCACCAATTGGAGCCTGATCGATTCGAAGAGCCGCGCCACCACAGCGGCGTGCCAGCCAACGAAATTCAAGGGGCCTCATTTCCATGATTTGCAGCGTGAAATCTGTGGATGCTTTTTCCGACCTCTGATCTTCGTATCCATGCCGTGAGCAACCTCGAAAGGAAAGCAATGCGCGCGAATGAATGAAGACCGTCCCTTGGAAGCGCAGCGCATCGTGAGCGGGTGGCGTGTCATGCTGCCGTCGGCGCTGGCGATGGCCACGATCGTGGTCGTATCGAACGTGCTCGTGCAGTACCCGATCAACCCATGGCTGACGTGGGGGGCGTTTTCCTATCCGGTCGCCTATCTGGTGACGGACGTGTGCAATCGCCTGCACGGGCCCCGGCTCGCCCGGCGGGTGGCGTGGGTGGGGTTTGCGACGGGATTGATCCTGTCCGGTGTGCTTGCACCATGGCGCATCGCGATCGCCTCGGGCACCGCCTTCATTGTTTCGCAGCTCCTGGACGTGGCCGTGTTCAACCGTTTGCGGGCCAGCAGTTGGTGGAAGGCTCCCCTGTTTGGATCCGCCATCGCCTCGGTGATCGACACGGCCCTCTTCTTCGGACTGGCGTTTTGGGGAACCCACATCAGCTGGTTGCATCTCGCCATCGGTGACTTGGGTGTGAAGCTCCTCATGGCCGTCGTGCTCCTCCCTCCGTATCGTGTGCTGGTCGGAAGTCTTATAAAGCGATGACCAGATGGATTTATTCTGCGTGGGAACCATCGCCACCGCCTTGTCCATGGTCGGGTCAGTTCGTTTCGACCTGAGCAACGTCCAGACTGTGGAAAAACGGAAGGATTGTTTACCGAGCGTTGAAATTCGCAACGAGATGGGCAGCTCACCCTGCCTGGCCAGCCGTGGGAATTTTCCGCACATGTGCCAATGCGTTCCGGCAGGCGGTGGAAATCATGGTGATGTCCAGGCTGTAGGCCACAAACCGGTAGCCCTCCTCGATCAGGCGGCCCGCCACCGTCGGGTCCGAGGGCACCGCATGGATGCCGGGGATGACATGATGGCGGGCGCACGCCGCCAGGATCTGCTTCCGGACGGCCAGATAATCGGGATGCTCAAACTGCGCGGGAATTCCCATCGAGGCCGTGAGGTCGTACGGCCCGATGAAGGCGACGTCGATGCCGGGCACGGCCAGGATCCCGTCGATCGCGTTGACCGCATCGATATGTTCGATCTGCACCGCAATCATCACCTCGTTGTTGGCCCGTACCAGTTCGTCCTCCACGCGAAGACCGTATTGGTTGGCGCGGCAGAATCCGATGCCGCGCATTCCCACGGGCGGATACTTGCAGGCCTGCACCAGCAGCCTTGCCTCGTCCACCGTGCGGACCAGCGGCGCGACCACGCCATCGGCCCCGGCATCGAGGTACCGCTTGACCAATGCGTAGTCCACTCCGTGGAGGCGAACCAGGGAGGCGCAGGCGGAGTTGCCCGAGCGGATTGCCTGGAACAGGCGTTGGGTTTCGGGAAGGTCAACCGCCGAGTGCTCTGCATCCACGCAGAGGAAATCAAGGCCGCAGGCGGCCATCAATTCGGCCAGGATGGGGCTGCCGCTGTTGAGCCAGCTGCCCAGCAAGGTTCCGCCTGATCGCAACCGCGGCAGAAGACCGTTCGATGATGGTTGATCGTGCTTCATGGTAATCCGATCGGCGGGAAGTCCCGCACCGGGATCTTCACCACCAACTTGAGAACCTCCGGGTGCCGCTCATCGGAGCGGATGCCCCCCCGGTGCGCATCCATGGGCGTGAAGATGGAAAAATATCCGGGTCCCGCAACAATTCTGCCCGGCATCGGCCCCGGACCGTACAGGAGCAGATCCTTTTCCTCATCGTATCCTCCCTCGGCAATCAGGGATATCCGGGGAATCCACTCCAGAATTTCGATCCCCGACAACGTGTACTGGAGATCCACGAACCGGCGGTGCGTCTCGAAACGTCCCGCAGCGCCTGCGGTGGTCGGATATCGCAGGATGCGTGCGTGCATTCCTCCCGCGAGTTCGGATGTTCCTTCGGACATCTTGTCGGGAAGTGATCGAATCCAGTCAACGGCGCGACGTGTGGCCGCGCCGCAGACATTCAGGCCCAACGCCTCGAAATCGGACAATAGACCGGAGATCATTTATTGCGCAGTGGCATCCCAAACATAGCCGTAGAGAAAGGCACGATGCAGGACAAAGCGTATTTTGGCTGCGGCGGTTGGTGCCGTTTCTCCCCCGTGCCACCGAAATGTCGCCCGTCGCTGATCGCCGGTCACGGGCACGCAGTCATCGAGCGTAAATCCGGGGCACGCACGACCCTCCCGATCCAACAGCTCGGCGCGCAGGGATCCGCCGTTCTTGACCAGCGTGTTGACGACCAGCCTTCCGTTCAGGGTGGCGCGCGGCTTGGTGATCGCTTCGGCGAGCGTGACGCCTCCCGCTGACGGCACGAGGGCATACAGGCGGTCAAACGTCCAGGTTGCGCGACACAGGGCCGTGTTGAAGGGGAGGGTCGGTGTCTGAAATCCGATCACCGTCTCGTTCCCCACCTCGATGCGGGGCTTGAAGCGCGAGTCGAAAATCTCGCCGTGGACGCCTTCCGAGCCGGCATAGTAAACATGCATCTTTCCTTTCTCCACGATGGGGTGGTGCATCTGCCAGATCATCCCGCCGCCATAGTCACCGAGGGGCGGATTCGGCAGCGCCGGCCGCCGGTCGGGCCGCCACCAGTGGATGCCATCGCGGGAGGCAGCCATCTGCAGCGACATCGTCTGCACGGCCGCATCGTAGTAGTTGACGAAGGCGACATAACCTCCGTCCACCTTCACGGGGCAGAGTTCCAGGAACTGCGCATAATCGGGATCGCGCCAGTCGCGGGCCAGCACAAGAACCTCCTCGCCCCAATGGCTGCCATCGGGACTCGAGCGCCGGGCAATGCTCCGCAATCCTCCGCGGGGATTGTTGTCGTAGGTAATGATGCGATCACCGTCGCGAAGCGGTGGATACACCTTGAAATAGGAATAATACGGTCCGGTGGGCGTGTCGCGATAGACATAGGACACGTCGCCGCCACCGCCGGTCGCGGCATGGAGGGGCCCCTCTTTGAGGACCCACGCCTTTCCGTCCCTGGAAACATACCGGTAGGTGCCGAGCCGCTCCGTCGGACCGGGCAGGTGGCCGACTTTGTTTTCCTTCATGCCGCCGTAGAGCGGGCCGCGCATCACGAACATTTCGTAGGGCCACTCGCGGTTCGCCGGATTGACCAGAACCGAGGCATAGACCGAAGTCCCTCCGGAATCCAAATCGAAGAGGATGTTGGTCCGTTCGTGACCCGGCCAGCGGACGAAGGGAAGGTCGGGGCGGGTCCATGTCACGCCGTCGGGGCTTTCGAGGTAAGTCAGCCGGCGTTGGTGTTCGTGGTTCGTCTTGAGTCCGTCGAGCCGCACCTCGCCCGGGGTGGACACCTGCCAGGCCTTCCACAATCCGTCGATGGGATCGTGCAGGACCGTGCCATGGGCCATGACGCCACCGGAGTCCCAAAGCATGCCCGGCTCCAACAGCGGATTGTGGGGATCAGGCGTTCCCTCTTCCACGCGCCACCCCGCCAACTGGATCGACTCGAAATCATCCGGCATCAGCAGGGGCAGGCGCGGTGTTTCCGACGCGGCTGCCAACGCGGCGAACGGAAACAGCACGCACACCAGGAGCGGGCGCCAGCAGTCGGACGGATGGAGAAAGCGAGGCATGATGCGTGGCGAAGGAATTCGGTTCCTCAGAAGCGACGTTCGAGGGAGAGGACAAAACGGCGCGGTGACGTGCCGCTGTTCGCGGTGCCCGTGATGATGCGCTGGTCGAGCACGTTTTGTACACGAAATTGGGCGTCCCAGGTGCCCCGGTTCATCCGCCGGACCACGCGCACCCCGATATCCCAGCGGAGGCTCCCGCTCTGCAGCACGATGTTGTCGGGATTCAGGACGACATCGTCGGTGTAGCCGAAGGCGTTCTGGGCGTAGACCGCCCACCTGGCATCGCGGTGGACGAGGTAGTTGCCCATGATATTCAGCCGGACCGGCGTGTCTCCCCGCTGGCGGCGCTTGATGATCGATTGGTCCGACTGGACGGCGAAGATCGCGGTGTGGGCAAAGGCGCCGGAGGCGTAGAAGGAAAGCCGGTCCGTCGGAGCGCCGGAGAACTCCACCTCGACGCCCTCCGCGGTCGCGCTCGGGTCGACCACGTTTTCGCGCCAGTTGTAGAGCGGGCTCAGTTCGTCGTTGCGGTTGGTGCGGAAATTCACCGAGCGAATATCGCTGCCTTCGAGGATCTTGTAGTAGGAGACATTGAAGGTGTATTTTCCTCCGAACAACTCGGCCTTGATGCCGACTTCGTCGAGCTTGACCGTGCGGGAGGCGGCGACGCGTGCATTCGGATCGCGACCGGCGACGCCGAACGTGCCTTCCGGATACCGCAGGACATTGCGCTCGGGGTCCTGCTGTTCGGCGTGGACCGCGAAGAGATTGGCTCCGGGCAGCAGGCGGTAGCCGGCGCCGACCCGCCAGGTCTTGTCGGTGGGTTCCGGACGCGATGCGGTGAAGGAGTTGTTCCGCAGGTTGGTGATGTCCTCCTCTATCTTGTCGTAGCGCCAGCCTCCGGTGACCTGGATGCGGTCGTCCCACGCCTTCATCGTATGCTGCACGTAGTACGACGTCTCCATGACGTCCCGCGTTTCGGCGGTCGTCACCGCCTGCGCGGGCAGGTCGCTGCGCTTGAGGTTGAGGAACGCGCTGTTGTCGAGGATCCGGAAGATGCCGCCGGTGTTTGCGCGCTTGAAACGATCGAAGATGTCGCGGTGGGTGAATTCGTAGCCGAGCAGGGTCTGATGGGAGGTTTTCGCGAATTCATACTCCAGCAGAAAATCGCCCTGGTAGGACACGAATTCGGTGTCGCGTTCCGTGGTGTCGAACCGGAGGGCCATGGTCCAGTCGATGGGAGGACCGAGCGGATTGGCCGGATCAAAGACGTAGTTTCCGAAGCCGCGCAGACGGGTCAGTTCACGGTCGACCTCCGTCTTGACCCACAGCAAACCCTGCCGGGTGGAGAACCAGTCGGAGAAGCGATGGTTCAACTGGGTCAGCACCTCGTAGTCCTGGGCGTCGGGTTTCACCCATGACGCGGTCTGGGGCGTGTCCTGCGGCATCATGCGGGTCTTGTGCAGGGCGCCATCCTCGGGGAAAGTGCGGAACACCTGTCCGTTGGGCGCGCGGAAGAAGAACTGCCGTTCGTCCTGAATCTCGAAGAATTCGGCCGACGGCGTTCTTCCGGACTGAAGGGTTCCCTCGACCAGCAGGTCCGTGCGGTCGTTGAACCGGATATGCACGGAGGGGAAGAAGGCGATCGTGTCGTAGCGTTCGTTGGGCAGGTAGATGTCCCCGCCGGTGTAGGAGGCGATCGCCCGGTAAAGCACGCGTCCATCGGAGGTGAGGGGACCGGTTGAGTCGATTTCGGTCTTGTTGTAGCTGAAATCATCGACGGTGAAGCGAACCGACGTCGCCTGCTTTTTCTGGGGCTTCTTTGTGATCAGGTTCACGACTCCGCCCGCTTCACCCCGACCCGTCGTCGCGGAACCGAGTCCCTTGATGACCTCGATGCGATCGATGTTGGCCATGTCCTTTCGGAACTGCATGGAGGAGCCGGTTGTGTAGCGGAAGCTGTTGCGAAACTGGCTGAAGACATCGATCGAGCGCACCTGGAACTGGTCCTGGCCGCCGTTTCGGACGGTGACGCCCGGAAGGAATGCCACGGCTTCGCCCAAGGTCGGAGCCGCCAGCTCCTTGATCATGCGTTCGCTGGCGATGTTCACCGTCTGCGGTATTTCGCGCAGGGGCGTGTTCAGGCGGGTGACGGATGTGGCGGAGGTGACGCCATAGCCGCTGGCGTCCTCCTTGGCGTCCACCGAGAAGGGACTCAGCGTGATCACTTCCTCCGCTTCGTTGGGAGACGGCGACTTGGTCTGGGCCAGGGCTTGGCAAATCATCACGGAAAACAGCGTCGGCAGGGCGACGCGGGATACGACAAGGCGGGGTAGACGCCTGAAGTTCGGGACAGGAGGATTCATGATGTAGGGAGGTGTTTCCAGGCAGACCGGGCACGGGTAGGGGATTGGTCCGGTCAGGTGATCGCACCATGTGAAAGCGGGGTTGACCGGCAAACCGCCCGCGGTGTTATGATAACTCAAAATGAGCGCACGCCCTGTCAGCATGCTCCGGGTGGCGGACGCCTGCGGCGTTTCCGCCATGACCGTATCCCGCGCCCTGCGCAACCATCCGTCTGTCTCGACGGCGACGCGGAAGCGCGTATTGAACGCCGCGGCGAAGCTGGGTTATGCCCCGGATCCGTACCTGGCGCGGCTCATGGCCCGCGTCCGCAGTCATCGTCATCAGGGTTCCGGTGCCGTCATCGCGGTGGTGCGTGATGATCACCGCGGCGACGATCTGCTGGACGCCGCCTACCATTACGCTCCGCTCAGGGACATCAGCGATCAGGCTGCCCGTTACGGCTACCGGATCGAGGAGTTCCGGCTCGACCGGGCCCGGATGTCGCCCGTGCGCCTGCGGCAGATTCTGGAGGCACGGGGCATCGAGGGGATCATCGTCTCACCCCAGTCCTCGCGGAGCATCGGCCGGGAGATGGACTATTCGGGCTTCGCGGCGGTGACCCTGGGGTACGGACTGCCGCAGCCCGCCCTGCACCGGGCGAGCACCAACATGACGCGCGGAATTCTCCAGGCCACGCGGGAGTTGACCGCGCGGGGCTACCGCCGGATCGGTCTCGCCGTTTCCGAATGGATCGATGCGCGGTCGGACCACACGTACACGGGTGCCATGCTCAATCACCAGCGACAGGTGCCTGCCCGCGATCGCGTGCCGCTGCTGCTTTTTCCCAAGAACAACATCTCCGAGGACAAACAATACTTCTGCGCCTGGTTCCGGCGTCATCGGCCCGAGGTCATCATCACCTTCGACACCTATGTTCCCGATTGGATGACGAGGGACCTGCGGGTGAGCATTCCCGGCGATTGCGGCCTGGTGGTGCACGACTGGATAGAGCGGTGCACCGGCTACGCGGGAATCGACCATCGCCGGCCCCAGGTCATCGCTGCCGCCGTGGACCTGCTGGCGACACAGCTCCTGAACAATGACCGCGGCGTGCCGGCCGTCGCTCGGCAGGTCCTGATCGAGCCCGCGTGGATCGACGGCCCAAGCATCCGGCCACCGCGGCCGGGTGGGTGATGTTACCATACCATGACGAGGGGGATTGCCAAGGCCCGGCAGGCCGGGAGATTGGCCGGATCGCCGCCTGCCATCCCATGCCCCCCTCCTCCCCGGTACGCTCCGCCCGCCTTCCCCTTGTCGTTGTGACCTCGGCGGTGCAACGCGAGGCCATTGCTCCCTTGAAAGGCGTGGCCCGGGTGGTCATGGGGCCGGCGGGTGGGAGCACGATGCCGCGGTCCGAAGTGCTGCGCTGGGCGTCCCGCGCGGCCGCGATCATCTGTCAGGGCGAACTGCAGGTCGACGCCGACCTTCTCGATCTGGCGCCCCGGCTCCGGATTGTCGCGAGTGCCTCGGTTGGCGTGGACAAGCTCGATTTGCTGCTCATGGCGCGGCGCGGTGTTTATGCGACCAATGCGCCGGATTATTTCGTGGAGGCGACGGCCGACTACACGCTGGGTGCGATGCTCTCGCTCCTGCGCCGGCTGCCGGAGGCGGATCGCTATGTGCGGAGCGGCCGCTGGCACAGCTTCCAGCCGGGAGCCTGGGACGGCATGTTGTTGAAGGGAAAAGTGCTTGGCCTGATCGGTTACGGTGCGATCGGCCGTGCCGTGGCCCGGCGGGCCGCCGGATTCGGCCTGACCGTGATCCACCACCGGCGCACGTCCACCACCGAGGCGGGCTGCACGCCGCTCGATCAACTGCTGGCCCGCTCGGACATCGTCTCACTGCATGTGCCCCTGACGGCGGAATCGCGTGGCCTGATGGACGCGGCCCGTTTGGGAAAAATGAAGCGGGGCGCGTACCTGATCAACGCCTCGCGCGGTCCGGTGGTGGACGAGCAGGCCTTGGTCGCCGCGCTGAAATCCGGGCGTCTGGCCGGGGCCGCGCTGGATGTTTTTGCCCGCGAACCGCGTGTGCCCGCGGCCTTGCGGAAACTTCCCAACACGCTCCTGACGCCGCACCTGGGCGGAGGCACGGCGGAGAGCCGGTGGCAGTCGCGCTTCACCTGTGCAAACAATGTTGCGCACGTCCTCGCCGGGCGCCGTCCTGAGAACCTCCAAAACGATCCGGTCCTGCCTGCCCCCGGCAGCGGGCCGGACAAGCCACAGTAATAGCCGACCCCGTCATGACACCTCCGTCCGTCAACGAATCCGAAACGATCCGGAGAATCAGCCTCCGGCTCCTGCCGTTCCTGATGCTGTTGTATCTGATCGCCTACATCGACCGGGCCAATATCTCGGTCGCGGCGCTGCAGATGAACGCGGATCTCGGCCTCAGCGCGAAGATGTACGGGCTGGGGGCCGGGCTCTTCTATGTGACGTACATTCTCTTCGAGGTGCCGAGCAACATGATCCTGGCCCGTGTCGGGGCACGACGCTGGATCGCACGCATCATGGTAACCTGGGGACTGGTGGCGGCCGGCATGGCCTTCATCCACACCGCCGGGCAACTGTACACGATGCGCCTGCTGCTCGGGGCGGCGGAAGCCGGTTTTACTCCGGGGATCATTTATTATTTGAGCTGCTGGTATCCGTCACGGCACCGCGCCGGGGCGCTTTCCTATTTCTACATTGCGGCGGCCCTGGCCTCGGTGGTCGGCCTGCCGTTGTCGGGGGCACTTCTCAACCTCGATGGCTGGCACGGCATTTCCGGCTGGCGCTGGCTGTATTTCCTGGAGGGGATTCCGGCCATCGGCTTGGGGATCGTCGTCCTCTATTACCTCCCGGACCGGCCTTCGCGTGCCCACTGGCTGCCGTCGGCCGAGGCCGCCTGGCTTGAGAAGACGATCGCGGATGAATCCGCGGCGGCTCCGTCAGTGAAATCACACGCCGGCAGCTGGAGCCGCGCGTTTGCCGACGGCAAGGTTTGGCTGCTCAGCCTGTTCTGGCTGCTTCAGGCGTTCGGTACGATCGGAGTCACCCTCTTCCTCCCGCAGATCCTCAAGAGCCTCTCCAATGCGAGCAACTTCGTCGTGAGCCTCTATTCGGCCCTGCCCTTCATCTTCGCCTGCATTTTCATGTATGCGAATGGTCGCCATTCCGACCGGCACGGGGAGCGACGGTGGCACCTGGGGCTTCCGCTCATGGTCTCGGGTGTGTTGCTGGCCGCAGCCGTTTACGCCGGCAATCTGACCCTGGCCTACGTGCTGCTCGTGCTGGCGGTCGGGCTCAACTGGGCGGTTACACCGGTATTCTGGGCGGTCACGACGGAATATCTGGCGGGCGGGGTCGCCGCGGCGGGTGCCATTGCGCTGATCAACTCGGTTGCCAATCTCGCCGGCGTGGGCCTGCCTCCGGTCATGGGCTGGATCCGGGATCGGAGCGGCAGCTATCAGCCCGCGCTGGTCCTGATTGCCCTGGCCCTCTTCGCCGGCGGTGGCCTCGGACTCGCGCTGGCGAGGAAACAAGCGGCGAAATCCGCGGGATGAACGTCCGATCCGCAGAGTCGGCGCCGCACCCTTCCGCACAAGAC
This sequence comes from uncultured Opitutaceae bacterium, assembly GCA_964583635.1. Classification (GTDB taxonomy): domain Bacteria; phylum Verrucomicrobiota; class Verrucomicrobiia; order Opitutales; family Opitutaceae; genus UBA6669. The sequence goes on along the minus strand of CAZOXB010000080.1, from coordinate 2,033 downwards.
ACCCCAGCCGCATGAAGATCACCCGCTTGGAAACATTCCACGTCCGCCCGCGCTGGTTGTTGGTGCGCGTGCACACCGATGCGGGCATCTGCGGCTGGGGCGAGGCAACCCTGGAGGGGCGTTCCCTCACCGTGGAGACCATGCTGCGCGAGATGGAGCATGGGCTGGTCGGCCAGGACCCCCGCCGGATCGAGCATATCTGGCAAAGCCTCCACCGCGGTGGATTTTACCGTGGCGGACCGGTGCATGGCTCGGCCCTGGCCGGCATCGACATCGCGCTCTGGGACATCCTCGGGAAGAGCCTGAACACGCCCGTGCACCAGCTTCTGGGAGGACGGGTGCGCGACAGGATCCGCCTTTATGCATGGACCGACGCCGGCACGGCCGATGACTACGTCAATTCGGTTCGCGACCTCCGTGACCGGCGCGGCCTGACCGCCTTCAAATACAATGCGACCGGTCAGATGCGACCGGTATCCCCGCTCCAGGTGATGGAGGGCGCCGTGGATCGTTTCCAGAAGCTCCGTGAGACCGCGGGAAGCGCCATCGACATCGCCACCGACTTCCACGGGCGCCTGACATTTGCCGACGCCAAGCGCCTCGTGCGTCGACTCGAGCCCCATCATCCCTTTTTCATTGAGGAGCCGGTGCTGCCGGGGGACGTTGAGGGAATGCGCCTCATCGCCGAATCCACCAGTGTTCCCATCGCGGCGGGAGAGCGTCTTTTCTCCCGGTGGGACTTTCAGCCGCTCTTCGACAGCCGGGCAATCAGCATTGCCCAGCCCGATCTGGCCCATGCCGGCGGCATATCGGAAACGCGACGCATTGCGGCGCTCGCCGAGTCCCGCGACATTCTGGTCGCACCGCACTGTCCACTCGGGCCGGTGGCGCTGGCCGCCTGCCTGCAAGTGGATGCCGCCTGTCCCAATTTCCTGATCCAGGAGCATGTCACCCTCGGGGAAACGCTGCTCCGCGATGCCTTTGTCCCGGAGGAGGGTTACCTCCAGGTGCCCGCGGGTCCGGGTCTGGGCATTGAGATCGACGAGCACAAGCTCGCCGCGGAAAGATTCGATGGCGTGTGGCACACTCCCCGTTTCACGGCCGAGGACGGGGGATTTTCCGAATGGTGACACCATGAAATTCTCGCCAAGAATCCTGTCCTGCGACTGGGGCACATCCCGTTTCCGTCTCCGCCTGGTGGATCGTCCGAGTGGCCGTATCCTGGCCGAACATACGACCGACGAGGGGGCGCAGACGATCGCGGCGAAGCATCGTTCTCCCTCCCGGCGACGAGCCGCGTTTGCGGCGGCGCTGCAGCGGGCTCTGGAGACGTTGGACGTGGCCCGGGATTCCGGAGTTCCGCTGGTGATATCTGGGATGGCCTGTTCGACCATCGGCTGGATCCCCCAGCCGTATGCGCCCCTGCCTGTCGGCTTGGACGGCGCCGGATATCGCATCTGCGACCTTCGCATCAAGGGCCGCAAGGTGCGATTTGTTTCCGGTCTGTCTGCGGAGTGTGATGTCATCCGGGGAGAGGAATGCGAACTGACCGGCCTTTTCGGCCGTCCGGCGCGGCGCGCGCTGGCAGAGGACTGCGTGGTGGTGCTTCCCGGCACGCATTCCAAGCATGTGCGGCTTCTCGGTGGCAGGATCACGGATTTTTCAACCCGTCCGACCGGTGAACTCTTCGCGCTGCTGTCGCGGCACAGCACGCGCGTGGGAGGCGCCGCGCCGGCCGGCTTCTCCTCCGCGGCATTCCTTGCGGGGGTGCGCACCGCCCGCCAGATGGACCTGGGTGCGGCGTTGTTCAAGGTTCGGGCCCGCAGCGTGCTGGGGCACATGCGGCCGGAGCAGGGCGCCGATTTTCTCAGCGGTGTCTTGATCGGGGCGGAATTGATCTGCCTGCCCCCGGCAGGACGGATCGTGATTTCCGCGGGCTCCGATCTCGCCCACCGCTATGCCCTTGCCGCGCGCACCCTGATTGCCCGCAGCCGCGTCACGCTGATTCCGCGCGCAGAGGCGGCGGGCGCGGT
>CAZOXB010000079.1:0-15874 GCA_964583635.1 uncultured Opitutaceae bacterium | reverse complement strand
CTCCGTGGTGCACTCTGCCTTCTCAGTTCGAGTTCTTGATCGCGTTTTGGAATGGACGATCCTGCGCACCTTCAGCTCCGGTAATCGGCGTTCTCGCTCACGTATTCGTGGGTGAGGTCGCCGCCATGGACCGTTGCCGTGGCGTCGCCGAGTCCGAGGTCGATGTCGATGTCCACCGTGCCTTCATGCGGCGGATAATCGATGGGTGGGGTGAAAATGCCGTTCGCATCGGGCGCACTGGCATACAACTCCGCTTGGCGTAGGTGGGCCACCAGCGCCGCTTCCTTTTGCGGATTCAACTGGAAGACACCGTCGGCGAAGATCCGGATGCCGCCGATCTGCGCGGAGAGTCGGGACAGGTCGATGGGAAGCGCCTGGGCGCCGATGGACTTGCCGATGGCCTGGATCAGGCGTCCCACGTTGGGGTCGTTGCCGGCGATTGCGCATTTGAAGAGCGGGGCGTTGACCACGGCCTTGCCCAGTTGCACCGCCAACTCGTGATTTGGGGCATGGGAGACCGTTACGCGGATGACGTGGCGCACGCCCTCGCCGTTGCGGACGACGTCCTCGGCGAGGCGTTGGCACACCTCATTGAGCGCGGCTTCGAATGCGGCGGGATCCGGACAGGGCACCTGACCCGATGATATGAGCACGACGGTGTCCGAAGTGCTGGTATCGCTGTCCACACTGATGGTGTTGAAACTCCGGGCGACGGCACGCGAGAGCATGGCGCGCAGGGTGTCGCGCGGCACGGCGACGTCGGTGAGCAGATAGGCCAGCATGGTGGCGAGATTCGGTTCCACCATGCCCGCTCCCTTGGCGATGCCCACAATGCTGCCCTGTCCCACCGTTGCGCGACGTGCCTTCGGATAAAGGTCTGTGGTGACGATGCCCTCCGCCATGGGAACCGCCGATCCTCCCTTCAGGGAGCCGATTGCCTGCGGAAGGGCGGCGACCATGGCATCGACGGGCAATTGCCATCCGATGATGCCGGTGGAGCAGGGCAGCACGGCGGTGGCGGGGATCCCCAGCAGCCGGGCTGTCTCGGTTGAGATCCTCTCCGCCGCCTCGACGCCACCGGCATCGCAGACGTTGGAAATCTTGTTGTTGATGATGATGGCGCCCAGGGCCGGTTCGTTCAGCCGCTTGCGTCCAACCAGCACCGGTGCTCCGGGAAAGGCATTGCGGGTGAACACGGCGGCAAAATCCGGTGAGGGACGATCGAGGGCAAGCAGCGTGAGGCTCATGCGGGCGGGCTTGGGAGCCTCCTTGGGCATGAACTCGAAGCGGGCGGTACCCACGCGGAAACCGGCGGGAAGGATGGCTTGCGAGGACAGCCAGGCCCGGTGTTGGTCGCGGGAGGAGAAGGTGAGGAATGTGCTGGGCACAAGTCACACCTGTGACGTCCGGTGCGGGGAGTGAAGCCGATTTTCTTTTCGTGCGGTGCAATTTGGGATGGAAAGCGCCGGGAGGGGATCGTAAGGAGTTATCAATTCCGCTGATTCGTGAGCGAACCTGTCACAGGTCCATCTTTTCCGGCCACCTCGTGGCGATCCGTCCGGTCGGACGGAGATCGGTCAGCGTGACCAAGCATGAACGTAACTGAAATCACCGCCAAGGCCAAGGTGCTGCTCGAAGCCCTGCCTTATATCCAGGATTTTCGAGGATCCACCTTCGTCATCAAGTACGGCGGGAGTTTCATGGACGACCCCGATCCGATCATCCGGACGCGTGTCGCCTATGACATCGCCTTCCTCGCCGCCTGCGGCATCAACGTCGTGGTGGTGCATGGCGGCGGCAAGGCGATCACCAAGGCGATGGAGAGCTCCGGCCTCGCGGCCAAGTTTGTCAACGGCCTGCGCGTGACGGATGCCGCGACGGTCGAGATCGTGAAGCGGACGCTTGACGAGGTCGTCAACAAGGATGTCTGTGACGCCATCGCGCTGGCCAAGGGCAAGCCCAAGGGCCTGCCGGGCGATACGGTCCTGGTGTGCCAGAAGCTGACGGAGGATGACGACGGGCGCCCCGTGGACCTCGGCTACGTCGGCGAAGTCACGGAAGTGAAGGTGAAGCTGATCAAGAAGGAGATCGCGGATGGTTTCATCCCGGTGATCTCCCCGGTGGCGGAAGGTTATGACGGCAAGCCGTACAACGTGAATGCCGATCTTGTCGCCGGACGGGTGGCCAGCGCGCTGCATGCCCGCCGGCTGGTTTACATGAGTGACGTTCCCGGGCTCCTTTCCGCGCCACCCGATCCGGCATCCCTGATCTCGACGCTCAGGATTTCGCAGGTGGATGCACTCAAGCAAAAGGGGGTCATCGACAAGGGCATGCGCCCCAAGGTTGGCAGCGCGATTCGTGCCCTCCAGGAAGGCGTGCAGCGGGTGCACTTCATCGATGGCCGACTGGCGCACTCGTTGCTCCTCGAGATTTTCACGGACAAGGGCATCGGGACGGAAATCGTGCACGGCTGACGGAGGCTTTTCCTCCGGAGGGCCACGGTCCCTCGTGGCCTGGGGGACGCCTCTCGAATCCCGACGTCCGCCCGCCCTCACCAGCTCCGTCGCTTCTTTCCGCCACGCGCGATCATACCTGTCAGTCCCCCGGCGCTGTTGCTCGATGCTCGTCCCCGCGGCCACGAGGGACTGTGGCCCTCCGGGCGAGTTTCTCCATTCTGGCGCGCACAGGCTGGGCGCATTTATTTCCGCAACTGCGCGGTCGGACCAGGACGCGGTGCGTTCCCGCGCTTGCGATGAGCTGAAATTCTGCGAGGATCGGGCTTCGCCACCTTTTGTCGCCATGCAGCCCACGCTCGTCCGCACCTCGACCGCCGATCTTTACGATGCGCATGTTCTCAAGAACTACGCCCGCTCCGCGCTCACCCTCGTACGCGGACGTGGAGCGCGGGTCTGGGATGACCAGGGCCGGCAGTATCTGGATTTCACGTCGGGCATCGCCGTCAGCGCGCTGGGCCATTGCCACCCGCACTGGGTGGCGGCCATCCAGAGGCAGGCGGGCGAACTGATTCACACCAGCAACCTCTTCAGGAATCCCAATCAGGCGGAACTTGCCCGGCGGCTGGTGGGTTATGCCGGACCGGGCCGGGTCTTCTTCTGCAACAGCGGCACGGAGGCCATCGAAGGTCTGCTGAAGCTGGCCCGTCTGCATGGGATGAAGAAGGCGGGCGGTGAGGAGGGGAAATGTTTTCATGTCATCTGCGCCGAACGGGCGTTTCACGGACGCACCTTCGGCGGAATGAGCGCAACGCCGCAGGAGAAGATCCAGAAGGGATTCCGTCCCCTGGTGCCCGGCTTTTCCTTTGGCGAGCTCAACCGGCTCGAGACCTTCGAGGCACTTGTTACGGAGCAGACGGCGGCGATCTTCCTGGAGACAATCCAAGGCGAGGGGGGCGTGCACGCCTGCACGCCGGAATTCCTGCGGGGGGTGCGGCAACTGTGTGATCGTCACAATCTGCTGTTGATGCTCGACGAGGTGCAGTGCGGCGTCGGGCGCACGGGAGCTTTTTTTGCATTCGAGCATCTCGGCATCCGGCCCGATGCCATCGGCATGGCCAAGGGGCTTGGGGGTGGCTTTCCCATGGGAGCCATCTGGATCGGCGAAAGAGGCGCCGATCTTTTCCACCCAGGCTCGCATGGGAGCACCTTCGGCGGAACACCCCTGGCGTGCGCGGCCGGCCTCGCCGTGCTGGACGTGATCGAACAGGAACACCTGCTGGAAAAGGTTCGCCTGAACAGCGTTTCCTGGATTGCCGACCTGAAGGCGATCGCGGGTGATTTTCCGAGTCAGATCAGCGGCGTGCGCGGATACGGTTTTCTGGTGGGACTCCAGCTCACCTCCGATCCCGCCCCCTTGGTGACGTCCCTGCGTGAGGCCGGTCTGCTGGTGCCATCGGCGGGCGGAAATGTCATCCGCCTCCTGCCGCCCCTCACCGCGACGCCGCAGGAACTGGCGGAGTCGGTGCAGATTCTCAGAACGGTGCTCAAGGCGAAGAGCTGAGGCCCACACTCGGATGAGCAGAAGCGGATAACGCAAAAAAAGGGAAGTAAGCGGTGCATCGATGGCCGGAGACCGGTCGATTTCGGGATTCTGTTCGTGAAGATTGGGGACCACCTTGGATTTCGCGGGCGAAACGACGCTGGTTCTCCCCCGGCCGGCGGTTGCCTCAATCCACTTGGGCCGATGCATCGGTCAGTAAGGCCAGGTCATCATTGGCGCCGTACCTTTTCACTCGCGGGCGCCCCGGCATTTCGGTAGAGTGACCGTTTGATTTTTTCCCATGAAGCATTTCCTCAAAGAGACTGACTTCAGGCTGCCGGAAGCGGCGGAAGTCTTCGCCATGGCCCGTGATTTCAAGGCCGGGCGGGGGCGTCAGGCGACGCCGGTGCTTGCCGGTCAGACGTGGGCCATGATCTTTTCAAAATCGTCCACGCGCACACGGGTCTCGTTCGAGGTGGGCATCCATGAGCTGGGCGGGAATCCGCTGTTCCTGAATCGCAACGACATCCAGCTGGACCGCGGCGAGTCCATCGAGGACACGGCGCGGGTGCTCTCGCGTTTTGTGCACGGCCTGATCGTCCGCACCTTCGATCACAGTGACGTGGAACGACTGGCGGCGGCGGGAACCGTGCCGGTGGTCAACGCGCTGACCGATTTTCTCCATCCGTGCCAGATTTATACGGATGCGTTCACGGTCGCCGAACGGTGGAGTCGTCCGACGGGGGGCGACATGCTCGCCTCGCTGCGCGGCCGCAAGATCGCCTTTCTGGGCGACACCGCCTGCAACATGGCCAACTCGTGGGTGCTGGGGGCAAATCTGTTCGGGATGAAAATATCCCTTGGCGGCCCCGAGGAATTCAGGCCGACGAAGGAATTCGATGCGTTCCTCTCCGCGGAGGGTTATGCCGGTGGATACACCTTCACGACAGATCCCGTGGCTGCGGTGGAGGATGCGGACATTGTCTACACCGATGTCTGGGTGAGCATGGGCAAGGAGGAGGAATCGCGCCAGCGCCTCAAGACACTCGCTCCGTATCAGGTGACGACCCAGCTTTTCGCGAAGGCCCGGCCGGACGCCTATTTCCTGCACTGTCTGCCGGCACATGCCGGTGAGGAGGTCACCCAGGAGGTTTTGGACAATCCGCGCAGCGCGGTGTTTGACCAGGCCGAGAACCGGCTCCACGTGCAGAAAGCCATCATGGCCCACCTCGCACGCGGATCGCAGGCCGCGACCTGACAACGAACCAGCCTTTTAACTTTGCGCCGTTTCGCGGCGCCGCACACAACGAAAGCTCCATGAAAATAGTCCTAGCTTACTCGGGCGGTCTGGATACGTCCGTCATCGTCAAGTGGCTCAAAGAAACCTACGACGCCGAAATCGTCACGTTTGCCGCCGACATCGGCCAGGAGGAGGAGTTGAAGGGGCTCCCCCAGAAGGCGCGAAAGACCGGTGCTTCGAAGCACTACACGCTCGACCTCGTCGAGGAGTTCGCGCGCGACTTCATTTATCCAATGATTCGTGCCAACGCGGTGTACGAGGGCCAGTACTACCTGGGTACCTCCATCGCGCGCCCCTTGATTGCCAAGGCCCAGATCGACATCGCCAGGAAGGAGAAGGCGGACACCGTTGCCCATGGTGCCACCGGGAAGGGCAACGACCAGTGCCGTTTCGAGCTGACCTACATGGCGATGGCGCCGAATTTGCAGATTCTCGCGCCGTGGAAGATCGACGCTTTCCGCGAGCAGTTTCCCGGACGCGCGGAGATGATCGCCTACTGTCAGGAGCACCGGATCCCGGTGGAGGCTTCGCTCAAGAAGCCATACTCCATGGATCGCAATCTCCTGCACATTTCCTATGAAGCCGGTATCCTCGAGGATCCGTGGTTTGACCCGACGGCACCTGGCAACCGGGAGATGTTCAAGCTGTCGGTTTCTCCGGAGGATGCGCCCGACAAGCCGGAGGAGATCGAACTGGATTTCGTCAAGGGCGACTGCGTTGCGGTCAACGGCAGGAAGCTCAGCCCCGCCGGCGTCCTCAAGGTGCTCAACAAGCTGGGCGGCAAGCATGGCATCGGGCGGGTCGATCTCGTTGAAAACCGCTTCGTCGGCATGAAGTCGCGCGGCGTGTATGAGACGCCGGGCGGCACCATCCTCATGCAGGCGCACCGGCAGATCGAGAGCCTCACCCTGGATCGCGAGGTGCAGCACTTGCGCGACTCTCTCATTCCGAAGTACGCCGAGCTGGTCTATTACGGCTTCTGGTTCGCCCCGGAACGCGAAGCGTTGCAGGCGCTCGTGGACGAGAGCCAGAAATACGTCAGCGGCACGGTTCGCCTGAAGCTGTACAAGGGCAACATCATCACCACCGGCCGCAAGTCGAAGTACTCGCTCTACGATCCGCACATTGCGTCCATGGAGGGCGTCAAGAGCTGGTACAACCAGAGCGACGCCACCGGCTTCATCCGCCTCAACGGGCTGCGTCTGCGGGCGCGGAACATTGCGCAGGGTGGACCGAAGGTCTGACGGGGCTGCGGGCGGATGCCTGGGGGCCACGGTCTCTCGTGGCCGCAGGAACGCCCTGCGCTGAACAACGCCGGCACGTCCACCCCGGCGACTTCGCATCCCGCGATCCCGGCCACGAGAGACCGTGGCCCTCCAAGGCGTTGGCCCAAAGCGTTGGCCCAAGGCGTCGGCCAACAAAAAAGCCCCGCGGCCGTTCCCACGGTTGGCGGGGCTTTTTGTTTTGATGGAAAGAGATGGAGGGAGGCAGCGATCGCCGTCACTCCTTCCCGTTGACGAACAGGTACGCGATCCCCGCCACGGCACCGCCGACCAGATCCGCGCCGATGTAGACGGGAAGCTGGGAGCCGTTGACCATTCCCATCATGACGACGCCGACGCCGACGGCCGGGTTGAAAGCGCCGCCGGAGATGGCGCCGACCGAGACCGCTCCAACCAGAACGGTGAAACCGATGGCCAGGCCGTAGAACGAATTGCCGGCGGTGCCCTTGGCAGTCGCGGTGTTGAGCATGACCCAAGCCAGGGCGAACGTGAAGAGGAATTCGACGATCAGCGACGGCATGACAGCGAAGGTGCTGGCGGGCACCGTGGGCTTGCCCAGGACATACGTGACCACACCCGCGGCCGCGGCGCCGGCAACCACCTGGGCAAGCCAGTAGGGAAACAAGTCGGCGAATGAAAGGCGTCCCCGGACGAGTGCGGCCAGGGAGACTGCGGGATTGAAGTGCGCGCCGGATACATGGCCGCCGGCAAAGATCATGACCATGAGGGCCGTGCCGATGGCGAGGGGCGCGAGGGAGCTGCCACTGCGCACCGAGAAGCCGACAGTCAGGACGAGGAAGAAGGTGCCGATGAACTCAACGAGATATTTTTTCATGGTGGAGTGTGGAATATGAGGATGAATCTGGACCCGCGAGGTGTGCCCGAACCTTCCGGCCTGGGCAAGTCTCCAGCTCTGGAATGACCTGCAGTTGCGCTGTGATGGATTTTCCGTTCACCCTCCCGACCATGCCGCTTACGAAGGCCCAGCTCAGCCGCGTGCGATCGCTGAAGGAGAAAAAGCACCGTGAGGTGCAGGGGCTTTTTGTCGTTGAAGGCGAAAAGGTGGTCCGGGAGCTCCTTCAGAGCGGCTTTCCCTTGGTTGAGCTTTTTTCGACGCAGCCGGTTGCGTCCTGGGCTGCATCGGTGCCGGTCCACGGGATCACTCCGGACGAAATGTCGCGTATCAGCCACTTTCCATCCCCGTCACCCGTCCTGGCGATTGGTCGGTTGGACCGTAGGGCATTGAAGGATGATGAGCTGCGCTCGGGCCTCACGCTGGCATTGGACGGCCTGCAGGATGCGGGAAATGTGGGCACGATGCTGCGCATCGCGGACTGGTTCGGTTTCGATCGGGTTCTCCTTTCTCCGGACTGCGCAGATCTCTTCTCACAGAAGGTGATCAATGCCAGCATGGGCTCGTTCAGCCGTGTGCGCTCCTTTTCCACCGACCTGGCAACGGCATTGGCAGGAGTGCGGGCGCTTGTTCCGGTTTACGGATGCGATCTGCAAGGCACGCCCTTGTCCAGGGTGCGGCCGACGAAGGATGCCATCGTGGTCATTGGCAATGAGGGCCGGGGTCTCACGCCCGCCGTGGCGGCCTGCCTCACGGAGCGGATTACCATCCCCCGTTTTGGCGCCGCCGAATCGCTCAACGCCGCCGTGGCGGCCGGAATCGTCTGCGCGCAGCTTCGGATTGGGCGGATGGAAGAGTGAATTTCTTCCGCGACTTATTGGTTAGCCATTTTGTCGGAGAGGCCTATGATGGTTTCCCTTATGGCCTCCGTGGCACCGACCAACCCTGAACCGATTCGCGGCTTCGCGAGTGTTTTTGGGAAACTGCGTCCCCATATGGCCGCGCTGGACACCTTCCTGCGTGAACAAATCGCGGCATTCGAGCCGGAGATCCGCACCATGGCGGATTACTGCATCGATACCTCCGGGAAGCGCATTCGGCCCGCGCTGGTCTTTCTCAGCGGATGGAATGACGACATCACGGTACGGCCTGCGCTGGTGAGGGTCGCCGCCGTGGTGGAGCTGGTGCATCTGGCCACGCTGGTTCACGACGATATCATGGATGAAGCCGACCTGCGACGGGGGCGCCGCACGGCGACGCGGGAGTACGGGCCGGAGGCGGCGGTGCTGCTGGGCGATGCTCTTTTCGCCCATTCGCTTCATTTGGCATCGCAGTTTCCGACACCGTCGGTGTGCCGTGCGGTTTCGGAATCAACCCGCAAGGTGTGTGCAGGGGAAATCATCCAGACCCTGCGCCGCCGGAATGCCGGCGTTTCGCTTGCGGACTACCACCGGGTCATCGATCTGAAAACCGCCGAGCTCTTCCGTCTCTCCTGCGCACTCGGAAGCGAATTGGCCGGTTACCCGGCGGAATTTGTGGCTGCTGCGGGGGCGTTTGGCCGCCGATTGGGCGTTGCCTACCAGATTTACGACGACCTCGCGGATTTCTTCGGGCACGAAAAGAAGATCGGCAAGACACTCGGCACGGACCTCCTCAGCGGCAAGGTCACTCTCCCCTTGCTGTTCCTGCTGGAGAAGTTGCCGTCTCACGAGGCTATCGAGCTCAACGCAGAAATCCGTGGCGAGAAGCCGGCACGTCCGGCCCATTGGATTTCTTGCATGGAGGAGTGGAGTATCTTTGACCGGGTGTCGGCGTCGATCGAAGCGGAGCTGCTCGCCGGACAGTCCGCCCTGGCGGCTTTTGGCGACGTGGCGCCGACCGAAGGCCTGATCCAGTTGAGCGATGTCCTGCGCGATCAGGTGACTGCCCTGCGTTCCCCCTCGCCCGCCGGCAGATGATCCCTCTCGGGGAGGGCCACGGTCGCTCGTGGCCGGGCGTGCGGTTATACGTGACGCCAAGGTTTGCGTGCCGGCGTCGTTGAGCGCGAGGCGTCCCTGCGGCCACGAGAGACCGTGACCCTCCAGCGTGAGAGGGACTTCGCTGTTCCGGCGAAATTCCATTTGCGCCGCGCTCCGCACTTCACATGCTTGCCTCCATGAACCCCGTGGCCAAAGCTCTGAACAAGACGCTTGTCGCGTCGCCAGAGCGGCAGCAGGAGGCGGATTCCGATTGGGCCGTCATCCAGCGCGTCCAGGCCGGAAGCATGGCCGACTTCGACAGCCTGATTGGGAAGTACCGTGAGCGGGTTTACGCCATCCTCTACAATATGACCTCGAACCGGGAGGATGCTGCGGATCTGACGCAAGATGCCTTTATCAAGGCGTTTCAGTCGATCCATCGCTTTCAGGGTCAATCCTCCTTTTTCACGTGGTTATATCGAATTGCAGTGAACGGTGCGTTATCGCATCTTCGCAAAAATAAGCTGCGTACATTCTTCAGCTTCGAGAAGATCCACGACGAAGAAAAAGGCGGAGATGTTATTTCGCAATTGACCGACAGGAAGGGTGGCGATCGTGAATTGTTTGTTAAGGAGCTTCAGGAAAAATTGAACGAGGCCATGCAAAAACTGTCTATCAAGCATCGTACAGTGGTCACTTTATTCGAAATCGATGGTTTGAGTCACGAGGAGATTGCCGACGTCATGAAATGTTCGGTGGGCACGGTGCGTTCCCGTCTGCACTACGCCAAACAGCTACTTCAATCGGAATTACAGGTTTACGTTCGTTCATGATGCCAGATCACTCGGAATCCAGAAAAGTCAGCTTGGAAGAGGTGTTGCGGCTGAAACGCTTGGAGCGGCCGGAACCTGCATTTTGGGATCAGTTTGAAAAACAGCTGAGGGAGAAGCAGCTCGCGGCGATCGTCGCCAAACGGCCGTGGTGGCGTCTCGATTTCGGGAAAATGATGGCCGGTGTCGCGCGTGCGCGTGTTCCGGTCGGAGCCGCGGCGGTGCTGACCTTGACGTTTCTTGTGGTGCGCGAAAACCGTGCACCGACGCCGGCTGTGGATCCGTCCACTGCGCAGGAGGGGTTGGTTTCTGACACCTCAATGGCGCTTGAAACGACGGATTTGGCGGTGGCAGGTACAACCATTGCGCCTTCGAGGATGCCGTTGGCAGAAGCGGGCGCGGCCGATGCTGTAGTCGTCGCTTCGGCCGACACGAGCAGCGATGTGCAGTCGCCATCATATGCTTCGACAGGAGAATCTCCGGATACGCGGAGCGCGGCGGCGCGCAGTAACAGGATGATGCCTTGGGTGGGCAATGGTGCCGATTCACCTGCGAATGCGCTGGCATCGGGCGTCACCCGCTCGCTGGAGCCGATGCTGGTGAAGCTTCAGGAAGCGCACATTGACCTTCCCGCCGTTGGACCAGGCCGCGCGCTTCAGGTTGCGACGGCATCCGCCAACTCACTCCCCAACGAGGAGCCGCTCGCCATGCTTGCCGGACCTGCGAATTCCCAGCGTGCGCGTCTCGCCTCCTATGTGACCGCGGCGTTCAACCTTGAAAATCGACGCTCGACCACGGCGGACCATCGGGCGCGCGAGCGCGCGATCAGTCGGTTGAGCGATGATGAGCTTTATTCGAGTGTCAGCCGCATCGGCGTGGCCGGTGCTGCAGGCGGCGGCCTGCGGTTGAATTTCTGAGAACGTCAGGTTCTGGAGGGGGCCCGCTTCTGCGCGCCATCGCGTGACGGCTTCCATGGATTCGTTTTTGCGTTCCTGTGCGCGTGTTGATACCGTGGGGCATGAACACCCGCTTGGAACGAGATTCGATGGGCGAAATGCCGGTGCCGGCGGACGCGCTTTACGGTGCATCCACACAACGGGCCGTCCTGAACTTTCCGATCAGCCACCGACCCCTGCCCGAACGTTTCATCCGTGGTCTTGGACTGGTCAAGCTGGCAGCCGCACAGGCGAATGAGCAGTTGGGTCTGCTCTCGCACGAGAAGAGCCGGATCATCTGTCAGGCGGCACGGGAAGTCTCGGAGGGGCGCCTTCAGGCGCATTTTCCCGTCGATATTTTCCAGACGGGTTCGGCGACCTCGACCAACACCAACGCCAATGAGGTGATTGCCAACCGGGCGAGCCAACTGACCGGCCAGCCGATCGGTTCGAGGAAACCCGTGCACCCCAACGACGATGTCAATCTTGGGCAATCCTCCAACGACGTCATACCGACCACCCTTCACGTCAGTGTTGCGGTCGCTCTCCACGAGCTCCTCCTGCCTGCATTGGAAAGCCTGTCGGCAGCGCTGGAGGCAAAGGCCGGAGAATTCGCGGACATCATGAAAATCGGGCGTACGCACCTCATGGATGCGACGCCCATGACACTGGGCCAGGAATTCTCGGGGTATGCGCGCCAGGTTCGCAAGGGAGTAGGGCGCGTGCACAAGGCCATCGACGCCCTGGCTGAACTGGCCATCGGAGGTACGGCCGTCGGGACCGGCATCAATCGGCATCCGGAGTTCCCGGCCAAGGTCTGTGCCGTGTTGAGTGCAGAGACGGGCTTGGCGTTCCGGGAGGCGGACAATCACTTTGAAGCCCAGGGCGGCCGTGACGACGCCGTGGAGGTGGCCGGCCAATTAGCGACGCTGGCGGCCAGCCTGACCAAGATCGCCAACGACATCCGCTGGCTGGGATCCGGTCCGCGCGCCGGCATCGGTGAGCTGAGGGTGCCGGCGACGCAGCCGGGCAGCTCAATCATGCCGGGCAAGGTCAATCCGGTGATGAGCGAGATGCTCGTTCAGGTGTGCCATTACGTGCAGGGCCTCACCCAGACCGTCATCCTCTGCGGCCGCGATGGACATTTCGAACTGAACGTCACGCTGCCGCTGATGGCGTACGCACTCCATGATTCCATCGCCTGCCTTGCCCAGGGTACCCGTGTGTTTGCGGAGCGTTGTGTCGCCGGACTTGAGGCCGACGTTGAACGGTGCCGCTCGCTGGTGGACCGCTCGCTGATGCTCGTGACGGCGCTGAATCCGCACATTGGTTACGATGCCGCGGCCAGCGTGGCAAAGGAGGCGCACGCAACGGGCAGGACGCTCAAGGAAATCATCCTGGCCCGAGGTCTGCTCGACGCTGCGGCGGTGGATCGCATTCTCGATCCAAGAACGATGATCGCACCCCACGCCGGGACGGTGGGTGCAGGCGGCGGCTGATCCCACCGACCATGGCATTTCATCAGGAGATCCTTACGCTTCGGCCGCAAGGAGCTGGTTTGCATGAGTTCACGGACAAGGTTGTCGCTGCGCTGGCAAAGAGCGGCCTTCGAAACGGGCTGCTCACCGTTTTCTGCCACCACACGAGTTGCAGCTTGGTGATCATGGAAAACGCGGATCCGGGAGCGCGCCACGACCTTGAACGCTGGCTTGACCGACTCGTGCCCGCGGATGATCCCGATTTTGAGCACACGCAGGAAGGGCCGGACGACATGCCGAGTCACATCAAGATGGCCCTTACCCGGACCAGTGAAACGGTACCGTTCGTTGACGGCCGAATCCAGCTTGGCACGTGGCAGGGCATCTTTCTCTGGGAACATCGGACCTCGCCATCGCCCCGCCGGGTGAGCGTCACCGTGCTCGGGGCATAGCCTTCAGGAGGGCCACGGTCCCTCGTGGCCGGATCCGAACCCGGTTCGGATCGCTTTTCAATTCGCCAACGCAATCAATGACTGGAGGGGCATGCTTCGCCATGCCCGGTTTGTTGGGAATGAGAGAAGGCAATAGAAGCGAGTGGGAAAGAAACGCGCGGATGCGTGGCGAGGGAAGATCCGGCGACGTGAAGCCGGAGGCGTTTCCCAGGGCACGACGAAGCGTGCCCCTCCAAAGGAGGGCTTGGCCCGTTGCCACTCTCTATTTTTCCGTCTTCGGCAGGCAGGCCCCGCAGCCGTTGACGAAGAAGTCGTTGCCCTTGTCGTCCACCAGCACGAATGCGGGAAAGTCTTCGACCTCGATTTTCCACACCGCCTCCATGCCCAGCTCGGGATACTCGAGCAGTTCGACCTTGCGGATGTTCTCCTTGGCCAGAATCGCGGCCGGGCCGCCGATGCTGCCGAGATAGAATCCGCGATGCTTCCGGCAGGATGCGGTGACAGCCGGGCTGCGATTGCCCTTGGCCAGCATGACCATGGAACCTCCGAGCGACTGGAACTGATCGACGTAGCTGTCCATCCGCCCCGCCGTGGTTGGCCCGAATGACCCGGAGGCATAGCCTTTTGGCGTCTTGGCCGGGCCGGCGTAGTAGACCGGATGATTCTTGAAATAGTCGGGCAATCCGAGGCCAGCATCGACCCGTTCCTTCAATTTTGCATGGGCGATGTCGCGGGCGACGACCAAGGGCCCGGAGAGCAGCACGCGCGTGGTCACGGGGTGCCGCGAGAGTTCGGCGAGGATGGCGGGCATCGGTTGATTCAGATCGATGCGAACGGGGTTTTCCTCCTTGAGCAGGCGCTGGGCGGCGGGGATATATTGGCCCGGGTTGGTTTCGAGCCTTTCCAGAAAAATTCCGTCCCGGGTGATCTTCGCCTTGATGTTGCGATCGGCGGAACACGACACGCCCATGCCGACCGGACAACTCGCGCCGTGTCGGGGCAGGCGGATGACCCTTACATCAAGCGCGAAATATTTTCCACCGAATTGGGCGCCAATCCCGCTTTGTTGGGCAATCGCCAGGATCCTCTTCTCCCATTCCAGATCGCGAAAAGCACGACCCTCCCGGTTGCCCGAGGTGGGCAGTTGATCGTAATACTTGGTCGATGCCATCTTCACTGTCTTCAGGCACGCTTCCGCGCTTGTGCCTCCGATGACGAAAACAAGATGGTAGGGCGGGCAGGCGGCGGTACCCAAATAGGAGAGTTTGTCCGTCACGAATTTCTCCAACGACTTCGGATTGAGCAGGGCCTTGGTTTCCTGGAACAGGAACGTCTTGTTCGCGGATCCTCCCCCTTTGGCGACAAACAGAAATTCATACGATGCCCCCTCGGTGGCGTAGAGGTCGATCTGCGCGGGCAGATTGGTGCCGGTGTTGACCTCGTTCCACATGTCGAGCGGCGCAGTCTGCGAATAACGCAGATTTTCCTTCGTGTACGTCTCGAAAACCCCACGGGAGATCCACTCGGCGTCGTTGGCTCCAGTCCAGACCTGCTGTCCCTTTTTCGCCACTACGGTGGCGGTCCCCGTGTCCTGACAGAAGGGCAGGATGCCTTCGGCAGCGACCTCGGCATTCTTGAGCAGCGTCAAGGCGACATAACGGTCGTTTGGCGAGGCCTCAGGGTCGTCGAGAATCGCCGCCACCTGCTTGAGGTGCTTGGGCCGCAGCAGGAACGAGGTGTCACGCATGGCCTGCTGGGCGAGGAAGGCGAGTGCCTCGGGTTCAATCTTGAGAATCTCGCTGCCCTCAAAGCTGGCGGTGCTGATGCCTTCCTTGGAAAGCAGACGGTACTCGGTCTCATCGGGTCCGAGCGGGAAGGGTTCCTGATAGGAAAACACGGGCGTAGCCATGGCCCCAGTGTGTTGAAAGACGCTCCCCGAGACAAGCCGCGGTACGGGGAACAGCCAGAGGGATTGCAGGGCGCGTAGTGACCGCGATTATTGATTCTTGGAAGGTGCGCAGGCTTCCAGCCTGTATCCGGAGGGCCACGGTCCCTCGTGGCCGGGATGGCGGGCTCCGACGTTGAATCCGTTTACACGCCGGCGTTGCCAAGCGCTGTGCGTCCACGCGGCCACGAGGGACCGTGGCCCTCCGATCGGGTCCAACCGTCGTCAGACGATTTTCAGCGCAGGCAGATCCTGGCCGTCGACCAGTCCGACGGGACGGCCTCGCTTGTCGACAACGATCAGGTCATCGATCTTGTGAGTCTGAAAGAATCGCAGTGCATCCACACCCAACGCATTGTCAGAGATTACCTTGGGAGTTCGGGTCATGAACTCCGCCACGGGTCTTGAAAGAAAATCGGTGCCGGCGGTCAGCGCGCTGCGCCGGAAGTCACCGTCCGTCAGAATACCGGTGAGTTTACCGGACTTGCCGTCGATCAGCGCGATGGAGCCGCTCTTTGCCTTTGTCATCGCCAGGATTGCGTCCTGCACCGTCACGGTGTCAGCCGCAACCGGCAAGCGATCCGCCGTGCGCATGATGTCGCGCACCCTCACGAGGAGCACCCGCCCGAGATTCCCGGCGGGATGATACGATGCAAAGTCGTCACGGGTGAGGCCTCGGGATTCGAGCAGGACCATCGCAAGGGCGTCACCCAGTGCCATGGCGGCCGACGTGGAGGCAGTTGGCGCAAGTGACAGCGGACATGCCTCCTTGGGAACCTGGTACAGGAGACGGTGGTTGGCGATGCGGGCGAGTTCGGAGTCCGCCCGTGACGTGAACGCGACA
>CAZOXB010000078.1:0-16054 GCA_964583635.1 uncultured Opitutaceae bacterium | reverse complement strand
GGACCATCCGGAAATCGGTGCCGCCATGGCGACCGATGCAAACGGCATCGAGATCATCGGTCAGGCACCCTTCATCTAATCGCTGGCCGGCAACCGCTCCCGGCCGATCTCCGTGCTCTCGGTGCCTCCGTGGTGATACAAGGATCGGCTGGATTCCGGCTCAGTCTCGTCTTGATAACGAATTGGAATCAGTCCGGAAAAAGACCGTCAGTCTGAAACCGCAAGGTAAGCTCCGCCCGCGCGGGGGCATGTTTCCCCTCCAACTCTGCCGGCGAGTAACGCAGCCGCGCGATGTAGAGCATCGCCACCCTTTCCAATGCGGGATGCACCTCCGACAGGCGCTGGATGTCCCTGATCGTCCCGTCGGCATCAAGGGAAAATGAAAACACCGCCTCAAGCGTATCCCGTTTCAGCTCCCTCGGCCATGCCGCTGGCATGAGAACCGGCGAAGAGTAAATCTGCGGCGGCTTGTTCTTCTTCTCCTCGTTGCGAAGAATGTCGTACCTTTCCCGCGAAACATTCACCTCCACCAGATTGTCACCCCACTTCGGCAGGGATTGCATGAGCACATCGAAAGGTGGCAGCCCCAAGTCAAAGGGCACGTTCTTGCCCCACGCCGACACGGACAGCGTCGCGGCAAGGATGCTGGCGGCAAGGATAGGTCGCCGTGAAGTGAATGCACAGGTCATGGATCGCGAATAAGCCTCAGACTCCCCGGCAAGGAAGCGCCACTTCGCCAGGAAGTAAAGCCCATCGCGCGGTTCCGCCACCACGCCCTTCCGTCCGGGGAAACTGCCCGGTTCCGGTGGCGGAAACACACAAACGTGGCCCTCCTGGTGGCATCCGCGGCCCGAGTGTGGAAAGAATCGTAAGGATTTCATCAAAACGAGCGTACGCAAGCAATTGGATGCCCGCGGCGGCCGCTCTATGACAAGATGGCCTGCAGTCCAGGATGACGTTCCCTGAATGAAAACCGCCTTTTTCTGTTTCTTCATCAGCGCCGCAACCGCCTGTGCTGCCCAGATCGGTCAAACCTACCACCAGATCCTCGAGAAATACGGCCAGCCATGGGGGCGGATTGAGGCGGGGTCGATCCGCATACTCCGCTACCCGCGACAGACCATCAAGCTGAAGGACAACCAGGTCATCGAAGTCAGCGCAATCGCACCGTCCGCCGTACGCGACCGGGCCCAGACGACGGCCCAGGGGATCGGATCTTCCGCCTTGGCCGCCCATCTCGAAATCGCCGCGATCCGGCTGAAACGCGCACGCACCGAGGACCGCATCCGCACCCTCGTGAACCAGCCCCCACCGGGCGTCCCCCGCACCGTCCGGATGCGCGTTCAAACCATCAGCGGTGCCTGGTATCCCGAAACCGCCACGGCCCCCGATTACGCCACCGCGGACGTCCGGACCAGCCAGCAGAAAAACTACGACGGCCGCGGCTATCTCGCCACCGGTAGCAACCCCGGTCTCGTCTATTTTGGCGACGAGCTGGAATTCAACCCCGTCCTCAACTATTTCTATGTCGATCGTTCGGTTCCGAAACGGAAGCTCACCGCCGCCGAGATGGATCAGATCAACGGTCTCTTCCGGGAAATCGCCGACTGCGACAAGCGCTTGAAGTCATCGCGCCCGCCCGTCGACGCCAATTCCGCCGGCAACAAAGCCGTCATTGCACCTGCCTCCGCGGCGGTTGCGACTCGTCCCGCCCGACGGGAGCCTCACGCCGAAGGTTAGTCAGAAGCGGTCACCCGCATCGGGGAAGCACCCTCGGCGGGATGTAACCCATTGGGTTACATTCCATCCGGGAAAACCCAGTGGGGATGCATGGAACTCAACGAAGAAATCCCAAGGCGGCACCCGGGCAGAATGGCCGCACTTGGAAAAGTTGATCGGACCGTTCAGGTACCCGGGGCAAAGTTCACTCCCGCATAGAGGCCGGGGATCGGCAGGCGAAACTGCAGCGACGGCAGGACCAGCTCATGGTTCATGCCGAGGTGTTCCGGTTCCCAATTGTTTTCCCGACGGAACAGCGTCGCCAGCGGCAAACTCTGGCTCACCAGCAGGTACTCACTCAGACTCGGCAGCCGGATGTAGCTCAGGAATTTCTCACGGCGGTCGAAGCGTTCGGTCTCAGGTGAGAGCACTTCGGCAATGAACTGCGGCCGTGTCTTGAAATAGCGCTGCGAGTCGGTGGGATCGCACGTCACGAGAACATCGGGATAATAAAAGATGTCATCCCGCGCGATCTCCAGCCGTACCTTCATGTCCGCAATGAAGACCTTGCAGGGACCGCTGCCCACATGCTGGCGCAAGGCGGACGCCAGATTCAGTGAGATCATTCCGTGTTCCTCGCTCGCCCCGGCCATGGCATGAATTTCACCCCCGATGTACTCGTGCCGCCGGTCGCCGGCCCGTTCACCCGCCAGGTAATCGTCCACGGAGACAAAGGAATGTGCCAGGGATTCCATGCGCCTCATAATAGACCTCCCCTACGGCATCGCAAGCCAAGGAATATCCGGGCGATTCCCTGCCTCGATGCCGATCCCGAACGAAGCAATGCACCGACTGCACCGATTGGCCGTAGATACGATCTGTCACTTTCAACCTCAGGCGATGCGTCCGGCAATGCGCGCAATCGGAAGATCAACTGCTCAGGGAACCTGCTGGGCGGACAATTTGGGCGAACTTGATTCCCGATCTCGGCGGACGCGAGTAACGCCGACAGCTTTGGCAGGGCACGCTTCGTCGTACCCGGTTTGAGTTCCAGGCATGTAATAGAGGTCGATCTGCGCCACCTTGTCCATGAGTTCGGGCTGATTGCGATGGTGCGGGCAGTAGTGATGGCCTTCGGGAATGCCGATCTCCGGAAACGCGCGGTTGACGCCATCTCCCGCGAGCAGAGTCCGGCCTTGTCAAGTCGCACCGACCCGGCTTGGTGTAGCAACAGTTGCCCACCTCGCTGTCATGCCCTTTCCCCTCCGCCGGCCATTTGGTTTCGCGCTCTTTTTCGTGTCGTTTCCGCTCGCAGCCCTCGCTCAGCGCGCTGGCCCGGCACCGTCGGCCGCACCCCGGATACGAGGCGAAGTCGTCATCAACCGCTCAGACGCGCCCTGGCAGTCGCAGCAGCTTCAGGAAGCCTGCATCCTGCCGCATCCGCGCGATCCCACCAAGCTGGTGATGTTTTATTCCGGCGTGCCGAAGGCCAACCGGGTTCTGTGCGAAATCGGCAAAGCTTGGGCCGATGTTTCCGATCCGTTCACCTGGCATCAGGACAAGGGGAATCCCATCTTCGGCCCCAGCGGCCAGGGTTGGGATGCCCGCACCCTGCGGCTGGATGCGGTTCTCCACGTTCCCGAAGAGGACGCCTATTATATTTACTATTCGGCCACAGCCGGGAACATCCAGGACCACATCGGACTCGCCATCACGACTGTGGGCGATGGCTACGCTTCGGTCAACGCCAGCACCATCAAGCGCTACGGCAACGTTCCCCTCCTTTCGCCCGAGCCGGCCGCACCGTTTCACGACAACATGGTGTCGCAATCGGCCGTCTGGCGCGAACCGGGGAACAAACCCGGCACCTGGGTCTGGTACATGTACTATTCATACCGCGGCAAGGATGGCATCCTTCCCGGGTTGCGTCTGGCAACCTCAAGCGATGGGAAAACCTGGCAGCGTCATTTCAATGCTTCGGATCCCAGGGGCATGGGACAACTCTTCACGTCGACGCCCGATGCCTACTACGAGTGGCATCAGGTGCAGAAGATCGGCCAGACTTATGTGCTGTTCATCGAAGTCGGTCTTTCCAAGGGCAAACGCTGGCGGCCGGTGATCGCCGTCAGCAAGCATCCCGATCGCGGCTGGCAGCAACTGGATGTCGACACGGCCCTGCAAATCAAATGGGAGGGACTGTACCGCGACGACACCATGTACCATGTCGCCACACCCGCCAGCTACCGAATCGGCGGCAAGTGGTATTTGTTTGTGCAAGCGTGTCCGCTCCCTGCCAATCGCAACTACATCGATGGCCAATGGGACATCTGGGCCATCGCTGCCGACCTGAAGATTCCCACGCTGCCGGGAATGGATGACGTTTTCATTCCGGGAATACCGGTATCACCCCCCAGCCGATAGCAGCCGGCCGGGGGCGTTCCACGCCTACCCCACACGCCGATACATCGCCAGGTAGCGCGATTGCCCACCCGCGGTCGTGAACTCGGTAGGTTCGTGCCCGTCCAGCCCAAAGCAAATGCGCAGGCGGTTGCCGTTGTTCTGATAAATGCCCCGGAACATGCGCCCGCAGTTGGCGCCGTCCACACCGTGAAACTGCAACGCGTTCCTGCCTGAATCGACTGCCCGGACCGTCCCGCGGTCCATGACCTCATTGTCGAAATACACGCAATACTCCGCCTCGGTGAGGCGAAGCTGGGTGCGCCGTGACAATTCATCCGGCGCCGCTTCCCCGTCCATCTCCGCCTTGATGAGTTCCCACAGGCCAAGGATCGGATTCTGCGGTGCGATCATGAGGGGAGCCAAGCAGGAAACGGACGGCATTCAAGTGCCCGAAGAGGGGCCGGGCGTTCATCAACCCGAACAGAAGGTCGGCAAAGGGTTCGCCGACATATGAAAAAGCGGGAAGCACTTTCATGGAATCCAAGCGGTGTTCGGACTGGTGCCGGCAATCCGTGCTCCTACATTGGCGGACGATTTCCTGATCCCCGCCCGCCCCATCCGAACCGCGCGGCACTTAACCCATGTTCCTCCTTCTTCGGTCGAATCCTCCCTGGCACCGGTGCTTGGTTGCATTTGTCCTGTTTGCGCCCGCAGCGCTTCCCGCCGCGCTGCTGCAGTTCAACCGGGACATCCGGCCGATCCTGTCGGAAAACTGCTTCCAGTGCCACGGACAGGATGCGGCACACCGTGAAGCAAAACTGCGGCTGGACCAGTACGACAGCGCCACGCTCGATCGCGACGGGTTTCCCGCCATCGTCCCGGGCAAACCCGACGCCAGCGAGATGATCATTCGCCTCCTCTCTGATGACGAATCGGAAAGGATGCCGCCGAAGGAAAGCAACAAGCACCTCACTCCGGCCCAGATCACCGTGCTCAAACAGTGGATCGCCGAAGGTGCGCCGTATGAGCGCCACTGGGCATTCATCCCTCCCCAACGCCCGGCCGTCCCCAGGAATTCGGGCAAACACTGGGGACGCTCCCCCATCGACGCCTTTGTCCTGCAGCGCCTGCGTGGGGAGAAACTGAAACCCTCCCCCGAAGCTACGCCGGCCGCTTGGCTGCGACGGGTGAGTTTCGACCTGACCGGCCTGCCGCCGACGCCCCAGGAGTTCGACGCCTTCACCGACGATGCCGCAAGACGCGGGGAGTCAGCCTACCGCGACGCCGTCGACCGTCTGCTGCGCTCGCCCCACTTCGGCGAACGCATGGCCATGGAATGGCTCGACGCCGCCCGCTACGCCGACACTCATGGCTTCAACAATGATTCGGCGCGCTCGATGTGGCGCTGGCGGGACTGGGTGATCGACGCGTTCAACAGCAACCTGCCCTACGATCGCTTCATCACGGAACAACTCGCGGGCGACCTGCTGCCATCACCGACCCTCGATCAGCGCATTGCGACGGGCTTCAACCGCAATCACGTCATCAACAGCGAGGGCGGCATCATCGACGAGGAATACCGCCTCGAGTACGTCGCCGACCGCGTGCGCACCGTCAGCACCGCCTGGCTCGGGCTCACCTTCGAATGTGCCCGCTGCCACGATCACAAGTTCGACCCGATCGAGCAGCGCGACTACTACCGCCTGTCCGCGTTCTTCAACAATGTCGCCGAATGGGGCGAGGACGGACGGGTCGCCAACGCCGTGCCGATGATCCCGGCGCCCACCCGGGCACAACAGGCCAGCCAAGCCAGTCTCGAGCGCGAGCTCGCTGCGGCCCGCACGGCAGCGTCCGCCGCCCGCACGGCGTGGTCATGGCACGAATCCGACCGCAAGCGGGTCGAGGAACTGGCCGCCGCCGCGCGGACCACCACCGAGGCAAACAAGTCCATCACCGTCATCGGGATTCCGCCCCCTGATGCCAAGGCCGGCGCGCCCGTGCTGCCCGGCGCCAGCTTGGATTTCAATCACAAGGACGGCCTGTCCATCGCGCTCTGGTTGCGCCCCGCCGCCGGCAACCCCTCCGACGTGGCATTGATCTCCGGGACCAATCATCAGGGTTCTCCAGCAGATACGTCCTTCGGCAAGGGTCGTGAACTCCGCCTGATCGACGGCGAAATCGAACTCCGCATCGCGGACCGGCTGCCAGTCTACTCCATCACCGTGCGCAGCGAACGCGCGGACCTGCGCCCCGGTGAGCTCCATCACATCGCGGTCACGTATGCGGGCGGGAAAAAGGCGGCCGATGTCCGCATGTATGTCGACGGTGCCGAAGTGCCCTGCCGCACCCTCTACGACGACCATTCCGGCGGATCCAGCACGCGGGATTTTCTCGTGGGCACCGACAACTCGACAGGGGCCGCTCGGTTCGTGGGCACTCTCGAGGATCTTCGTCGTATCGCGCCGGCCGCCTCGAGCGAGACACTGCGCGCCCTCTTCCAATCCACGGCCCTGCCGCGTGCGCTGGCCGCGATCGCCGCCGGCAATGCCGCCCGGCACGAGATGCGGTGGATCGCCGGCGCGCTGCTGGCTGACCGGGAGGGAAGTCGCGATGCCATGGCGAAGGAGATTGCAGTGTCCGAAAGGCTCCTTGCGCTGCGGCGCTCGTTCCCCACCACGATGGTGATGGAGGATCTGCCCACACCGCGCCAGACCCACCTGCTGGTGCGCGGCGCCTACGACGCTCCCGGCGAGAAACTCGACGCCGGCGTGCCCGAGGAACTTCTGGGGCCCTGGCCGGAGGGCGCACCGAAGAACCGCCTCGGCCTCGCCCGGTGGTTCACCCGGCCCGACCACCCGATGACCGGAAGGGTGGTCGTGAATCGCATCTGGGCACAGCTTTTTGGAACCGGCCTCGTCAAGACACTTGAGGATTTCGGCTACCAGGGCGAGTGGCCCAGCCATCCCGAGCTTCTCGACTGGCTGGCGCGCGAGTTCGTCGACGGGGGATGGAACGTCAAGGCGTTCATCAGGGAGCTGGTGCTGTCCTCGACCTACCGGCAAAGTTCGGCCGTCACTGCGGAGCTGGTCACCCGCGACCCGGAAAACCGGCTGCTTGCCCACGGTCCTCGCATCCGCCTCCCGGCCGAGCTGATCCGCGACCAGGCCCTCGCCGTCTCGGGACTGCTGGCGCCGCGCATTGGCGGTCCCAGCGTCCACCCCTACCAGCCCGAGGGCCTCTACAGCGCGATCGTGGTTGACGCTGACTACCCGGGCACGAAATGGCTGCTCGGCAGCGGCGAGGATCTGTATCGGCGGAGCCTCTACACGTTTTGGAAGCGCACGATGCCCCACCCGATGATGCTGTCACTGGATGCTCCCGACCGCGAATTCTGCACCGTGCGCCGGTCGCGGACCAACACGCCCCTGCAGGCCCTGGCGCTGTGGAATGAAACGGGCTACGTCGAGGCCGCCCGCCACTTGGCCACGCGCATGCTGCGCGAAGGCGGCACCGACGACGGCGCGCGCGCCGCCTTCGCGTTCCGCGCCGCCACGGGACGCCGCCCGAACCGTGCCGAGACCAAGGTCATTCTCCACACCTGGAATCGGCTGCGCGAAGACTTCGCCGCCCACCCTGCCGAGGCGGAAACCTACGTCGGCAACACCGGTGCCTCCGCCATTGACGCGATGATTCCACCCACCGAGCTCGCCGCCGCCACCAGCGTCGCCAACCTGATCCTTTCGCTCGACGAAACCATCACCAAGAACTGATCCGTCCGGAGCCTTTTCCTCATGTCCTGCCACCACTACGAACAGATCCACTCCCGCCGTGACTTCCTGGCCAAGTCCGGCCTGGGGCTCGGCGCCGCCGCGCTCGCCCATCTGTTCCGCGGGAATGCCTTCGCCTCACCGGGTGTGGCACTGCCCGGCCACCCGGTCGGCGGCCTGCCGGGACTCCCCCACTTTGCACCGACGGCCAGGCGGGTGATCTGCCTGTTCCAGTCGGGCGGTCCCTCGCATCTCGATCTCTTCGACGACAAGCCGGTGCTGCGCGAGCGTTTCAACGAGGACCTTCCGGACTCCGTCCGCCGCGGCCAGCGGGTCACCGGCATGGTGGCGTCGCAGGCGCGCCTCGCGCTTCAGCCGAGCAAGTTCAGCTTCCACCCCGGGGGAAAGTCGGGAACAGTCCTCAGCGATCTCCTCCCGCACACCCGGGCCATTGCCGACGACATCTGTGTCATCCGCTCGATGTACACCGAGGCGATCAACCACGACCCGGCGATCACGTTCTTCCAGACCGGCAGCCAGCTTCCGGGGCGCCCGAGCATGGGCGCCTGGACCGACTACGGCCTGGGCCAGCTCAATGAGAACCTGCCCGCCTACGTCGTGCTCATCTCCGTGAACAAGAGGGGAGCAGGCCAGGGTCTGCTTGCCCGGCTGTGGGGCAGCGGGTTTCTTCCGAGCAAGCATCAGGGCGTGCAGTTCCGCGGCACGGGCGAGCCGGTGCTTTACCTCTCGGACACACCCGGGCTGACCCGCGAACGGCGCCGGCTGATGCTCAACGGCGCGAAGGAGCTGAATCAGCTGCAGTTCGCGCAGGTCGGCGATCCCGAGATCGAAACCCGCATCACGCAGGCGGAAATGGCCTACCGCATGCAGACCAGCGTTCCCGAGCTGATGGACCTGTCGAAGGAATCGTCCGCAACCTTTGAAAGCTACGGCCCGGCGGTTCATGAACCCGGCTCGTTCGCACGCAACTGCCTCCTTTCACGGCGTCTTGCCGAGCGCGGCGTGCGCTTCATCCAGCTCTACCACCGCGACTGGGATCATCACGGCGGCTTGCATGATCGCCTGCCGAGCCTCGCCCTCGACGTCGACCAGCCCAGCGCCGCGCTGATCAAGGACCTCAAGCAACGCGGCCTGCTCGACGAAACGCTGGTCATCTGGGGAGGGGAATTCGGCCGCACGCCCTATGCGCAAGGCGACGCCTCCCGCGAGAAGTACGGCCGCGACCACCATGGCAAGGCGTTCAGCATCTGGATGGCCGGCGGTGGCGTGAAGCCCGGCCTGGTCCACGGCACCACGGATGACTTCGGCTTCAACGTCGCAGACAAGCCCGTGCATATCCACGATCTGCAGGCCACCATCCTTCATACGCTCGGGATCGACCACACCCGCCTGACCTACCGCTTCCAGGGCCGCCAGTTCCGGCTCACCGACGTGCACGGTCAGGTCGTCAAGGACATCCTGGCCTGATGCGGGAGGGCCACGGTCTCACGTGGCCGCGGGAATGCATCGCGCCAAGAGAAGGCCGACAGATGAGTCTTTGCCTCGATCAAACCCGCGAACCTGGCCACGAGAGACCGTGGCCCTCCAGCATCAATCGGCATCATCCGCCCCTGTCTGCTGAATCCGACCTTCGTCTCCGCGTATTCCTTCGCCTCTCCGCGTCTCCGCGTTTCGTCTCATCCTACCGTATCTTCAGCTCGAACTGGCACGGCGTCAGCGCGGTGAGATAAACCGACTGGCCGTCCCACTTCGGCAGCGCACCGCGCAATTGAACGTAAGTGTGTTCCGCGCGCCCACCGCTGAACTCGATCGTGTCGCCCTCCAGCGTGAAGGTTCCCCTGTCACCCGTCAGCAGAAACGAATCCTTGGAGCCCTTCACCGCCGTGACACCCGCCAGCGTGCCGCCGTGGCGAAAGGCCAGCTCGACTGCTGCCGGCACGTCATTCGTGCCCGTGATCGATATCCTCACGGAAAACTCACCCCGCTCCTCGATGATCTCCACCTCCGACACGAGGGTCTGCACATTGCTGGTGCGGCGCAGCGCCTTGCTGTCGTTCGCCAGCGTGCCATTGGGAGCCATGCGGGCGTGGTCGCCGCCGGCTATCTGTTCCCGCGTGAGCGGCTGAAAATACGGGCCTTCGAGCCGCTGGCGCATGCGGTACCGATTGCCGCTGACCTCCAGCGCCTCGCCGCTGAACTGGCCCTTCCCGAAGAACGCGCTCGCAAATCGCAGGGCCTCAAGCGCAGCCGCGCCCTTGCGAAACGAGAACACGGTCGTATTCCCGGCGAGGACCGTGCCGCTGCGTTCCCCGCGGCGGATGCGCGCCAGGTTCGAATAGGCGAACACCTTCACGTAGTCGGTCGGCAGCGGTTGCGCCCGCGGCAGATCCGCTCCGAACTCCGGCTCGGTCAGGAATGCCGCCAGTTCGCCGCGCAACTGGTCCCGCGCCGTGGCTTCGATCGTTGCCACCATCGCGGCAAAGCGTCCGTTGCCATCCCTCAACGCCATGCTCCGGTACGCGTAATAATAGCGTGCCATGCTGCCGCGCTGATAGCGGTCCTGGCGACGCGATGCCTCGGTCACAACCTCACCGTCGGGGTGAATGTAATAGAGTGTCATCTCGAGATTGCGGCGCACCGGATCGAACAGGGCGGGACGATCCAGCAGCCTCGCAATCGTGATGAGCGCGCGATCGACGATCGGGGAGTAGACCGTCGTGCTCTTCTCGGTGTACTGGCCGTCGGGATCGATGTCGATCGTCTCGGCAAGCCATTGGTCGATGCGTCCGACACAGCGCGGATTGGGAAAAAGATGATTCACCCACGCCAGCGCAGCGCTCACCACCCAGCGATGATTTGGCGTATGGATGCCGCCGGTAATCATGCCCTCGCCGGCATCGACGAGGAATCTGCCGAGATTCTCGCGCGCCGGAGCCAGTCCGGCAAGCGGGCTGTCGCGCAGCAGGACATAGGCGGGGGCGAGCACCTCCACGACAAATCCGAGATCCGGCGTGGAATGAAAATTCGTCGAATACAAGTCGATGGTGTGGTCGTCGTCATGCTGCGCCTCCAGCATGAAAGCCGTGGCGAGGGTGAGCGGCTCCACCAGTTCCTTCGACTGGAAGTGGCGCGACTGATTCGCACCGACGGCGCAGGCCAGCGCCGCGATCACGCCGGCCGTGGCATGCGGCGTCGGGAAACCGTACTCTGATCTGATCCCTCCGTGCCAGCGATGGCCCGGGCGCCTGATCTGCAAGGCCAGGCTTCGGGGGAGATCGGCGTCATTCCCTCTCACCAACTCGTCGACCAGAGAATCGCTCGCGCGCCGTGAAGTTTTACCGGCACCCGATAACAGCGAGGGCGCCATGGCCGCAAGAGTCGCGGCACCGGCGGTGGTTTTCAGGAACTGGCGGCGGTCGATGGAGGCGGATGGCATGGGTTTGGAGAGACAGTCGTGGAGCGAGTGAAACACGCGGCAGTAGGCGGTATACGCAGATGAGCGCGTTCGGGAAGCAAGTACTACTTTTGGGGAATGCACGATCGGGTTGAGATACACGAGGAGTTCGTGCATTCCGCCGGGGCCGGACCAAGACCTCCTTAACCGCAGATGACAGGTACGAACCGGATGAAAGGCAGGCCAGCCCGGAGGAATTCAATCCGGTCTCCATTTCTGGAAAAACTCCGGCACCACCGGGCGACTCGTTTGCTGCCGCGGTTGGCGTATTCGGAGTTGGCGTCAGGCAAAAGGAGCGAGCACCGGAAAAAGGACGGCCGCCCTGCCGACGAGCAACCGAAGCCTGCAAGGGGCAAGAGATGGGGTCATTCGCGGCAAGCTCAGCAGATTTCACTGCTGAAGCAACGCCGCAATGGCCCGAAGCCAGCCGCCTATCTCATCGCAACAGCCGCCACCACCGCGGTCGAAATGCACATCTCCGGAGCGATCCGGCCCCGCACGGATTCGGCACCGGCCAGGGAGGATGCGGCCGATGGCGCCGCGGGGACCAGGGCCAGCGCGAGGGTGTTGTCGGGACCGCGACGTTGTTCGAACATTTCTATCAACGCGACGCCGGTCCCGCCGTCCGCACCGGAGACAACCGTCGTGTACGCCCCGGGCGGCAGAATGACATCCAGGACCGCCTCCTTCGCATCCAGCAGCGCCGGAATCGTCGACGGCGCCGCCAGGGCATGGTTGTCATTGCGCGCCATGAGCAGACCGCCGGAGTTGTGCAGTGTCATCACCGGATCCGACAGGACGCCCTGGACACCAAAGGATGCAAGCGACGGCCCGCGGGCAATGACCCGGAGGGCGACCGGTTCGTCTCCGGTGACCGCGAAACCCGTGATAAGGACCTGGCTGCCGGTTCCCACAAAGCCACGTGAGGACGCGTTCACCAAGCGTGAGGACGGCACTTCGTCAGCAGCTTTCACCTGCCCGCGGATTTCACCTCCGCCGAAGGCATTGCTGTGAAAGTTGAGGTAGGCTCCGCCCGTGAGCAGCTTGACCGGATCTCCAGTATAGGGGATGTTGAACGTCTGCCGGACAAAGCCGCCGACGATTGTGTAGGCGGAGGCGCCACCGAGATTCGTGACCACCGGTCCGTTCGCACCGGCAGCCGCTTCGTGAAAATGGGAGGCCGTCAGCGTGTTGGTGAAATTGAAGAGGGTCACCTGAAGCAGAACGCGGTTCGCGCCCGGATCATAACTCAACAGCGCCCCGCCGAAGGCGTTCGAT
Organism: uncultured Opitutaceae bacterium; assembly: GCA_964583635.1. GTDB lineage: Bacteria > Verrucomicrobiota > Verrucomicrobiia > Opitutales > Opitutaceae > UBA6669. The sequence continues at coordinate 3,415 of CAZOXB010000078.1, read as the reverse complement.
ACGACCGGATTCGCCGCGACCTCCTGAGCGGGGGTGATGATCGCGGCGAGCCGCTTGGGCTGCGCGATCAACTGGCCGCGGATCTCTCCTCCTGGATAGGCAGCCGTGTGGAAGTTCAGGTAGGCGCCACCCTGCAGCAGGGCGAGCTTTGCCCCGCCATGGGTGACGTTGCGAAATGTTCCTGTAATTGTATTTCCACTACGTGTATAGACAGCCTCAGCGCCGAGATTGGTGACCACGGGCCCGTTCGCCCCCGTGGCACCCTCGTGGATGTGCGACAGGGTGAGCGGGTTTGAAAAATTGGTCAGGGTGACGAAGAGATCGAAGGTGTTGGCCGTGACATCGTAGAGAAGAACGGCGGTGCCGCTGGCACCGGAGACGACCGTGGAGGTTTCCTGGGCAGGGGTGATCGTTGCCCTGAATTCGACAATCTGGGCAAAGGCCGGACCGGCATGGAACAAGAACCCGAGAGCGACCGCGATAGGAGCTGCAAGACGCGCTTTCATGAAAAGCCTGAGGTGGAGTGTGAAGGCGAAGCCCCGCCACCGTGGCAGGGTACGCGCATCCATCACGGCCCGATCCCGCCGAGGCTCCAAGCAAGCAACCGTAACGATTTGTTTACACTCCGCGGGCGCGCCGGAACCAACACTCCCCGGCACTGCCAACATCCCGCCGGCCTCGCAGTCTTCCTCCCTTGCCGGGCCGCCTGGAACCGGCGGCTCCGTCACCTTTCCGACAACGGATCATAGCGGTAACCAACCCCGTGAACCGTCACGATGGAGGATTCCTTCCGCAAGGAGGAATCAACCTTCTTCCGGAGTTGCGCCACGTGCTGGTCCAGGGTGCGGGTGGTGCCAAAATAGCCCACACCCCACACCGCGTTGAGCAGCGCATCGCGCGTCAGCACCTGGCCGGCGTGGGCGAAGAAGGTCTCCGCCAGCTTCAATTCACGCGCCGTCAGCGGATGGTTGGCGCCATCCACCGTGACCACGAACCTGCGGCGGTCGATCGTCGCGTGGCCCAGCGCGAAGCTCGCCGGAAGCGTGTCGCCGGCACGACCCGGCACGGAAAGGCGTGAGCGGCGCAGCACGGCCTCGATTCGCGCCAGCAGCTCGTGAACGCCGAAGGGTTTGGTCAGATAGTCGTCGGCACCCAGCTTGAGCCCAATGACCTTGTCAATCTCCTCCCCCTTTGCCGTGAGGAAGAGCACCGGCACCCGCACGTCGCGCGCGCGCAGCTCGCGGCAGACATCATAGCCGCTGGCGTTTGGCATCATGACATCCAGGATGACCAGGTCGTATTTGTCCTGCCCATACAGCTTCAGTGCCTGCGCGCCGTCGACGGCTGCCGTGACAGCGTAACCTTCGCTTTCCAACGTGGCCACAAGTCCGCGCCGGATATTGCTGTCGTCCTCCGCGATCAGGATCTTCGCCTTCATGCGATTTCCACGACGAAGCGGGCACCGCCGCCTTCACGGGGTTCGAACCTGAGATCCCCACCCATGCCGCGCGCCAGCTGGCGTGCGATGCCCAGGCCGAGGCCGGTGCCCGCTTTCCCGGCCGTCAGGGTGTCATCAATCCGGTGGAACTTCTCAAAAATCTTCGCTCGATGTTCGGTCGGCACGCCGGGCCCCCGGTCGGAAACGGTCAGGCGGACACCGCCGGGCTTCGTCTCCAGTCGCACCTCCACCTCGCGGCCCGCGGCGGCGTATTTGCAGGCATTGTCGAGCAGGTTGAGCAGAATCTGCTCGATGGCGTCACGATCGACCTGTGCAAGGACGGGCGCCCCCGGCAATGACCGGATCAGGACCATGCCTTCTTCGCGCAGGCGCGGTTCCTGGGTGTCGATGATTCGCGCGACGTCGGCAGCGAGGTCGCGTGACTCCATCGCATACTTCTTCCTGCCCTGTTCCAGGCGGCTGAAATCGAGCACATTGTTGACCAGCCGCGTCAGCCGCCCGGTTTCCGCGCCGATGATCTGAAGGTATCCCTGCTGTTGCGACACATCGCGCACCCTGCCCTGTTCCAGAAGCTCCGCGTACAGGCGGATGGTGGTGAGCGGCGTCTTGAACTCATGCGAGACGTTGGCCACAAACGATGTCTTCCGCATCGCCTCGGACTCGCTACGACGGGCCTGTGTCAGCAGCAGCGTGCCGCTCGCAAGGATCGTGGCCACGAACAGGGCCACCATCACGACGCTCACCAGGAGGACACCGCGACCGGCGGAGCCCTGGTTTGTGGAAGGATCTTCAAGAAAGACAACCTCCCACCCAGGAAGCACGGAGGGCGCCAGCGGCAGGGTGAAAGTCGCCGCTCGGCCCCGGTTTGCGAGGCTTGCATGCGAGAGCACCCGGGACGTTGGTCTGCCGACGGTCTGCCCGTTGATCCGAAGGACAAACCCGGACGGCAGGTTGGCCTCGGCCGGCATCAGGTCGGCCAGGCGCCGCGCCACTTCGTCGAGATTCAATTCCACGCCGTATACCGTCCCGTCGCCCAGGAGGCGCCAACCGATCAGATGGAGGAGTCCATCGACCGCAACGGGCGCCCAGCCGCTCCTTTCGCCTGCGACGTCCTTGTCGAAGCCCGGCTCGATTCGTCCGGAGGGTTGCTTCATCGTGGCAATCTCCTGAACGGCGCTGCGGGCACTCTGCACCTTGGACACATTGTCCATCACGTCCCTCCGTTGTTCGTCCAAGGCAGTCGGCGATTGCCGGACCCGTTCCTTCTCAGCCCCTGGCCGCCAGGGCGCACTCCCTCCGAGGATCCTGGAGAGCCAGGCACGCCCTGCGGCGTGTTGTTCCATTGCCGGTGGTCGAACGATCCTGCCGCGCGGGTCGATCATCAGGGTCATGCGGACGAGCGGGTTGGACTCCTCCCATTCCGCCATCGCCCGGTCGGCCAAGGAGGATTGCGGCGGCAGTTCCCGCAGCGTGCGCATCAGGCCGGTCTGCACATCGCCCATGAACAACTCGACGTTCTCCGCGATGAGACGGGCGCGCGCCTGCATGGCCCCGCGCTGCGACTCCGCGGCCGCCCTCGCCTGTTGATCGAGCCGCGCCTGCTCACGATGGATCAACCACAGGGCACCCACCCCCGCACCGAGCGTCGGCAGGAGCATGAGAAGCCAGTAGAACACAACGCGGCGCGAAACGGGTGTCATCTGACGGATGGCTGCACCTTGGCCGAGTGTGGACGCTGGGAAAGACAAACACGACCGAAAAGTCACCCGGAATATGACCGTTTTCCACGCGACGATGCAGCTCCAGCGGAGGCATCCACCACCCTGGTCAATCCGCACCGCCTTGCGGGCCTGAAGGCCGGGCCATCTGACGCGATCCACCCAAAGCAACCCTCTCCGAGCTGGATGTAACCTCTCAAGAAACAGCCGTCTGGGCGGGGTGAGGGATGAGTTGAAA
>CAZOXB010000077.1:472-16170 GCA_964583635.1 uncultured Opitutaceae bacterium | reverse complement strand
ATCTCGCGCGAACTCAGTGGTGCGAAGGCCGGTTCCGGTGTGGTCATCAACCGGGACCAGACAATTTCGGTGATGATCAACGAGGAGGACCATCTGAGGATCCAGGTGCTGCGTGCCGGGTTTCAGTTGAAGAAGGCCTGGACTGCCATCAACGATCTCGACTCCGCCCTGGAAGAAAAGCTGGATTACGCGTTCTCGCCGCAATGGGGTTACCTCACGGCCTGCCCGACCAATCTGGGCACCGGCATGCGCGCCTCGGCGATGATGCATCTGCCGGCGCTCGTCATTTCGGGTCAGATGGAGAAGGTGGTCCGCGCGGTCAACCAGCTGGGCATGGTCGTGCGCGGGCTGTTCGGTGAAGGCTCGGACGCATCCGGCAGCATCTTTCAGATCTCCAACCAGACGACCCTGGGCGAACCGGAGGGCGACATCCTCAAGCGGCTGCACAGCGTGCTTCAGTCGATCGTCGAACATGAACTCAACGGACGCCAGAGACTCATCGAAGCCGATCCCAACAAGCTCTACGACAAGATCGGCCGGGCGTATGGAATCCTGCAGAACTCGCATGTCGTGAATTCGGCGGAGGCCATGAACCTGCTGTCCCTGCTGCGCCTCGGCGTCGACCTGGCGCTCTTCCCGGAGGAGACCCGCGCGGTGATCGACCGTCTTTTCATCGAGGCCCAGCCGGGACATATCCAACATGCCTTGAAACACGGGCTCGAGGCGGGTGAGCGCGACTGTGCGCGCGCCGCCCGGCTGCGCGAGGAATTCGCGAAGATTCCCTCGCCTGCCATCACAACGAGCACCGGCAAGAATTAACATCAACCGCGATCGCAGCATTTACTTACCATGTCTGAACCGATGAACAACTTCACGCCGCGCGCCCAGCAGGTCCTGGCGCTGGCTCGCAAGGAGGCCGATCGCTTCCATCACAACTACGTCGGTACGGAGCACATTCTTCTCGGCCTGATCAAGCTGGGCCAGGGCGTGGCGGTTTCGGTCCTCCAGAAGATGGGGCTGGACCTCGAAACCGTGCGCAATGCCGTCGAAAAGCAGGTGGGCACCGGCACCGAAACCAAGACGCAGGGCAGCATCCCGTACACCCCGCGCGTCAAGAAGGTGCTCGCGCTGGCGGGCAAGGAAGCCAAGGCGCTCAACCATTCCTACGTGGGCACCGAGCACATCCTTCTCGGCCTGCTTCGCGAAGGCGAGGGCGTGGCCGCCCGGGTGCTCAAGTCGCTCGACGTCGACATCGAGCGCACGCGGAACGAAATCCTCCGCGAGCTCGATCCCCAGTTTACGGGTTCGTCGGAAACGCCCGCACCGGGCGAAGAGGCCGCGGCGCCATCCGCACGCGGTGGCGGTGGCGGCGACGACGGCAAGAAGGAGGTCAAGACGCCCGCCCTCAAGGCCTTCGGTCGCGACCTCACCGAGCTCGCGCGCAAGGGCGAACTTGATCCCGTTGTGGGACGCAAGAACGAGATCCGGCGTGTCGTGCAGATTCTCTGCCGCCGCACGAAGAACAATCCGGTCCTGATCGGCGAGGCCGGCGTCGGCAAGACCGCCATTGTCGAGGGGCTCGCCCAGGAGATTGCGAACGGCATCGTGCCCGAGATCCTGTTCGACAAGAAGGTCATCACCCTCGACCTCGCCCTCATGGTTGCCGGCACGAAATACCGGGGCCAGTTCGAGGAGCGCATCAAGGCCGTGATGGACGAGATTCGCCGTGCCAAGAATGTCATACTCTTCATTGACGAGATGCACACCATCGTCGGTGCGGGTGCCGCCGAAGGTGCGATGGATGCGTCGAACATCTTCAAGCCGGCGCTTTCCCGCGGGGAACTGCAGTGCATTGGTGCCACCACCCTCAACGAATATCGGAAGTACATCGAAAAGGATTCCGCGTTGGATCGCCGTTTCCAGTCGGTGAAGGTCGAGCCGCCATCGGTCGAGGACACCATCACCATCCTCAAGGGGATCCGCGGCAAGTACGAGGATCACCACAAGGCCGTCTTCAGCGACAAGTCGCTTGAGACGGCGACGAAGCTGTCCGACCGCTACATTACGGGCCGCTTCCTTCCCGACAAGGCCATCGATGTCATGGACGAGGCCGGTGCCCGCGCCCGCATCGGTGCGCTGAGCCGGCCACCCGATGTCGAGGATCTCAGCAAGCAGATCGAACAGGTCTGCGCCCAGAAGGAGCAGGCCATTGCCGCCCAGCATTTCGAGGAAGCCGCAAAGTTTCGTGATCAGGAAAAGCAGCTCCGCCTCAAGCAGGAGCAGATCACCGAACAATGGAAGAAGGCCCGCGAGGAGAAACGCGTCGAGATCGACGAGGATCTCATGATGCAGGTCGTCGCTGACTGGACGGGTATTCCGCTTTCCCGGATGGAGAAGAAGGAGAGCGAGAAGCTCCTCGGTCTCGAGGATGAAATCCGCAAGGTTGTCGTCGGCCAGGATGCCGCCGCCGTGGCCATCGCGCGTGCGCTGCGCCGCTCCCGCGCGGACCTCAAGGATCCGCGCCGCCCCATCGGTTCCTTCATGTTCGTCGGCCCGACCGGTGTCGGCAAGACGGAGACCGCAAAGCAGCTCGCCATGCAGATGTTCGGAAACCAGGACGCGCTCATCCAGATCGACATGAGCGAGTATATGGAGAAGTTTTCCGTCTCCCGCCTGATCGGCTCGCCGCCTGGCTACGTCGGTTATGAGGAGGGCGGCCAGCTCTCCGAAGCCGTCCGCCGCCGTCCCTATGCGGTCATCCTGTTCGACGAGGTCGAGAAGGCCCACCCGGACGTGCTGCAGCTCCTGCTGCAAATCCTTGAGGACGGTCGTTTGACCGATTCCCTGGGGCGCACGGTGGACTTCCGCAACACGATCATCATCATGACGTCGAACGTCGGCGCATCGCTCCTGCAACGCCAGACCTCCATGGGCTTCGGCGCAGCCTCGGGATCCTTCTCCGATCACGAGCGCATGCGGGAAAAGGTGCTGGATGAGGCGAAGCGCATCTTCAAACCCGAGTTCCTCAATCGCATCTCGGACATCGTCTTCTTCCGCCCGCTCGACAAGAATGACCTGGTCAAGATTATCGACATCGAGCTGGTGAAGTTTTCCAAACGTCTGGTCGAGCGAAAGATCACCCTCGAGTTCACGCCCGAGTCCAAGGCCCTCCTCATCGAAAAGGGGTACGACGAGAAGTACGGGGCACGTCCGTTGCGCCGTGCCGTGGAGCACTACCTCGAGGATCCGCTGGCGGAATCGCTCCTGCGCGGCGACGTCAAGGACGGCGAGTCCGTCCTGGTGGTCCGCAATGGCGAGAAACTTGAATTCAAGCAGAAGGAACCCGCCGCGCCGGCGGCGGATACGGGGGTCGCCACGTAGGGCGCCTGCGCCGAACGGTGCTTCCTCCATTCCTTGTTCGATCCGACCGGCGCCGCCTCCAAGTGGCGCCGGTATCGCATTGCCAGCGGGCGCGCGGGACATCCCATCCGCCCCGGCGCAGCGGGAAACGGATCAGGCCCGCCGCGATCGGCTTTGCACGAGGAAAAGGACACCCGTGGCGAGCAGGAAGAGAGAATAGAATGTCCCGCGGCTCAGCCCCAGAATGAGGCCGGCATCCGGTTCGCGAAAGAGCTCGCAGACGATTCGCGCCACGCCGTAGCCGATCAGATATTCGCCGCACAACCGGCCGGGCGAGGTTTTCACCACGTCCGTTTTCCAGTATCGCCATTGCGCATACACCAGCAGGACGAACCCTTCAAGGAATGCTTCGTAAAGTTGGGAGGGATGCCGCGGCAGTATTTGGCTGACATCGATCGTGCCGGGATCGCTGTTCGGAAAAATCACGGCCCAGGGGACGTCGGTGACGCGGCCCCAGAGTTCGCCATTGATGAAATTGGCGATGCGCCCCAGCAGCAGTCCCAGACTGGCAACCGAGGCGACCACGTCGCAGACATGGGGAAACGGGATCTTCCGACGGTAGGCCGTCCAAGCGATGGCCGCGGCCACGCCGATCAATCCGCCGTGGAATGCCATGCCGCCTCCCCAGACGGCGAAGACAACCAGCGGATTGGCGACCAGTTCGCTGAAATGGTAGAGCAAAAAATATCCCAGCCTTCCCCCGATGACCACACCGATGACCATGGCCACCATCAGGTCGCTGACCTGGCTTTCGCTGAGCAGGGTCCGCCCTTTCCTCGCATACCGCAGCATTATCCAAGCCGCCCCCACAAACCCCAGGACGTAAGCGAGGCCGTAGTATCGGATGCCGATCGTTTCCGTGAAACGAACGAGGAAGGGGTCCCAGGTGTGAATCCAGTAGGCGAAGATGCTCATGGAGCCCGGGTGTCGTCCTTTGAAGGTGTGGCTGCGGGACGTGGTTTGGCTGGCTGAGGCAGCACGCGTCGCGTCTGCAGGTATCCCTGCCGCTGCAGTTTTGAACGGGCCAGTTCACGCATGTCGACGGCGACATCGTCGTTGTCGAATATTTCGCGGCCGAGGATGTGCTCCATCACGTCCTCCATGGTGATGACGCCGGCGGTGGTACCGAATTCGTCCACCACCACGAGAAACTGCTGGTGCTTCTTGAGGAAAACCTGCAGCGCGTTCTCCACCGTGACCGTCTCCGGAATGAAGTGCACCTCCTGCATGAGGCTCTCCACGGTGACCTGGTCCTGGTCATTGGCCTTGGCCTTCAGCAGATCGCGACGCCGGACCACGCCGACCACATCGTCGAGGTTGCGTCCATAGACCGGCATGCGGCCGAAGGGGATGTTGGGATAGGCGTTGAAAACTGCATTGATCGTGGACGATTGGTTCAACGCCGAGACCACCGTGCGGGGCGTCATGATGTCCGACACCCGGACGTCGCTCAAGGCGAGCGTGTTGGTGATGATGTTGGATTCGTTCCGCGTGAGGGTGCCTTGCTGGGCGCCGCGCTCCGCCAGCAGGAGGATCTCCTCATCGGGTTCGTCGGGTTCCTTGGAAGGTTCGATGAGAAGGCGGATGAATCGGCTTCCGAGGAAATTGAACGGCCGCAGGGCCCGACTGGCGGCCCAAAGCGGATACACGAGATGAGGTTGCAGCTTTTGACGGTGGCTGATGCCGATGCTCTTTGGCAGGAATTCGGCAAAGATCAGCACAACGAAGGTCAGGATGGCGGCAATCGCGCCCAAGGCCGTGTCGCCGTAGATGCGCGTGGCCAGCCCGCCGATGATCACGGAGCCCAACGTGTTGGCCAGCGTGTTGAGCGTCAGGATCGTCGAGATGGTTTCCTCGAATCGGAGCTTGAGGTTCTCCAGACAGGCGCCGCGATCAGGACGGCGCTTTTTCAAGGCGGCAATATCCGATCCGGTCGTGCCCAACATCACGGCCTCCGCCAGCGAGCATAGGAAGGAGATGCTCACGGTCAGGAGAATCGTGATGACGAGAGAAGCCATGGTCGCAGTTTAGCCGTACCCCGGTGGAAGCGATTAAAAAGTCCAAGTCCTTAGGACAAGCAGTTGAAATGAATGACGTAATAAAATGTTTATAAGTCAGTTGAGGATTGCAGCACGCCAAATGCAATTGCGATGGGAGCCAGGTACGTCCGAATTCCATTTCGCACGAATGACACGTCTTCGGATTCTGCGGGACGTTTCGGATTCGTTTTCCTCTGTTTGGGTGAGTGATGGGCGCCGCCCAATTTCCGGAGACCACCTCAGGGGCCGTTCCTGACCAATACGCCCTTGCCTGACAACGAACCGCTCGGCGTGATACGTTCATGAGCACATTGAAGCGGACCGCCCTTCATGATTTCCATATTGCGCACGGGGGACGCATGGTCGACTTCGCGGGCTGGGAGATGCCGGTGCAGTATCGGAGCATTCTTGAGGAGCACAAGGCGGTGCGACGGACCGCCGGCTTGTTTGACGTTTCCCATATGGGAGAGATCGATGTCAGCGGTCCCGAGGCAGCCGAATTCCTGAACCATCTGCTTACAAACGATATCAAGAAGCTTTTCCCGGGCCGCGTGCTCTATTCGCCGATGTGCGACGTTACGGGCGGGGTGATCGATGACCTGTTGGTTTACCAGCGTGCGCCGGAGGTCTACTTTCTTTGCGTCAACGCGGGGAACATTGCGCGCGATGTGGCGTGGATGCAGAAGGAAGCAAACCGCTTTCAGATTTCCTTGAGTAATCGCTCCGATGATTACGGATTGATCGCGATCCAGGGTCCGGTGGCGGCGAGCATCGTGCAAGCGCTCACCGGAGCCAAGCTCGAGCGGGTGAAGTACTACCACTTTGTCGAAGGCACCGTGGCCGGCGTCCACTGTCTGATCAGCCGGACGGGTTACACCGGCGAGGATGGTTTTGAACTCTACCATGCGGCCTCGGACTCGCTGGCCTTGACCGAAGCCGTGGTTGCGGCGGGCAGGCCGCTCGGACTCGAGCTGGCCGGTTTGGGAGCACGTGATTCGCTGCGGCTCGAGGCGGGGTTTCCGCTTTATGGTCACGAATTGACTGGCACGATTTCTCCGATTGCGGCAGGTCTGGGCTGGACCGTGAAGTTCAACAAAGGTGTTGATTTCATCGGACGGGACGCCCTTCGCGCGGAAAAGGATCAAGGCTCGGCCGGCAGAGTCATCTTCTTCAGAACGGGGGACCGTCGCATCGTACGGGCCGACACGCCGGTTTTGTCCGCAGGCGGCAACCCGGTCGGCAAGGTCCTATCAGGCACCTTGTCGCCGATTCTCAATGAGGCCATTGGTTCGGCTTGGGTGGAATCGCCTGCTGCAGATACCGTTTTATCGGTCGACATCCGTGGCAGCCGGCTTGCCCTGACCTTGGTGAAGCCCCCTTTTGTTGAACTCAAGAGGCCCGACTGATTGCCCCGCGCGTCGACTCCATGAAAAACCATCTTGATTGTCACGGGGCTCCTCGCATCCACTGATGGCCCACCTGCCCCCATTTTCGCATCATGAGCCAAGTTCCCACCGACCTCCGCTACGCCAAATCCCACGAATGGGTGAAACGCGAAAGCGACGGCACCGTCGTGATCGGCATCACCGATTACGCGCAAAACTCGCTGGGCGATATCACCTACGTTCAGACCCCCAGGATTGGAGCCAGATTGAAGCTGGGCGAGGTGTATGGCGTCGTCGAAAGCGTGAAGGCGGCATCCGATCTATATGCGCCCATTTCGGGGGAGGTGATCGCGGTCAATGGCGAACTCGAGCAGAAGCCCGAAGCCGTAAACCGTGAACCCTATGAGGCAGGATGGATGCTGAGATTGAAGCCGGATAATCCCGCCGAGATCGATGCGTTGCTCGATGCATCGGCATATGCGCGGCTGACTTCCCAGGCAGGCTGAACGCGGAAGCGACGAACGACCCCGCGCGAGATTTCACTTGTCTTCGCACCCGCGTTCCTGCTGGGAAGCTTGGCGCTGCGGGCGGATTTGCGGAGGAGCGCGGGAGCGTTGCGGATCCGGATACGTTCCTGTAAGGTGCTGCGCACCATCCGGGGGCCCAATCACGACGACGTTTCACCAAGACGTTTGCGGCCGGCCCATCACCCAGACCGGCCAGACGTCGCCAGCGTCAACAAGAAGGGTGTGAATGTTTTCATCCGGGAGGCCGGCGGAACGCGCCAGGCCGTGACCAACCAGACAACGCAGCGTGCAGTTCAATGGTTTCCCGCCTGCTTGTTCGGACGGAATGTAACCCAATGGGTTACATCCAGCCGGAGGCAATTTTCCGCAGCAATCAGTCACGGGGATTTGGATACGACATGCACGGGCGCGTCGTGCAGGAGTGGGGCTCGGCGGCCTATCCGGTGGAACGGGTCTGCTGCTCGTGCGGCAAGATGGCGCAACTGCGGACCTTCCGGGGCGGTACGGGCTGGGACGGAGCCGCGTGGCCGGCGGCGACAACCGGGGCTTTTGACAAGACGACACGGACCTACCGCCCGCGGCAGAGCTGCGTATCGGGAGTATCTGGGGTGGGTGGTTGCGGAGATGAAGGCGGGCAGGGAACAACAATATCTGCAGTTGAGCAAAGGCTGGGCGATCGGCGGTGAGGAGTTCAAGCAGGGGCTGCGACAGTGATTCGGACCGGAACGGATCAGCGAGCGGGCGATGGATCCCGAAGCAAGGCAGGCGTGGAGGGAGGACCAGTGGACGGAAGTCCTCCGAAGGCTGTTGAAGAAACTGCGGGCGAAGGAGAGAGAAGATCAACGCGCATCGGCGCCATGGAAGGCTGTGGTGGCCGCTCAAATGAAGGCAATGACCGACGCGAGCAATGCGTGGCTCGCAGAACAGCTGGCACCGTCCTCCCCCACGTTCGTGAGCGAAAAAGCCGGGCTCGCAAGGGACCGGAAACTCGGGGCCAAAGCGGCCGCGCTCTCAATCGGGTGTCGACGTAAGGACCTGATCCTATTGAATGCATCCTCATGCCTAAAGAACTCATTCGCACCGGACAGATAGAGATCACGTTCTTGGTCGAGTCCGCCGCCTCCAATGGCGCACTGGCTATGTTTGAGTTTGCGGTTCCGGTTGGCGCGAAGGTGCCAATGCCGCACTACCACAAACATTATGACGAGACGATTTATGGAGTCGAAGGAGTGTTGACATTCACGGTCGAAGGGAAGGCGGTGGACATCGGGCCAGGCGATTGTTGTTTCATCCCACGCGGAGCCGTTCACGGCTTCATCAACTCGAAGCAGCAAAATGCGAAGGCACTGGCCGTTGTCACACCCGCCGCCATCGGGTCCGACTTCTTTAAGGAAATCGCCGCGATTGTGAATGCCGGCGGTCCACCTGATATCGAAAAAGTAGAGGCGGTGATGTCGAAGCACGGACTTGTTCCGGTCGTGCCGCCGAAGTAGTCGCTCCCCGCCAAACGCCCAACAAGGCGCCAGCAACGGTGTTCAGAAAACAAAGATAGAGTGAGGATTTTTGAGCAGACGGTTGGGTATGATCCGGAGGGAGGCGCTGAGGAAAGAGTCAGGTAGCATGACCCTCTTTGTTGGCAGGGGAAAAGCCGTTGCGGCTTGGCGTCGTCGCCCCCCGGATCTTCGCCAGCCAGCCCACGTGATGCCGCAACCGGTCGCAGATGTCGTTCAGCCCGATCGCGTGCGTCAGTTGGCCGTACAACAACGCCACCACGTGACTCCAAGCTCCGGGCGTCCGCGCCTTCGATTCCATCCCAAGTTCCCACGCCAGTTCTCCCACCAAATGGCCCGGTATGAAATTGCACAGCCGGGCCAGCACGCTCATCTTGCTCCTTGTTGGCGTCGTCCTGCAACGGTTTGTTTTTTGCATACTCGGCCGCTATCGCGACCGGCGAACCTGGGCAACTCCAGCCGCGTTATCTCAATTCCTGTGGGATGCCTGTGAAAATTTATCAACCGACGTGCTCTTCGCGCTTCTCCTGACGGGTGCGGACCGTTAATCCCTGATCGATGGCTGTCACGTTCTTCCTTCCGTTGATTATTCTCATCGTGGCTGTTGGGTTGGGCGGCTGCAGCCGGAAGGCGGCGGGCGGAGGCAAGTCCGAAGGGGCGGGTGGGGTCGCGATGAGGGATCAACGACAGCCGGTCGAAGTGACCGCGGTGGTCCGGCGGGATCTCTCCGAGACGCTCAGCGTTGTGGGATCGGTCGCGCCGAACGAGTCGACGGAGATGCGCGCCGAGATCTCGGGGCTTGTGCGGGGCATTTTTTTCGAGGAAGGGCAGCCGGTAAAGAAGGACATGGTGCTTCTGAAGATCGACGATTCCGAATTGCGGGCCCAGCTGGCGCAGGCGGACGCACGGTACCAGATGACCGAGCTGAGCCTGCAACGGGCTGAGAATCTGCGGCAGACCCAGTCGACGACGCAGGCGGAGTATGATCGTGCCAAGAGCGAATTCGCTTCGGCGAAGGCCGATCGCGCGGTGCTCAACCTCCGCCTGGAGAAGACCGAAATCAAGGCGCCGTTCGACGGCATTGTCGGTGCCCGCGCACTTTCACCTGGGGATTATGTCACCAGTCAGAGCACCATCACCAGCATCGACGACCTGAGCCGGCTGAAGATCGAGTTTCAGGTGCCGGAGAGGTATCTGGCCAAAGTCCATCCTGGAACCCCGTTCTCCGTTTCGTCGAGTTCACTGGACAGCGGGCAGATCGTGAAGGGATCGGTCTATTTTGTCAGCTCGGTGATCGATCGTTCGACCCGTTCCAGTGCCGTGAAGGGCCTGCTCATCGATCCTCCACCCAACCTAAAGCCGGGCATGTTCGCCAACATCGAAGTCGTGCTGGAGGTGCATGAGAAGGTCCTTGTGGTCCCGGAAGGCGCCATCCTGACGACGACCAACGGGACCACGCTCATCGTTGCCCGCGACCTCAAGGGGGAGACCATTGCCGAATTCGTGCCGGTCAGGCTTGGCTTGCGCTCGCGCGGCCTGGTGGAGGTGACAGCGCTCAAGGGCGAACTCTCCGAAAACTCCAGCATCGTTGCCTCCGGTGTCGGCGGGCTCATTCTCTTTCCCGGCGCGAAACTCGATCCCCGCCCGCTCAAGGAGGCGTTCCGATTTTGAGCGATCCGCGGAAATTCACCGTCCCCGGCTTCCGTCGGGTCCCGCCTGCTGAATCGACCCTCAACCCGCGCGGCCGATGACTCTCTCCGATCTCTCCATCAAGCGTCCGGTAATCTGCCTGGTCGCTTCGATCCTGATCCTGCTGGTGGGTGGACTTTCATTCGAGAAGCTGCCGGTGCGCGAGTATCCCGTCACCGATCCGCCGATCATCTCGGTGGAGACCAGCTACCCCGGCGCCTCGGCGGAGGTGGTGGAGTCAAAGATCACCGAACCCCTCGAAAAGGATCTCTCGGCCATCGACGGAATCCGGTTCCTGCGCTCGACCTCATACGAAGGTGCGTCGCGCATCAGCCTCGAGTTCAATCTTGATCGCAACCTCGACGAGGCGGCCAACGACGTGCGCGACCGTGTGTCGCGGGCGCGCAACAATCTCCCGCAGGAGGCGCGTGAATCGCAGGTTTCGAAGGTGGAGGCGGATGCCAGCCCGATCCTCTCGATCTCGTTCACGTCCGATACGTACTCGCGACTCGAGCTCTATGACTTTGCCGATCGTTTTGCGGTGCAGCGATTCCAGACCGTGCCCGGCGTGGGTTCGGTCGTCATCCGGGGACCGCGGTACACGATGCGGCTCTGGGTCGACAGCGACCGCCTTGCATCCTATGGCCTCACCGTTGCCGACATTGAGACGGCGCTCCGCCAGCAGAATGTGGAGATTCCCGGGGGACGCATCGAGTCCAGCTCGCGGGAGTTTACGGTCCGGGTACAGGGCAACATGTCGGAGACGGTCCATTTCGAGAACCTCGTGCTGGCGACCCGCGGCGGCTACCAGATCAAGTTTTCCGACGTCGGCCGGGTCGAGCTGGGCGGGGGCATCGATGATTCGCGCAACGAGACCTTCTTCAAGGGACAGCCCTCGGTGAGTGTGTTGATCATCCGGCAGTCGCAGGCCAATCTGCTCGATGTGGCCAATGGCATCAAGGCATTGGTGCCATCAATCCAGCGCGAACTCCCGGAGGGGGTGAAGCTGACCGTCAGTTACGACACGAGCGTATTCGTGGACCGGTCGGTCAAGGAAGTCTACAAGACCCTGGTCGAGGCCACGATTCTGGTCGTTATCGTGCTGTTCTTTTTCCTGCGCGACTGGCGTGCGACCCTCATTCCGCTGCTGGCCATTCCGGTTTCGATCGTGGGCGCCTTCGCGGTCATGTCCTGGCTCAACTTCACGCTGAATGTCCTGACCCTGCTGGCGCTGGTGCTGGCGGTGGGACTTGTGGTGGACGACGCCATCGTGATGCTGGAGAACATCTATCGGCGCATTGAAGCGGGGGAAAAACCGATCGGTGCCGCCATCCATGGGGCGCGTCAGGTGGCATTTGCGGTGATTGCCACGACCCTGACGCTCGCGGCGGTCTTCGTGCCGGTGGCGTTCCAGTCAGGACAGACCGGCAGGCTGTTCTACGAGTTTGGATTCACCCTCGCCATTGCCGTTCTGGTGTCGGCGTTCGTGGCGCTCACACTCACGCCGATGCTTTGCTCGCGCATGCTGAAGACCAAGCGCGCGAAGGACGGCTCGGTTGAGCACGGATGGATTTACCGCAAGACCGAGCCGTTCTTTGCCGGGATGAACCGCGTCTACACGGCAATGCTGCGGGCGAGCCTGAAGGCAAAGACGCTGGTGATCCTTCTGGCGCTGGCATTCTCATGCGTTGGTCCCTGGCTCTATACCAAGCTCCAGCGGGAGCTGATCCCGGTGGAGGACCGGGGCATCTTCACCGCGATGTTCATCCCGCCGGTGGGATCCACGCCGGCATATTCCCAGGTTTATTCGAAAGAGATGGAGCGAATGATACTCACAATACCGGAGGTCGACCGGACCTTCCACCGCTCCGGGCAGGATCGCGGCTTCCTGTACATCACCCTCAAGCCCTGGGAGGAGCGCAAACGAAAGACCCAGGACATCATAGCCGAACTGCGACGAACGTTTGCGGCGACCATCACCGGCGGCCTGGCCTTTCCGTCACCGGTTCGTCCGATTGGCAGCCGGCGCGATGCGCCCGGGCTGCAGATGGTGCTTCAGGGGGCGGATTTTCGGACGCTGCAGGCGGCCGGCGCGCGGTTCCTTGAGGAAATGCGCCGGAGCGGAATTTTTCTCCAGCCGCGTCTGGACCCACAGCCGACCAAGCCGCAGCTCGCCGTGCGCATTGATCGCGCGATGGCGGCCGATTTGAAGGTGCCGATCAGTGAAATCGCGGGAACCCTCGAGTCATTGCTCGGCGGCAAGCGCGTCACTCAGTTCCAGCGTGGAAACCAGCAGTATGACGTGGTGGTGCGCGTGGAGGACGAGAAGCGCGTCACGCCGTCCGATCTGGGCAAGCTCTATGTGCGCTCTCGCGACGGAAACCTGATCCAGCTCGCAAACCTTGTCACCTACACCGAGGATGTGGTGCCCGAGAGCTACCCGCATCTGAACCGCCTGCGTTCGGTGACCGTTTCGGGACAGCTTGCCACGGGCAAGGTGATGAGTGACGGCATAGCCTTCATGCAGGAAAAGGCCCGGACCCTCCTGCCGGCGGGATATCGCTACACCTGGGACGGTGAGACCCGCGACTTTCTCGACAGTGCAAGTGATACGTTCATGCTGTTCGGACTGGCGCTAGTCTTCACCTTCCTGATCCTTGCCGCGCAGTTCGAGTCGTGGATTCACCCGATCACGATTTTCACGGCGATCATCCTGGCGATCTCCGGAGGATTGATCGTGCTTTATTGCACCCGATTCTGGGGGCCGGCGATGACGGACAGCCTCTTTTCAAGGTTCGGCCTCATCATGCTCATAGGACTGGTGGCGAAGAACGGCATTCTGATCGTTGAGTTTGCCAATGAGCTCCAACTGCAGGGCAGGAGCGCCTTTGATGCCGCCTACGAGGCGGCCGGGCTGCGCTTTCGCCCCATCCTGATGACCTCGATCGCCACGGTCCTTGGAGCGGTGCCGATCGCGTTTGCGACCGGCGCGGGCGCCGAGACGCGCAACCCGATGGGATTGGTGATCGTTGGCGGCCTCACGCTGGCAACGGGAATCTCGCTTTTTGTGGTGCCGATCGCCTATATCCTGATGGACCGGCTCGTCCTGAAGCTGACCGGACACGGCAGCGCGCAGGGACTCAAGAAGGCCCAGGAAATTGAGCGGGAGACGGCGGTGCGGGGCGTTGTGCACGAATCCACAACCTCGCCATAGCCGGGCTCATCGGCACAGGCCCGAAGGATGGCACCGGGCCGGACCACCGCGGAGGGTGTCCGCGATGGGACGGATGAGGCGGAGGCAGGGTCTCAGCCCCGGCTGGCCCGCTCCTGCTTGCGTCGCTCGGTCGAGCTGAGAATGCGTTTGCGCAGGCGCAAGTTCTTCGGGGTGACCTCCACGAATTCGTCCGAGGCGATGTACTCGATGGCGCGTTCGAGGGAGAGCTTTGTGGGCGGAGTGAGCTGGATTCCCTTGCCTTCACCCTGGGAGCGGAAATTGGTGAGCTGTTTGGCGCGGACCGCGTTCACCTGGATGTCCTCATTGCGGGGATTCTCGCCCACGATCATGCCTTCGTAAACCTCCTCGCCTGGGCCCACGAACAGGCGGCCGCGCTCCTGGGCCATTTCCAATGCGTAGGCTGTGGTGGTGCCGGCATCGGTCGCGATGATGGTGCCGGTGAGGCGGGTCAGCACCTCGCCCGCATACGGACCGTACTCCTTGAACAAATGGCTCATGACGCCGCGCCCGCTGGTTGCGTTGATGACATCGATTTCCAGCCCGATCAAACCGCGCGTCGTGATGGATGCCTCGAGCATCGTTGAGTGAGCCAGCTTCTCCAGATTTGTCATCTGGCCCTTGCGGTTCGCCAGATTTTGCATGATGGAGCCCACACATTCGTCGGGAACCTCGACCCAGACCGTCTCAAAGGGCTCGAGTCGCTGGCCATTTTCGTGGCGCTCGATCACTGTGGGGCGGGAAACGAGAAGCTCGAAACCTTCCCGGCGCATCGTTTCCACGAGGACCGCAATCTGCATGGCACCACGCGCTTTCACATTGTAGACGCCGGCTTTGTCGCTGTCTTCGACATGGATCGAGACATTCGTCTTCAATTCGCGAAACAGGCGGTCGCGAAGCTGACGGGACGTGACGAGCTTGCCTTCCTTGCCAACGAGCGGGCCGTCATTGACGCAGAACTGCATTTCCAGTGTGGGAGGGTCGATCTGGGTGAAGGGCAGGGCGTGACCCTCTTCATCGGCCGTGAGGGTGTCACCGATGTCGATGTCCTCGAATCCGGAAAGCCCGACGATGTTGCCGGCGACCGCGTTGTCGGTCTCGCGCGTGCCCAGGCCGGTAAATTCGAAGACCTTGGTGATCTTGGCGCGAATGCGCTGCCCGTTGGAATGACGAAGGACGAAGACCGTGTCGCCGACACGAACGTCGCCACCGAGAATCTTGCCCACCGCGATGCGTCCCACGTAATCGCTCCAGTCGATATTCGAAACGAGCATGTGGAACGGCTCGTTGGGTTTGGCAAAAGGGGGAGGGATGTGATCGAGGACGGTTTCGAACAGCGGGGTCATGTCCTTCTTTTCGTCGCCCAGGTGATACATCATGTAGCCGTCGCGGCCGGATCCATACACGACCGGGGCGTCGAATTGTTCCTCCGAGGCGTTCAGCTCCAGCAGGAGGTCCAGAACCTTGTCATACATCTTCTTCGGATCGGCATTGTCGCGATCGATCTTGTTGATCACGATGACGACCTTCAGACCGTGGGCCAGGGCTTTGCGCAGCACGAACCGCGTCTGGGCCTGGGGGCCGTCATAGGCGTCCACCACGAGGAGAACTCCGTCGACCATGCGCATTGCCCGCTCCACCTCGCCGCCGAAATCGGCATGGCCGGGGGTGTCGACGACATTGATTGTCTTGTCGCGCCAGTGCACCGATGTGTTCTTCGCCTTGATCGTGATCCCCTTTTCCTTCTCGAGGTCCATCGAATCCATGACGCGCTCTTCGATGTGCTGATTCGCTCGATAGACGCCGCCTTCCTTCAGAAGCTTGTCGACCAGGGTGGTCTTGCCGTGGTCGACGTGTGCGATGATGGCGATATTGCGGATGTTCTGGTTCATGGC
>CAZOXB010000077.1:0-462 GCA_964583635.1 uncultured Opitutaceae bacterium | reverse complement strand
GGTGCGGCGCTCCTCGAAGCGGCGCCGCTCGTCGTTCATGGCGCGATGCGCGGCCGAGGCTGCGCGTTGAAAAACCGGTCACAATGCGAGTCCGGGTTTTCGTTGGCAAGGCGGAAGCCCGGGGGATCATGACCGACGGGTTCCCGCGAACCGGATTTGCATTGGTGCCTGCAAATCCACATCCGGAGCATCACAAATGCCGCTCAGAGGCTGCGATAGGTGTGCGCCGCAGGAAAAGTTTGGCGCCCTCACGGGGAATCGAACCCCGCTTTGAAGAATGAGAATCTCCTGTCCTAACCGATAGACGATGAGGGCGAATATGAAACGCGACACCATTGGCGACGTACGGTGGATTTCAAGCGGAAAGGCAAAATCTCACTCTCTTCGGAAGACATCCACAGACCGACGGCACGGTATTCCGGTTTGGCGTCACAAATGAGGGTGAGGATGGAATAAGAGCCG
>CAZOXB010000076.1:14774-16225 GCA_964583635.1 uncultured Opitutaceae bacterium | reverse complement strand
TTTCCCTGGAATCCTCATCACGCGCTCCAGCTTCGCATCGCCGGCTGCAACTTCAGCTCCCGCGACATCGAACGCTGGCACTTGCTCTGACCGTGCGATGATCTCCGTTCAGCGTTCGGTACAGTCGGCGCCATAGCAGTCCTCAGGGCGGGTTGGGATGAATCCCGCCCACCGGACCGCGGATCGGGCAACCGCTCCCCGCGGATGCAGCTTCATTCTCCAAGCCGAACGGGCGGATCCAGACAAAACCCTGTCATTGCGCTGCGGGCGCGCAGACCGCACCTTCACCCACTCAAAGTTCAACGCACATGGCCAACAACCTTCTTTCCATCGGATTCATCGGCACCGGCGTCATGGGACGCAGCATGGCGGGGCACCTGATGACCGCCGGGCACACCCTCCACGTCCACAATCGCACCAAGGAAAAGGCTCAGCCGCTTCTGGATCGCGGCGCCCGCTGGCATGACTCGCCGGCCAGCCTTGCGGCCCACGCCGATGTGATCATCACCATGCTGGGTTTCCCGCAGGACGTTGAGGAAATCCATCTCGGCGAACACGGACTGATTCCCGCGGCCAAGGCCGGCGCGCTCCTGATCGACATGACGACATCGAGCCCGGGGTTGGCGCAGCGCCTTGCCGCCGAGGCCGCCCAAAAACACGTGTCGGTCCTGGATGCGCCCGTCTCCGGCGGCGATCTCGGGGCGAGGGAGGCACGGCTGGTGATCATGGTCGGAGGCGACGAATCCGCCTTCAACCGCGCCCTGCCCTTGTTCCAGGTGATGGGAAAAAACATCCGGCGGCACGGCGGGCCGGGCGCCGGGCAGCACTGCAAGCTGGCCAATCAGATTGCCGTCGCCGCCGGCATGGTGGCATGGGTCGAAGCGCTCGCCTACGCCCGCAAGGCCGGGCTGGATCCGGCCGCTGTACTGGAAAGCATCAGCGGCGGCGCCGCCGGGAGCTGGTCGATGAGCAATCTCGGACCGCGTGCCCTCGCGGGCAATTTCGCGCCGGGATTCTACGTGAAGCATTTCCTGAAGGACATCCGCCTCGCGCTGGAGAGCGCCGCGCAGTTGAAGTTGGACCTCCCGGGCCTGCACTGCGTGCAATCGCTTTATCAGGAGGTTGCCCGCCGTGGCTGGGAGGATTCGGGCACACAGGTGCTGCTCCGGCTGTACGCGGAGAGGGCCTGATCGCGAAATCGTTCAGGCCGACGGATCTCCCGTCAGCATCGCCGCGCCGAATACGCCGGCGCTGTCGCCGAGCACCGGTTTCAGGAACTCCGTCCTCACATCGGGGTTGAACAGATGGCGGACGACGGCGCGACGCGTCTCATCCGTGTAGAGCAGATCGAGATTGCCGACGCCTCCACCAATCACGATGGCGTCGGGATCCAGGATGTTGATCACGGCGGCGATCGACTCCCCGAATTTTGAGCGCAGCCGCTCGAGGGT
>CAZOXB010000076.1:0-14674 GCA_964583635.1 uncultured Opitutaceae bacterium | reverse complement strand
CCACCGCCCACCCCGGTGCCGAGGATCAGGCCCATCACCACGCTGCGTCCCTTCGCCGCGCCCAGCATCGCCTCGGCCAGCGCGAAACAGTTGGCATCGTTCGCCAGCCGCGCCTCGATGCCGAGCGCAGCCGATAGGTCGTCGCGCAGCGGCTGGCCGTTCAGGCAGGTCGTGTTGCAGTTTTTCATCGCGCCCGTGGACGGCTCCATCGTGCCCGGTGTGCCCACACCGATCACCTTCGGACGGGGCCGGCCGGTCTGTTTTTCCAAATCCTCCACCACCCTCCTGATCTGTCCGACAATGTGCCGGTAGCCGAGATGGGATTCGGTCGGATGGCGCAGTCGGGCAAGAGGCTGGTCGGGATGCGCGGTATCAAGCACCGCGCCTTCCACTTTGGTGCCGCCGAGATCAATGCCCCAGATGATCATAGATGTCAGCGTGAGTTATCGCACCGTCCTTCGCTGTCGATCCGAAAGAGAAAGAACCGACTGGACGCCATCCGGGGGCAGGGGCGGCGACAGCGGACATTCGTCACGCTGGCGCGCGGTCAGGCCCGGTCAAACAGCGACCCGATTGCCCGTGCGAGCGCGGTGCCGTCCTCTCCCGCCGGACCGATTCGCGCCGCGGTCGCAAGGGCCGTCGGCCAGCCATGGGGCATCGCGATCGACAGACCAGCCCAGGTGAACATGGGCACGTCGTTGTCCGCATCTCCAAAGGCCAGGACCTCCTCCGCCTGCAACCCCAGGTGTCCGCTCAACACGGCCAGTCCGGTCGCCTTGCTGACTCCGTGCGGTGAAAACTCGAAGAGCTGCCGGTGGGTCCGCACGCGTTGGAGATCCATGCCCCTGACCTCCGGATGGTCGGCAAGGCCGGCGATCTCCGCCTCCCCTCCGATCCACACGATCTTGAGCAGCCGCTCTTCCCGCCATTGGGAAACGGTGCTCCGCGGCGGCTTTCCCGCGAGGCGTGTATAGAAGCCCATCACCGCGGCATCCTCATCCACCAGGATTCCCCGCTCGGTGTAGAGCGCGAGATGAAAGCCGAGCTTCCGCGCCAGCGCAACGACCCGGTGGGCGTCTTCGCGACTCAGGAAAACCTGATTCAGGATTTGCGTTCGTCCGACATTCGAAACCTCCCCACCCTGCGCGGAAACGAGCCAGCGCACTCCCGGCAGCACCTCCGCGAACGGACTCAGCGTCTCGAAATGCCGGCCCGACGCCAGGACCACCTCGATCCCGGCGGACTGCAGCCGCGCAACCGCCCGACGGTTGGCTTCGCTGACCACCAGGCCCGCGGTCACCAGCGTTCCATCGACATCGATCGCTGCGAGGCGGAACGGTCCCGGAAATTTCACATCCTGCATGCATCCCACCGCGGGCAGGATCGGGTCCGAGTCAATCGCGGAGTCATCAGATCCCACAATCCCGCCGCTTTGACAACGATCGGCGAATCTGCACGAAATGGAACCGGTCGTCCGCCATCAGCCTCCCGTCATGCTTCGTCGTTCACCCGCCGGCTGCATCCGCGTTCGCCCGTTCCCGCCTCTACATCTCCCTGTTTTCATGCACTCCCATCGTTACAGTCGCCTCTGGTTTCCCATCATCCTCCTCATGGCCGCATGCACTGCTTCCGCCCCGTCCGGTTTCGCCGCAGATTCCAACGACACCGCGGTGTATGAGCTTCGCACCTACACGACACTTCCCGGCCGGCTTGATGCCCTGCTGGAGCGTTTCCGTGCGCACACGACCCGTCTCTTCGAGAAACACGGCATGCGGAACGTGGGCTACTGGGTGCCGACGGACGCCGACAAAGGGGCGGGCCACACGCTGATCTATCTGTTGAGGCATGCCAGTCGCGATGCCGCCACCGCCTCATGGAAGGCCTTCAACACGGATCCGGAATGGAAACAGGCAAAGGCGGCAAGCGAGGCCGGCGGCAGGATTGTCGCGAAGGTTGTGCCCGTCTTCCTGCAACCGACCGATTATTCCGCTTCCATGGCCGCCGGTGCAGGGATGCAGGACCGCGTGTTCGAGCTGCGCACCTATCACACCACACCGGGCAACCTGTCCAGCCTGGACGCGCGCTTCCGAAACCACACCCGGGCATTTTTCACGAAGCACGGCATGACCAATCTCGCCTATTTCCACCCCGTCGACGCCGACAAGGGGGCGGGCGGGGTCCTGGTCTATTTTCTCGCCCACGCCAGCCGCGCGGCGGCAACCGCCTCGTGGGATGCGTTTCGCGCGGACCCGGGGTGGATCGCCGCCAAGGCGGCATCCGAAAAGGCGGCGGGCGGTTCGCTGACGGTGCCGGACGGCGTTTCCAGCATCTTCCTGCAGCCGACCGATTTTTCCGCCATCCGCTGATCCGCCGGCCGGCCCCGGCGGGGCGGATTAGATCGCGCTGTCACCCGTCTCCTCGGTGCGGATGCGGATGGCCTGCTCGACCGGAAGCACGAAGACCTTGCCGTCCCCGATCTTTCCGGTCTTGGCCCGGGCCACGATCGCATTGACCGCCTTGGCGGCGAGGTCGTCGGACGTGACGATCTCAATGCGCACCTTGGGCAGGAAGTCCACCGTGTATTCGCTTCCGCGATACATTTCGGTGTGACCCTTCTGGCGTCCGAAGCCCTTGACCTCGGTCACGGTCATGCCTTCGATGCCGACCTCCGTCAGCCCTTCCTTCACTTCCTCGAGCTTGAAGGGTTTGATGATAGCAATGATGAGTTTCATGGTGAATTGAACGGGGAGGGATGATGGTTCAGGCGATGTAGCCTTCTTCGCCGTGCTCGCTGACATCGAGCCCGGCTGATTCGACTTCCGGCGTCGCCCGCAGGCCAACCGTCGCCCTGACGATGAGGGCGATGACCGCGGTTGCAACCACACTCCACACGATTGTGATCACGACGGCCTTCAGCTGTTCGCCGAGGAGTCCGGCCTTGAGCGGGCCGACCGCGGGATTGACCTTCTCGCTGGCGAAGACGCCCGTGAGAATCGCGCCGAGCGTACCGCCCACGCCGTGCACGCCGAAGGTGTCGAGTGCGTCGTCGTAGCCCAGCATCTTCTTCAGGTAAGCGACGGCGACGAAGGGAACGATGCCCGCGAGCACGCCCATGATGACCGCGGACGTCGCGGTCACAAAGCCGGCCGCCGGCGTGATCACCACCAGGCCCGCCACGACGCCGGAGCAGAAGCCCAGCACGCTGGGGTGCCGGCGGGTGATCCATTCGGCCATGGCCCAGGTGAAGCCGGCGATGGCGGCAGCGAGGGTGGTCGTGGTGAAGGCATTGGCCGCGATCGCGTCGGCGCCGAGCGCAGACCCCGCATTGAAACCGTACCAGCCCACCCAGAGCATCCCGGTTCCCACCGTACAAAGCACCAGCGAGTGCGGGGGCATCGGCAGCTTGCCGTAGCCCGAGCGCTTGCCGAGCAGGATGCAGAGCACCAGCGCGCTCCAGCCCGAGGTCATGTGCACAACCGTCCCGCCCGCGAAATCGATCGCCTTGACGCCCGCCGCCGCGTTGAGCGGCCCGCTCATGAAGCCCGTGCCCGACCAGACCATGTGCGCGAAGGGGAAATAGACGGCAAACATCCAGAGGGCGACGAAAGCCAGCACCGCGCTGAATTTCATGCGCTCGGCGATCGCCCCGACGATCAGCGCCGGCGTGATGATCGCGAAACTCAACTGGAACATGGCCCACATGCTGTCGCTGATCCAGTGGTAACCTGCGCCCACGTTGCCCGGCTCGACGCCGTTGAAAAACATGTTGGCGGTGCCGCCGATGAAGGCGTTGCCCCCGGAGAACGCCAGGCTGTAGCCGACCGCCCACCAGAGGATCGTCACCAAACCCGCGATGCCCAGGCACTGCGCGAGCACCGACAGGACATTCTTGCGGCGCACCAGGCCGCCGTAGAAAAGGGCCAGGCCCGGCAGGGTCATGAAAATGACCAGTGCCGTCGACACCATCTGCCACGCATTGTGGCCGGGGCCCGGGCCGGCAACCTTGGAGACAACCCCGGGCGTACGCGCCGCGTTGTTCATGTAGGCCTCGATATCTGCCACGCGCTGCTCAAGCGTCGGCTCCTTCGGAGCAGCCGGCGCCTGGGCACGGCAGATGGCAATCGCACATGAAAAGAGAAGCAGACTCGAAAGAATCCGGATGGGACGAACCAGGAATGGTATCATGACGGGAAAAAACCGAACGGGTTGAATGTGGTCACCTTGCCGCCTGCACCGCCGGACACGCCCGGATCGCCGATCCGCCGCGGCCGGCCACGACCTCCCTCCGAATCCGGTTCTTCGCACGGAGATGCGGGAAACCGGCGGGAGGGAACAGTCGTGGTGTGCATGACTCGAGATCATGCCAAAGCAGTTCCCGTGCCTGCCTCAGAATCTGAGCAAAACAAAATTCATATCCGATAAAACGCATCTCAACGGCATCACAGCGCCGGAATTTCCATGCCGGAGTTGCACTTGGCACGGAAGCGGTGGAGTCTGGAGGCGATGGCGGAGGCAGACTGCCCGACACATCCGGCTTGGTCCGGGTGTGCGATCCGGGCGTACGGCTTTCGCTGGACGCGTCCCATCAATCACCTGAATCGACCACCTTCCTTTCCCGCCGCCCTATGCTCGTTTTGAATCAGACGTGTTCCGTTCCGGGCTTGGGCCGGGAGCGTGCGCCATGAGGCTTCCCTTATGGGCCCTCCGGCTGATGCATCGCAGCCGGCTTTCCCGCAGCCGGCTCAAGGGAGGGTGGATTCATTCCTGGCTGGGAGATCGCATTCTGGACAAGAAGCTCTGGCGGCCAACGCACGAATCACTGGCCAGAGCGTGGCTGGTTGGCTTTCCGATCACGGTGATGCCCTTTCTGCCCGCGCAGTCCCTGTTCGCGGTGATCGCCGCCCTCTGTGTCCGCGGCAACCTGCTGCTGTGCATCGCGCTCCAATTCCTGTCCACGCCCCTTACCGCGCCGGTGCAACTGCCCGCCTGCTACTTCGTGGGGGAGCTGATCCGCGGTGTGAATCCGGTCAAGGCATGGAGTCACATCTCGTCCCAGCCCCGTGACCTCTTCACCCGCGAGGGCGCCATTTCACTCTACCTCGGCGCGTTCGCCATCGGCATCATCGGCGGGTGCCTGGGCTATGCGATCATCCGCAAGACCTGGCGGGACAAATCGCTCCGGCGCCGGACGGACACCCCGCGCGCAGACAATTCATCCGACGCGCCCACCGCGTCATGAGGATTGCCGACTCGCCGGTTTTTTGCCGACGTTGTCACATGGACTCTGCCGACGCCTCCAATTCTCCCGCGACAGAAACGCTGCCGCTGTTCTCCTGGCTCCAGAAGCGCGGGGCGGGCGTGCTGCTCCATCCCACCTCGCTGCCGGGCAACCAGGGCATCGGAACATTCGACTGCGCGGCCGACCGCTTCCTGGATTTTCTCGCGGAGGCGGGACTCAAGTACTGGCAGATCTGTCCACTCGGCCCCACGGGTTATGGCGACTCCCCTTACCAGTGCTTTTCGGCATTCGCCGGAAATCCCTACCTGATCGACCTCGACGCCCTCGTCGCCCACGGGCTCCTCCCGGACGAGGCGCTCGCGCCCCTGCGCCGTCTCAGTCAGGACCGCGTGGACTTCGGTGCACTCTACACTCTGAAATGGCCCCTCCTGCGGCAGGCCTACCAGACCTATCTGACCGACGGTGTGACCCTGCCTTACGGCGATTTCAAGGCCTTCCAGGCCCGGCATGCCCACTGGCTGCCTGCGTACGGCTATTTCCGCGCCCTGAAGGATCATTACCAAGGCAAGGCCTGGTCGGAATGGCCGGCCGACACGCGCTCCCATGCGGCGGCCCAGCAGTCGGTGCTGAAGGCCTGGCTCTCGCCCCAGATCGACGCCCACATGTATTACCAGTACCTGTTCTTCGGCCAGTGGGAACGGGTGCGCGCCGTCGCCGCCAGCCGGGGCGTGCAGATCATCGGTGATCTGCCGATCTTTGTCGCCTTCGACAGCGCGGACGTCTGGGCGAATCCGTCGCTTTTTGAACTGGACCCCCAAACCAGCCAGCCCGTCGCGGTCGCCGGGGTGCCACCCGACTACTTCTCGAAGACCGGCCAGCTCTGGGGCAACCCGCTCTATCGCTGGGAAACGCACGCCAAGGATGGATATGCGTGGTGGATGGAGCGCCTGCGGTCATCGTTCGCACTCCACGATGTCGTCCGCATCGATCATTTCCGCGGCTTTGACGCGTATTGGAGAATCCCCTACCCAGCCGAGACTGCGGTCCACGGCAACTGGGTCGCCGGCCCCGGGCTCGACTTCTTCCGCGCCGTCCGGGCCTCCTTCCCGGAGTCCCGCATCATCGCCGAGGACCTCGGCGAACTCACGCCCTCGGTCGAGAAACTGCGCGCGCAGACCGGCCTGCCGGGCATGGCCATCCTGCAGTTCGCGTTCGGCTCGGGGAGCGGCAACCTCTACCTGCCGCACAACCACGAATGCAATTCCGTCGTGTATCCAGGGACACATGACAACGATACCAGCATCGGCTGGTATGCCACCGCCCCCGAATCCGAACGCGACCACGCCCGCCGGTACCTCGGCGTGAGCGGACACGAGATCGGATGGGATCTGCTGCGCGCGTCCTACCGCTCCACCTGCCGGCTCGCGGTCATTCCCCTCCAGGACATGCTCAGCCTCGACGCCTCCGCGCGCCTCAACACACCCGGCGTCCCCCAGGGCAACTGGCAGTGGCGGTACCGCGCCGGACAGTTGGGCGCACTCTTCGGCGGCACCGCCGCCTACCTGAAGACGCTCGCCGAGCTCTATGGCCGATAGGCGTCCGCAAGCGGCTTGGCGGAGGCGGCTGCTGATCCTGTCCGGTCTCGCCGCGGCCGCCATCCTGACGGTGATCGTGGCCGGTGATTGGATGCTCTCCAAGGCAACCCGTGCGGTGTTGCCCGGACTGCTCGGAGCCCTGCCCGCCGAACAGGGCTCGTTGCGCAGGATTGAGTTTGATCGCGCCGAATACATCCCGGCAGCGACCGCCCGCTGGTCCGGCGTCCTGCTCGACGTCGTGCTGCCGCGGCTCGGCGACGCCACCGCAACACGGAAGTCCTCGCGCATCCGCATCGACACGGCCAGCGTCACCGTGAGTGGCCTGGTCCCGCTTCGCTGCGACCTCACCCTGAACGGAATCCGGGTGGAATCGGGCGTGCATCTGGACGGACCCAAGGATCTGCCCTTTGGCGGGAGCGAGTTCGACACCACCGTGCAGCGCATCGATGCCGGCACCCTGACGCTGCCGGGCATGCGCCTAGGCCGTTCCGTTCGGGCGAGTGTGCGCCGGGAGTTGCCCGAACTGATGGCGTTCGTCCATACCGGATCGACCACCCTGCCGATCTCCCTGTCCGCCCGCCTGCATTTTGTACTGGAACGGGTGCCGATGAGCGTGCGGCTCGAAACCGTCCGCCGACGAGACCGCACCTTTCTCCGCATCAACCGCGAGGATCTCGATACCCTTTCGAACCGCATCCCGCATCCCCTCACCCTCGCCGAACGCGATCTGCTCGCGGCGAATCCATTGCGCGCGCCCCTGCTGCTGCGCATGAAGGAATACGCCGAGCGCACCTCCCACCGGCTGGCACGCAGCGACGCCACCTACAACGAGGATTCGACCCGTCATGTGCTCTGGAGCTACTGGATGACCCGCATGTTCGGTCCGGCCTTCTCCGCCCAGGCCGCGGAAGCCCATGAAACGGGTTCCGGCAACACGCCGCAGGAAAGCGATCGCGACCGGCAGAACAACCGTCTCGGCCGCCTATGGGCCGAGTCCGGCAAGACCGAGTCCCAAGTGATCGCCCTGGCCCGCAACGATCCGCTGGTCCGGCGCCGCTGAGTGCCCCGCGCCGGAGCAGGTTCGCGGTTCCCATGGCTCCCCTGCCGGCCATGCCCGGTGTTCAAACCGGCGGATTCGTGTAGACTGTCCTGCGGAGGAAACCCATCCCTGAACGTCGCGCCATGCTCTCCCTGCTTCACGGCATCCTCAGGCTCCTGTTCGGCTTCCGGTCGTTTGGCTCGGAATCGCTGATGACGCCGGGCCCGGTCCTGCTTCTGCCCAATCACGTATCGTGGTTCGACTGGCTCTTCATCGGCGTGTGCCTGCAAAAGGACTGGCGCTTCGTCACCTCCTCCACGACCGCAAGGCTGTCGCCCGTCCACCGCTGGATCATGAACAACCGGCGGACGTTCCCCATCGATCCGCTGTCGCCCTACGCGGCCAAACAAATGGCCGGATACCTGCAGGCCGGCGGACGGCTGGTGCTGTTTCCCGAGGGCCGCATATCGGACACGGGATCGCTGATGAAGCTGTTCGACGGCACGGGATTCCTCCTGCACAAGACCGGAGCCAGGGTCATCACGGCGTATATCAAGGGCGCACACCGCCTGCCGTTCTCGCGCAATCGTGATGACAAGCTCTGGTTCCCCCGCGTCACCGTGCATTTCAGCGAGGCGCTGGTTCCGCCGCATTTCGAGCACATCAGCGCGTCCGAGGCGCGCGATCGGCTCACGGAATGGGCCCGTGATCGCATGATCGACCGGCGCTTCGAAGCCGACACCAAACACGGGCCGCGCACCCTGCCTGCCGCGATCGCCGCCACGGCCCGGCTCCGCCCCCGCCATCGGGTGCTCGAGGATGTCACCGGCGGACTCACCTACCGCCGGATGATGCTGGGGGCGACCCTGCTGTCGCGCAAATGGCCAAGCCTGCTGCCACCCGGCACCGTGCGCGTCGGCGTGCTCCTGCCCAACGTCAACGGCCTGCCGGTCACCCTGCTCAGCCTGTGGGGACTTGGAAAGGTGCCCGCCATCCTGAATTTCACGAGCGGACCCGCGGTCATGCTCGCCTGCGTGCAGCTCGCCGGCCTGAGTCACGTCATCACCTCGCGCACCTTCGTCGAAAAGGCCCGCCTGCGGCTTGAGCCACTCGCGGAGGCGGGCGTGCGCTTCATCTATCTCGAGGATGTGCGTCAACAGATTGGTGGAGTTGAACGCATCGCGGGGCTCCTCCGCCTGTTCCGATTCCCGTTGCCGGCCCATGCGGATCCGCAGGCGACCGCCGTGGTGCTCTTCACCAGCGGATCCGAAGGCATGCCCAAAGGAGTTGAACTTTCCCACCACAACCTCCTCTCGAATGTCGCCCAGCTCCTCGCCGTCTCGGATCTGCAGGACACGGATCGCGTCTTCAATGCGCTGCCGCTCTTCCACAGTTTCGGGCTGACGGCCGGCGTACTGCTGCCGCTGGTGCGTGGCTTCTCAACGTTCCTTTACCCGTCGCCCCTGCACTACCGCATCGTGCCGATGGTCGTCTACCTCCAGAACAGCACGATGCTGCTCGCCACCAACACGTTTCTCAACCTCTACGCGCGCAAGGCCCGGGTCTACGACTTCCGCGCCATCCGGTATCTTTTCGCCGGAGCCGAAAAGGTGCAGGAGGCGACCTCGACCTTCTGGGCGCAACGATTCGGCATCCGCATCCTCGAGGGCTATGGTGCCACCGAGTGTTCGCCGGTTATCAGTGTCAACACGCCGCTCGCCCCCAAGCACGGCACCGCCGGACAACTGATGCCGGGCATGGAGTACAGGCTCACGCCCGTTGAAGGCGTCCGGCACGGCGGGCGCCTGATGGTGCGCGGGCCCAATGTCATGAAGGGCTATGTCAACCCCGGCGCGAATGCCTCCTTTCACGCCATGGATGGCTGGTACGACACCGGTGACATCGTCACGGTCGACGCGCAACGCTTCATCACGATCCAGGGCCGCCTGAAACGCTTCGCCAAAATCAGCGGGGAAATGATCAGCCTGACGGCCGTGGAGGAGGCATTCGCCGGAGCCTTTCCGCAACATGGCCTGCGATGCCAGACTGCCATCCTGGCCCGCCCGGATCCCGACAAAGGGGAAAAAATCATCCTCGTCACCAATGAGCCCAAGCTCACCCTCGATGAGGTGCGAACCGCCGCCCGAGCCAAAGGCCTGCCCAACCTTGCGATTCCGAAGGAAATCAGGGTGCTCGCCTCCATTCCCACGCTGGGGACGGGCAAGACGGACTACCGCGAACTCGAAACAAAGTTGCAGGAGGGCGCGTGAGCCTGGCGTCCATCGAAAACTCGTTCGTCTGGCAGGGTGTCCTCGTTCTGGCAGCCTATGGTCTCGGCTGCCTGAACACGGGCTACTACCTCGTCCGGTTGAAGACCGGGCAGGATATTCGGACCTTGGGAAGCGGTAACGCGGGCGCCCGCAACGTCGGACGCATTCTGGGGCGGCCCGGTTTAATCACTACTATCGCTGGCGATTTGCTCAAGGGGGTTGCTGCGATTCTCCTGATCAATCTCGTGCATGGCAGTGGGCTAACCCGTGCCTTGGCCGCCATCGCCGTGGTGGTGGGGCACGTCTGGCCGTTGCAACTGGGGTTCCGCGGCGGCAAGGGCGCAGCCACCGGTTGTGGCGTCTACTTTGCCCTTGATCCCGTCGCCGCCGGCATCCTGCTCGGGGTGTGCGGGTTGGGTGTGCTGATCCTCCGCCGCAGCACCTTGGCTACCATGATCGCGTTCGGTCTCAGCCCGCTCCTCGCCTTCGTCCTGAAGCGCCCGGTTCCGGAGATCGGGGCCGTTGCCGCCGTGGCGCTGGTGGTGATCTTTTCCCACCGCAGCAATCTGAGATCGGGGATGACGGGCCCGCACGGGGGGCGACCCGCCGCCGCGACGCACCCGGAGGCACCGACTCTCCCTGCTGGCAAACGCTGAATCTTTCCGCTTTGTAAGTCTGTCATCACCACCATGCGTGCGCCGTCTTCGCTTCAGGTTAAACTTGCGACCGAGGAATGGGAGTTTGAAGCCATTCATCGCCTCAACTACCGGACCTTTGTCGAGGAGATCCCCCAGCACGCCCCGAACCCCGAGGGCCGGCTCGTCGACCGCTTCCATGCGGAGAACAGCTACGTGATCGCCCGGCAGGATCGCGAGGTCGTGGGCATGCTGGCCATTCGCGGCAAACGTCCGTTTTCACTCGACGGCAAGGTGGCCGGCCTCGATCAGCACCTGCCGCCAGGGCGGCGCTTGGTCGAGGTGCGGCTGCTGGCCGTCGAATCCGCCTTCCGCAAAACCTCGCTCTTCATCGCCCTGTTTGAATTCGCGACCCGGAAATGTCTGGCGGACGGCTTTGATACCGCCGTCATCTCCGGCACCACGCGTCAATTGAAGCTGTACCGGCACCTCGGATTCGCCCCGTTCGGTCCGCTGGTGGGCAATCCGGGCGCACAGTTCCAGCCCATGTTCCTCACGCTCGATGCGCTCAATCGCTCCTCCGACAAGAGCCAGGCATTGCGCGAGGCCTTCAAGGAAAACCGGATCCTGCCCACCGGCATCAACCTGCTTCCCGGACCGGTCATGACCACGCCCGAAGTCGACCGTGCGTTCGCCGAGCCGCCGATTTCCCATCGCAGCCCCGCCTTCCTGGCCGAGATGCGACACGTGCGCGCCCAGCTCTGCGAACTCACCGGAGCACGCGACGTCCAGGTGATGCCGGGATCCGGCTCGCTGGCGAACGCCGTGGTCGCCGCCCAGCTCTCGCTCCTCCGCATGCCGGGATTGGTGCTCACCAACGGCGCCTTTGGCGACCGGCTGGCCGGTGATGCGAAACGCGCCGGTCTCGACAGCACGGTTTTCCCCCAGACCTGGGGCCTCGCCTTCGATCCCGACCATCTCGATGAAGCCGCGTCCCGGCTGCCGGCGGGCGGCTGGCTCTGGGCAGTGCACCACGAGACGTCCACGGGCATGCTCAACGCCTTGGAGCCGCTGAAGACCATCGCGGACAAGCATCAACTCCGTCTTTGCCTCGACTGCGTCAGCTCCCTCGGCGCCGTTCCCGTCGATCTCCGCGGCGTTCACCTCGCCACCGGGACCAGCGGCAAGGGACTCGGCGGCTATCCTGGGCTCGGACTCGTTTTTCACGACTACGCGCCCCGGCCGGCGACCGAGAGCCTGCCGGGCTATCTCGATCTGGGGCACTGGGCGAATCACGGCAGCGTGCCGCACACCCATTCGTCGAACCTCACCCATGCCTTGGGCGTCGCCCTGCGATCCGTCACTCCGGAACGCATGGAACACATCCGGGCCAACACCGCATGGCTGCGCGGTCAGCTCCTTCACCGCGGATGGACCCTCACGGGCGACGAGCACAGCCCCGGTGCCGGGGTGGTCACGCTGGCGCTTCCTCCTGCGGAGAACGCCCTTGCGCTGGGTGAGGCCCTCGAGCAACGCGGCTTCTGGCTCAACTTCCGTTCAGGACACATGTATCAAAAAAACTGGATACAGGTCTCACTTCTCGGCAATCCCCCCCGGCAGATTCTCGAGCAACTGCTGGATGCGCTGGACTCCCTTCGACCACCCGTGCGCGAACGGCCCGCGCCGGCATCCCAACCGTCCGAACTCGCCGCCAACGCCAGCTTTTGAGTCCGCCGCCCGGCCTTTCGATCCCGCATCTGCTAGATTGGTCAAGGGCTGCCTGTCAGTATGGAATCAAGCGGTTGGCCATCGACGCCGGGCAACGGAATCCCGAGCAATCGAGCGATCGTCGGTGCGACGTCGAGATTGCTTACGCGCTCCACTATAGTTCCCGCTCGAATTCCAAATCCTTCGGCAATGAAAATGCCGTCCAGCTCCGCATCGGCCGCCGGATAGCCGTGCGAGCCGCCATAGTCGACGGCAGGAGCCGCGACGAGGTCTCCGGCAGCCGATCCCGAGAAGGAATAGCCTGCCTTGGCGAACAAAATGAGATCACCCATCGCTTCATTTTCTTCGGGCGTGGGCATTCCCATCCGCGGCCCCTCGCTTCCGTCCAGAACTTCAGCGATGCCTTCAGCTTTTGAAAACAGAATCCTCAGCCGCGGAAGCATTTCCTGCCGTCGCTCCGGATCGGTCACATAAACAAATGCGATCCCGCCTTGGGCTCCGACGTACGCATCGCATCGCGCAACACGCGGGCCGGCACTTTGCAGCAGTCCGGCCCGCTTCAACATCACGTTCGGATAGACATGCGTCATGACCTTCTTGAAACCGTGATCCGTTGTGATGATGAACGTGGTCCTGTCCCTGACGCCACTGGCATCGACCGTGCGCACCATTTCTCCGACCAGGCGGTCCGCCAATGCCAGCGCGGAAATCCCCGCAAGGGACCCGGGGCCGTACCGATGATGACTCGAATCGGAATTCAACAAATGGAGCATGAGAAGATTCGGCCGGTGACGTTCGAAGATGAATTGGGCCGCACGTAGCCAGAGTTCGTCCCGACTCACAATATTCCGCCGCTCGCGGCCTCCGCTTGCCGCTTCGATTTCTTCCCGCGTCGCCCGGCCGGCCGCAACCATTTCCGCAGCCACAAGGCTGTCGGGTTTGGGCAGCTCCGCGAAACTCCAATGGATGGTCTTCGCCCCGCTGATCGCGACCCAATCGCATTCAGCAGTCGTCAGCCCTGCCGCAAATGCGGCGTCGTAAACTGTCGGGACGCGCACCATGATGGACTTGTCTGTCCAAGGTGCGTTGTGCGTCGTGCGCCCAGCCCCTTGTCGGGTCACATATCCGTTGTATAGGACCCCGTGCCGACGAGGCATGACGCCCGTGACCAGTGTCGTATGATTCGGCCAGGTGACGGTCGGGTTGGTGACGGTGAGGGCCCTGGCTTCGGCACCTCCCGCCGCCAGCGCCCGAAGGTTGGGAAGTGGCAAGGCCGGATCGTGCCAGAGGTAGGCGGGAAACCCATCGATCGAAATCAATATCACATGGCGATCCTTGCCGGGATCCCCGGCATAGACCAAACCACACAGCAGAAGGCCCGTCAGGAGGTGGAAAGTCGAAGATTTCCGCATGGTGAGCTTTGCTCAAAACGTGCCGCGGACACCGAATGTCCAAAGAACCCCGTATTCCTGGCGACTCCGGAAACGCGCATGCTCGGGTGTGCTGGGCCCCGCAACCTGCAAGTTTTCCGGGGCGCCGAGCAGATTGCGGAAATTCGCAAAAACCGCCACTCGCTTCCAGAGGTAGTACTCACCCATGACATCAACGAAGAGCCGCTCGTCGATCCAGTTGTACGTTCCGGGCTCGATGCTTGACGCCGCAGCGACTTCCGCCCGCCGCTGGCGGGAGCGGTAGCTCCAATTTACGCGCGCATTGTATTTTGGCCGTGTGAGGCTGATGCCCCAGCTGGCACTGCGTGGGATCGAGTTGACCCCGGTAAAACTGCCAAGGTTCGGACCGGAGGTGCGTTGGGCGCTGCCATTTACGAACACTTGGATCCCCCGTGCCCAAGCGGGAAGAAAGGTCAGCGACTGCTTGTAGCTGAAATCCAATCCCTGAACGCGCACTGCGCCGTCAACATTGTACTGCGTGGATACATCATAATCCCCATAGGTCGCTTCATCCAAGCCATACAGTGCCAGAAATTCGGGTGTTGGACGGAAGAGCGTACCCGCGAACAGATTGTCGAAGTTGCGGCGAAACGCTCCCAACGAAATCTGCCCAATGCCTTGGAAATAGTACTCCAAGCGCACATTCACCGACTGGGCGCTCCAAGCCTTGATACCCGCGTTGTTGACCGTGATGCGATTGCTTGAACTGGGTGCCAG